>CAZLGG010000062.1:0-23195 GCA_964559135.1 uncultured Planctomycetia bacterium
GCGGCGTCTTGAAGGCGCCGCGGTCCTTCTCGAGCCCCGTGACCATTTCACGCCCCTTGTCGAACTCCGTCCGGTCCATGCCGATGCCGAGGTTCCAGTACTGCTCGTCAGTGAAGTTGTCGCCCACGTGACAAAGGCTGCACTCCGCCTTTCCGAAGAAGAGTTCCATCCCCCGCATGGCGGCGTCACTCATCCGGTGTTCTTCCCAGCCCCTCTTGGCCCGTTCATAGCGTTCCTTCACCTTGGGATTCGCGAGAGCCGCGTCGGAAGGCGGATTCTCCTTCCAAGTCTTCCAGGCCACCCAATAGTCGTAGGGCGCGTCGCCCGAGAGCACGGTTCGCTCGAACGCGCCGATGGATTGGGCGATGGAATCCGGCGTGGCCGGTCCGCCGAAGATCCGTTGAAACTGGATACGGTACCCCTCCACGGCGTTGATCTTCGCGGCGGCTTCCTCGAGAGTGAAGCCCATCTCCACGGGATTGGCGATGGGCCCTTTCGCCTGCTCTTCGAGCGACGCCGCCCGGCCGTCCCAGAACTGAGTCGCATGGGTGCCTCGATTGATCACGGTTGGAGCGCTACGAGTTCCCGTTTTTCCATCGATGCCCTTCGAGACCGGAAGGTTGTCGGTCCAGCCCTTCGATGGGTCATGGCACGTGGCGCAAGAGACGGTGTCGTCCCGTGAAAGCCGAACATCGAAATAGAGCTGACGACCCAGGTTGACCTTCGCGGGGGTGCAGGGATTGTCCTTGGGAATCGCGAGCGCACTGACCAGCCCGAAGGGTTTCTCGGGCCGGAAGGCCTCGTGGGCGCCGGGCGCATCGAGACCCTTTTCGATCTCCTCGAGGGAAAGAGTCCCCGGGCGAATGTCGGCCAGGGTCTTGGGGCTCGCGGGTTGCGTCTCGGTTTCGGGCTCGTCCCCGCCGCATGAACTCAATAGGCAGCAGGACACGACGAGGGCCGTGAACCCGCGCAGCAAGATCGCGTTGTGCATGGTGATGGAATCCTCCGTGGTCTCGACTTCCACGGAGAGTTTATCAAACCTCAGCGGCCGACCACGCCCGCCTGACGCTGGGGGATCATGGCCTGGATACGGCCCACGAGGCGTTCCAGGTCGTCCGGAGAGAGGGCCTGATCCTTGTCGCAGAGGGCTGCATCCGGGTGGGGATGGCACTCGACGATGAGGCCGTCCGCTCCCGCGGCCACGGCGGCCAAGGCCAGGGGGATGACGAGGGATCTCCGCCCCGCCGCATGGGAAGGATCGACCACGACGGGCAGGTGGGTCCGTTCCTTGAGGACGGGGATGGCGCTCACGTCGAGTGTCGCGCGGGTCGCGGGCTCGAACGTGCGGATGCCGCGCTCGCAGAGCACCACCTGGTGGTTGCCCCCCGCCATGATGTACTCCGCTGCGTGGAGCAACTCGTCGAGCGTCGCGCTCATGCCCCGCTTGAGGAGCACGGGCCGCCCGACTCGTCCCAGCTCCTTCAAGAGCTCGAAGTTCTGCATGTTGCGGGCTCCCACCTGCAACATGTCCGCTTTCTTGGCCACCCGAGTCACGTCCTCGGGACTGAGGACCTCGGTGACGACGGGCATGCCGTGGGCGCGACCTGCCTCGACGAGAAAGTCGACGCCCTGATAACCCAAGCCCTGAAAGCTGTAGGGAGAGGTACGGGGCTTGAAGGCGCCGCCGCGGAGGATGCGGGCTCCTCGCTCACGGACCATGGCCGCGGCTTCGAAAACCTGCTCCCGACTTTCGACGGCGCAGGGGCCGGCGATCAACGTGAAGCCTCCCCCGCCGATGAGGACGTCACCCACGCGAACACCACTTTTCTTCCCGTCCGGGCGCAACGCCGTCAACGGGACGTCTTCGATGAGCGGACGCGCCACCTTGGGGATGCCTTCGTCATCCAGGTTGACCCGCGGCACGGGCAAACTCTGGAGGTGATCGTCAGAGGGTCTCCGCATCGGGTAACTGCCGAGTACGCGAAGCTGGCTCGTGTACGTGGGGAGGTCAGCCAATGCGTCGCGGACGGATGCATCGTCTCGATGGCCTTCGAAGTCGATGAGGAAGATGTACTCCCAGGGCGCCTGGGGTTTCGGGCGACTCTCGATGCGCGTGAGGTTGATCTCGTGCCGCGCGAAGACCTCGAGGCACTGGGCCAAAGCCCCCTTCTCGTCGCGCAGTGCAAGGACGAGACTGGTCTTCGAAGGCAGCCGCGGGTCGGACTCGCCGGGTTCGCGGGCCAGGAGCAAAAAGCGCGTGTAGTTCTCCGGATTGTCCGCCACGTCACGGGCCAGCACCTCCAGACCGTGCCGCTGCGCCGCCTCCATCGAGCAGATCGCTGCCACGCCGACGGCCTTTTCGTCCGCGATGCTGCGAGCCGCGTCAGCCGTGTCGTGCCAGACCTCCACCCGCGCGGCCTCCATCCTCTCGAGGAGGCTTCGGCACTGTTCGAGCGCCGCGCGGTGGGACCGAACGGCTTTGACATCGCGCCGCCTCGTTCCTGGCAGCGCCGCCAGAACGTGCTCCACCGGCAGGATTTCCTCCGCGAGGACCGAAAAGGCCCCCTTCACGAGAATCTCCCCCACCTCACCGATGCCACCGCACGTACTGTTTTCGACGGGGAGAAGGGCGCAATCGATATCCTGCCGCTCGAGCGCCCGCGCTACGTGAGAGAAAGTCTCGAATCCTTGCTTCTCCAGGACGAGGCCCTCACGGGCCGCGAAGAGCTTGTCGATGCACAGATCGCTGTAACTCGCGGGAACGCCCTGGTAGCCGACCTTGAGTCGAAGAATCGGCTCGCCGTCCTGCGCCTTGCCGAGAAAGACGTCTTCCTGGGCCCGGCGGGAATGTTCGAGGATCTCCGTGAGAATGCGCCCGGCCAGCCAACGGGGAAGCCCGGCCGCCTCGGCCTCGTCGCACCAGGTCTCGAGGAGTACACGCTCCCGTTCGGGATCGCGGATCCCGGAACGCCCCGACAAAGCCTTCAACGATCCGATGGCGCGCGCCGCCTCCAAACGCTTGGCCAGCAGACGGACGAGTTCTCGATCGAGATTCTCGATGCTGCGGCGAACGGCTTCGATCTCTTCAGGCTTGGGGGTCATGGCGGTTCTCTCAGGAACGGCTCATGCTGCCCAGTTGGAGCGCCAACAGCAAGGATTTTGGACTTTATCCCCGAGGTTTCGTACCACGACCCATGATGAATCGCGTCGAGGTGTTTCCGGGATCGGAAAGACGCTGCACCATCCAGGTGGACCGAGGCCTGCTCAGCGACGTGGCCGACCGCCTCGGACGTCTGGGGCACTGGCATTCGGTGCACATCCTGGCCGACGCCCTCCTGGAGCGACAAGCCTCGGCGCTTGCCGGCGCCTTGAAGGCGCCTTCCCCCATGCTCCGAACGAGCGGTGAGGGCGTGAAGACGCTCACGGTCCTCGAGGATGTGGCCGAAGAGCTCCTTCAGGCCCGGGCCCGGCGCAACTCGCTTCTCGTCGTCCTGGGAGGCGGGACGTTGTGCGATCTCGGCGCATTCCTGGGTGCCGTCTACCAACGAGGCATCGACGTAGCCCTCCTTCCCTCCACGTCTCTTGCGATGGTGGATGCCGCCGTCGGCGGCAAGAACGGCGTTCACCTCGCGGACCGTAAGAACATGATCGGGACGATCCATCAGCCGGTCTACATCGGAGTCGATCTGGATCTCCTCGACACCCTTCCTGACGACGGCTTCCGGGAAGGGCTCGTGGAGTGGGTGAAGATGGCGATGATCCTCGACGCCGACGCCTATTTGCGCTGCGAGGAGATCATCCCGGCCGCAGCGGCCCGGGAGCCCGCCGCGGTCGCCGAGGCCGTCGCCACCGGAATCGACCTCAAACTCGACGTCGTTCGGCAGGACGAGAAGGAAGCAGGACGGCGCCTGCTTCTCAACTTCGGGCACACCGTGGGACACGCGATGGAAACCGTCTCGGATTTCGAGCTTCGCCACGGCGAAGCAGTGGCGTTGGGCATGCGCGTGGAGATGGACGCTGTCTCGAAGGGCAACCCGGACCGATTGGACGGTGTTCTCGAGGCTTTGGGGATCGACCTCGAGCGCCGCTTCGACTTCGACGCCGATGCGTTGTGGGAAGTGATGAGGGCGGACAAGAAGATTCGAGATGACGCGGTCCGCGTGGCCGTGCCCTTGAAGCTCGGGGTCGGCCACGTGGAGACCATCACCCGGGAAGACCTGGGGAGGGCGCTCACACGGTGACCCGCCAGGTCTTGGAAATCCCTCCCCTCGATCTCCCGTATGACGTCAGGCTGAATCTTCCCGGCTCCAAGTCGCAGGCCAACCGCCTACTGGTTCTCGCGGCGCTTCTGCCCGGCAAACGCCTCCTTGCGGGTCTCCCGCGGTCGGAGGACGTCACTCTCATGATCGAGGGCCTCCGCACCCTGGGATACGCCCTGCAAGACGTCCCGGGGCACCTGGATCGTCTCCACGTGGAAGGCGGACCGCCGCCCTCCTCCGGCGAAGGCGTCATCGACTGCGGACTCGCCGGAACGACGTCGCGGTTCCTTACCGCCGTCGCCGCCGTCACGCCGGGGCGCTGGACCCTCACGGGAACGAAGCGCTTGGCAGAGCGCCCCATCGCCCCGCTCCTCCACGGCCTGCGCGCCCTCGGCGCCCGGATCGAATCGGACCACGATCGCTTGCCGCTTCGAATCGACGGAGGTCCCTTGGCCGGGAACACGGTGAAACTCGATACATCGGAAAGCAGCCAATTCCTCTCCGCCCTCCTCCTCATTGCTCCGGTCCTGGGAGAGCGCTTCAGGGTCGAGACCTTCGGAGAGATTCCCTCGCGTCCCTACGTCGACCTCACGAAGTCCGCACTGGACAGGCTGGGGTGGACCCTGCAAGAAGACAGGGGACGATTCGCCGTCCGCCCCGTCAAAGAGAAGCGCAGACGAGTGCTCGTCATTGACACCGACTGGAGCGCGGCCGGAGCTTGGTTCGTGCTGGACGCCCTCACGTGCAGTCGATTCAGCGACTCGCAACTGTGGAAAGGGGGCCGCGAACAGGGCGATCGCAGGATTCCATGGACACTCCGATCCATGACCGGGAGTGATCCGCTTTCCATCTGCGTCGATGGGTTTCCGGATCAGCTCATGAACCTGGCCGTCTTTGCCGCCCACAGGCACGGCCGCACCCGGTTCGTCGGCGCGTCGAATCTGCGTGAGAAGGAGTGCGATCGCCTGGCCGTTCTCGTGAGGGAATTCCGCAAGGCGGGTATCCGAGCGGAAGAGACCGCGGACGGCGTCCTCATCGAGGGTCCAAATCGCCTTTGCCCGGCCGAACTCGACCCGGAGGGCGACCACCGCATGGCGATGGCCTTCGGGATTCTGGCCATGTTGCACGAAGGGATTCGGATTCTCGACCCCCAGTGCGTAGACAAGAGTTATCCTGGATTCTTCGACGACCTCGCGGCGGCCCGCAAATCACCCCGCTGCGTTGCGCTCATCGGAATGAGGGCCGTGGGCAAGACGACCTTGGCTGGAGCCCTCGCCCAACGCTTGGGCGCGGCGTTTCGTGACACCGACGGCCTCGTCGAGGGTCTTTTTGCCCGAAGAATCCCCGACATCGTCAGGGATGAGGGCTGGGATGCGTTTCGGCGAGCCGAGGAGGACGCGGTCACATTGGCTCTGGAACCCGGGACCGTCGCCGCGGTCGGCGGCGGCGCCGTCGAGTCGCCCCTCGTGCGACGGCGGCTCCAAGATCGGGCCGTGGTGGTGTGGGTGCGCGAGGAGCCGGAGGTCGTTGCCGAACGGGTGAGGGCGGACGGTGGGCGTCCAAGTCTCACCGGAGAGGACCCTGCCTCGGAGATTCGAACGATCATGGCCGCCCGGGAGCCGCTTTACCAATCGCTGGCCGACATCGAGTTGCCCCCGGGCCTGAGTTTGGATGAAAGAGTGGAGGCATGCCTGAGCAACCTCGAAAACCTCTGTTCGTGGTGACCCTTCCTTCCTCCGAGGAAGGCGACCCCGCCGGGTTTTCGGCGCGGGCCAAGGCCGCCGGTGCGAATCTGCTGGAGGTGCGAGGCGATTTGACCCCCGGGCTCGGAGCTTTCAAGAGCTCCCTCCCCTTGCTCGTCGCCCCTCGAGGCGCCGGAGCGGATTTCATCGACCGCTTCTCCCAAACCGCCTGGGTGGATCTGGAAGAGGGTGAGCCTGCATCCTATCCCCAAGGCGTCGGGCGCATCCGCAGCCTGCATGATCACGGGACGACACCGAGCGTGAAACACTTGCTCGACGCCGCGCACCGTCTCCGTGAGGATGCGGATCTTGCGAAGATCGCGGTGACGGTCCGCTCTCCTTGGGACCTTCTCACCCTCGCGCGCGCCCGGGAGGAACACCCCGAATCCGATCTCGCCCTCATGGGGATGGGAGCCATGGCTTGGCCTCAACGGCTCCGCGAATCCTCCACGAGCCCTCTCGTCTATGCCTGCCTCGAGGAGAAAATTGCCTCGGCGCCGGGACAGCTCCCCCTTTCCCTTTACCGCGACGCCTTCGGGGACGTGCGATGCCCCCGGCTGTTCGCCGTGGTGGGAGGCCCCGAACTTCACAGCTTGAGCCCCGCCATCCACAACGCACTCATCCGCCGGCACGGTGTCGATGCCCACTACGGCCTCATGGCGGGCGAGAGCTTCGACGAGCTCCTCGCCGTGGCCCGGGCTTTTCACATCGAGGGCTTGAGCATCACCGCCCCCTTCAAGGGGGAAGCCTGGGAGCGCAGTCTTCGCACCGACGATCTCGGCCGCGCGTTGCGATCGGTCAACACGCTCCTCCTCGAAGAGGATCACTGGATCGGCTACCAGTTCGACGTGATGGGGATCGTCAAAGGATATCCTGATCTTCGGCGACGAAGCCACGTGGCTGTGGTCGGTTCCGGGGGCGTCGTACCCGCTGTTCTCGAAGCTCTTCGACAGCTTCAAGCCGGGCACGTCAGCCTCTACGCCCGCAACGGGAACCGGCGCCACGCCTTGGCCGCCCGCTTCCAGGTGGACGACGCCCCCCTTGCGGCCCTGGCCGACGAGTCCGTCGATCTTTTGGTCTGGACCCTCCCCTTGGACGTGTCCTCGATTCCCCTCCCCCACCCCCTCGACGGCGCGGTGGCCCTCGATCTTCGATACGCCCGACATCAGGGTTTTCAGGCGGAGGCGCGCCAGAGGGGCTTTTCCGTTCGCGACGGATCGCGGATGCTCATGCATCAAGCTCTGGCGCAATTCGAACTCTTCACCGGGGTCAACACGACCTCGGCCGATTTCCTTTTTCTCGAGGAGCTCATGTCCAGCCATGGCGAACAATAGTTTTGGCAACATCCTGCGCATGACCAGCTTCGGCGAATCCCACGGTCCCGCCCTGGGCGTCGTCGTGGACGGCGTGCCTCCGGGGATTGCTCTTCGCGAGGAGGATTTCCTCCCCGAGTTGGCGCGGCGCCGCCCGGGCCAGAGTGCGATAACGACTTCGAGGAAAGAATCGGACACGCCTCACATCCTCTCGGGGACTTTCCGAGAGATGACGACGGGCATGCCGATCGCCGTCATCGTCGAGAACGAGAACGCCCGTTCCGCCGACTACGACGACCTCGAGCATCGCCCGCGCCCCGGGCACGCCGACGAGACCTATGCCGCGAAGTACGGACATCGCGACCATCGCGGCGGCGGTCGGAGTTCGGGGAGGGAGACGCTTTGCCGCGTCATCGCAGGCGTCATCGCAAGAAAGATCCTTCCCGAGACGTGCCGAATCACCGGGCATGCCCTGCAGATCGGTCCCCACCGCGCCCAATCCTTCGACGCGGGGGTCATCGAGGCGAACCCCCTCCGTTCGGCGGACCCCGAGGCGGCCCGTCTCATGGAGGACTACATCAAGGATCTCGAGGAGGCGGGCGACTCCACGGGGGGCCTGGTCGAGGTCCGCGTGGATGCACCGCCGGCCAACCTGGGGGAGCCGGTCTTCGGAAAGCTCAAGGCCCGTCTCGCGGACGCCATGCTCTCGGTCGGCGCCGTGACGGGATTCGCCTACGGCGCGGGGTTTTCCACCGCCACGTTGAGGGGCACGGAATACGTGGCCGACCGGCGCCATTTCGGAGGCATTCTGGGCGGCATCTCGACGGGGGAACCCCTCCGCTTCGAGGTGAGCGTCAAACCCACGAGTTCCATCGGCGACGTCGCGCGCAAGGGCCGCCACGACCCCTGCATCGTTCCCCGGGTCATCCCCGTCCTCGAAGCGATGACCGCGTTTGTGCTGGCCGACCTCTTGCTTTGGCACCGCACCCTCGGTCGTTGACGCGGCCCGACATCAGGGTCTTCGGAAGAGAAGGACGAGGAAGAAGGGTCCGCCGAGGAGGGACATGACGACGCCGGGGCGGAGCGCCGAATCATCGAGGAGGTAACGCGGAATGAGGTCCGCCATGAGGAGGAAGGCGGCACCGCCCAAGAGCGCCGCCGGAAGGAGGTCCCTGTGCCGGCCGCCGACGAGAAGCCTCATGATGTGGGGCGCCATCAACCCCAGAAACGCAATCTGTCCCGCCACGGCGACGGCGCTCGCCGTGAGAAGGCTCGCAAGACCGAGAGCCGTGAACTTGACGCGCTCCACGGAAACACCCACCGCCATCGCGTCCTCCTCGCCGAAGCGCAAAAGATCCATCTCGCGGACGAGGAACGGCAACACCATGGCCGAGACGGCGAGTGTCGCCCAGATCAACGCCGCGTGCCCCGCGCTGCGATCATCGAGGATGCCGAACGTCCATGCGAACAGCGCCCGCGAGAGTTCGTAGTCGCGGAGGGCCAAGGCCTGGAGCAAAGCGAGAAGCCCTCCCAGCGTGGCGTTCATGGCGATCCCGCAAAGCAGCAGCGACGAAAGGGTCAACCGTCCGCGGCGCCCGGCGAGAAGAACGACCACGAGCGTCGCTGCGAGAGCGCCAAGGAAGGCGCCGAGCGCCACGAGAAAGGCCAACGAGGAGCCGGCGAGAGTGCCGGGGAGGAGCTTGGAAGCACTGCCGCCCAGCATCAGGATCATGGCGGAGGCTCCCACGCTGGCCCCCGCGCTGGTGCCGATGAGCCCGGGACTCGCCAGAGGATTGCGCACGAGCCCCTGCAGCAAGGCACCCGCAAGGGCCAACGCTCCGCCGACGCCCGCGGCGGTGAGCGCTTTCCAAAGACGCAATTCGAAGACGGCCTGATGCAGGGAAGGCGCGCCGCGGAAGAGGTCCTGGAACCCGCGCCCGACTTCGCCGGCGTCCATCGGCCCGACCGGCCCCTCGCGGAGAGAAAACCAGATCAAGACGAGGACGAACGTCAAGAAACCGAATTGGACTGCGAGGGGCTTCGCTCTCACCGGTCCCGCTCCTCGAGAGCGATCGTGGGCAGGACGTCGATCGCCGAGGAAAGGACCTCCGCAGCCCGCAGCATCGTCTGAGACGTGGTGCTGAAGAGCCTGGGAGGGAGCTTGACGATGCGTCCTGTCGTGAGGACCCTCAGCGATCGGAGAGCCGGAGTCTCTCTCAACACGGTTTCCGCCGCGGCCGGCTCGCCAGGCTCGGCCGAAATGACGAGAACGTCGGGAGCGAGGGCCAGGAGATCCTCGAAACTCAACGGCGTCCACCCGGCGCGCCCGTGGAGAACATTCACACAACCGGCGAGGCTCAGCACTTCATCCATGGTCGTCGCGTCGGCCGCCCCGAAGCCCCCCGCGCCTTGATTCGAGTAGGCGAGAGCGCGAAGAGGTTTTCGTTGTCGCGCCCGCGCTTGGAGAGTTTTTCGTCGCGCCTCGAGGGACTGGATGAGACGCCCGGCGCGCTCATCGGCTCCGAGGATCGCACCCAATTCGCGAAGAACGCGAAGGATCTGCTCCCAACGGGGCGACGACGCCACCTGGAGGACGGCCACACCCGCCTCGACGAGTCGGTTCGTCGTTTCCGGGGCGTTGAAAGGGTCCACGAGGACGAGATCCGGGTCGTGGGCGAGCACACGCTCCGCGACGTAGCGCTCGAAGCGCGGCGTCTCCGCGAAGCGGGCGGCCAGGGGCGACGGTTCGGCAAGGACACTCCAGGAGTCCGCCTGTGCCGGGATCGCGACGATGCGCTGGGGCTCGACGAGGGCTGCGAGCATGTCGACGAGCCCCGCATTGGCGGGCACGCAACGGCGTGGTGGGGACGTGAGGGGTTCGGAGCGCCACTGGACGGGTCCCGCCGCGTTCGACGAGGCCGAAGACGACGGAGTGCGGGCGCAACCCAACAGGAGAAGCGAAACCAGAACGCCGAGAACGACCCCTCGATGGGCGCCGCGGGCGTTGCGCGCGCCCGCGAGGGAGATCCGAGACATGCGGAACCTCTCCGGGATCGCCAAGCGATCCCATTCGGAACGGAGCCTCCGAGGTGTCCTGGCTCACGGCTCCCGAGGAGGGGTGTCCTCGACGTCCCCCTTCGCCTTCCACGGAATGACTCCCGCGTGGCATCCGAAGGGCGACTCGCCGCTCACAGTGGCGCGACCGCGCCGGATTCTCACCGGCTTCCCTCTCCCGAGCCTATGGATTCAAGGACCCCGCCCGGGAAGGCTTCGTTGGATGTCAGTGCTGCGGTCCTCCCGCGGAGGACCCCATGGAAGCATGCGGGAGGACCGGGCCGGCTTCAAGGGCAGGGCGTGCCCTGCCCCGGAAACCGGCTTCACTGCTCGTATTGGACGGTGATCTCATCCACCGACGGGAAAACGTCCGTGGTCGAGGAAAGCGGCGGAGGATCGAAGCCGATGGTCACGCGAATCTGGAAAAAGCGATACCCGTCCAACTGGTCCACGTCCGACAAAGGGATGGGCGCCGTCATCAGGGGAAGGCCGTCGGCCGTCATCGCCGTGGTGGCCGGGGCTCCCGGCTGAGCCGGATCCTCGGCGATCCCCACCAGTTCGATCGTGACCGTCCCCCCGGAGACGGTGCCCAAGTCGACGACGGCGGATGCCGACGTGTAGTCCGTCGCGGAGGAGCCCGTGTCGATGGGTAGGGACACGGCCGTTCCTCCATAGAGGTTGGCGCCGGGGTCTCCGAGTCCCAGGGGCATCCCCGTCGCCAGTTCACCCTTCACGACGCTCGAAAGCGTGGCCAGGAAAGCGCTCGTCGTCCCATCCGCGTCCTCGATCTGGATGACGCCGTCTCCCCCGGCGCCTCCGTCGCCGTTCAAGGCCGGATCGACGTCGGTGGGTCCACCCGAGGCGTCGAACACGACTCCGACGCCCAGATTCAGATCGCTCAGGCTTCGAATCACCATGCTTCCTCCGGATCCGCCGCCACCATGGCCGGCAAAAACGCCGCCGGCACCACCTCCGGCGCCCCCACTGCAATCGAAGAGCACGGCAGTTCCGATGGTCAGTGGTCCCAGACAGGAGAATTCCAAGGCTCCGCCGCCGCCGCCGCCGGACCCACCAGGAATATGCGTCCCGACGTTCGAAGGGATGGTCAACCGATCCCCGCCGGCGCCGCCCCCGCTTCCACCCACCGCGTTCCGCAGGGGTGGAATCATTGCGGCCGGAAAGGGACCGGGTTGGCCGGCAGGCGGCGCGCCCAAACCCATCCCATCCGTGCCCATGTGGGTCTCGCCCGCTTGGGAAACGTTGAAGGTGAACGTGAAGGCAGGCGCCGGGTTGTTGCTGTCGTACCCTCCGAAGGAGCTCGCGGAACCTCCCCCTCCCCCCGATGCGGCGAGGTTGAAGTTGGGCTCGAGGCCGAGGCTGCCCGCCCCTCCCCCCCCGAAGAGGGGGTTCATGGAGTCCAGGTTGGGTTGATCCCCTGGACGCGTCGGGTCCGTGGCGTCAACGCGGCCTCCTTCACCGGGAAGCCCCATCGGGGATGCGGTCCCGTTGGTCATGGGTGACGACGTGCCGCCTCGCCCGGCACCCGGCCCTCCCCATCCACCCAGACGGAGGCTCGTGGCCGCAGAGGGTACCGTCCCGCCAAAAATCCCCGCACGCCCGCTGCAATCGATCATGACACCGTCATGAATCAGAATCGCTCCTTGACAACGGATCAAGGCGGGACGATTGCTCTCGCCGGGAGGCTGATCGGTGGTCCCCGTGAACTGCAAGGTGACGCCGAAATTCAGCATCTCCCCCATGGTCAGACTCGTGAAGTTGAAGACCCCTGGATGATTGAGCGGCATCAGGTCCGTGTTGATCACGAGCGCGGTGTCGAAAACCCCCGCGCCATCGGAACCGTCTCCAAGAACGTCCCCTAGAGAAACGGCGGACAAGACTCCCGAGCCGTCCCACTGAACCGCCCCCTGGGTCGAGGCCCGATTCGTCACCGAGTCGAAACTCTCCTGGAACACCTGCGCCACGGGATTGTTATTGTCCGGAATCGAGAAGAGCAGATCCGACGAGGTGGCGGCGTCTCCGTTCAGGTCGGTGACACCGTTGAGAACGACCTGGAAGACATCCCCGTCAGCAAGTGGAAGCTGGGTATCCAGCACGATGCGCGACCGGAGAGGATCGGAAAGACTTCCCGCCTGGAAGAACGTCACCGTGAAGGCCTGGGGAACGGGCCCCTGGGAATTCGCCGTCGTGTTGAGGAGCGATACGGTGTTGGCGTTGACGGTGGCCGGGTCGAGGGCCTGATCGAAGTCGAGAGTGATCCGTGATCCCCCCGTCGCCCCCGTCAAGTCGGCCGGAATGGCGATCGGTGCCGTCGCGTTCATCGCCGGCGTCGTCGCCACGACGGCGGGCGCCGTGGGAATCGGGTCGAAGTAGGGGGAGGGACCAGGGCAACTCTTCACGGTGAAGCCAGCGCTGACGGTGGTGGGAATCGCCGCGCCGCCGGCAAGAATCATCGACGTCGCCGTGCCGTCCATGCCGTGGACGATGACCGAATACTCGGTGTCGGCGGCGAATCCGGCCGCGCAGGGCTGCTGGGGATCGGTGGGCGGGGTCGCCTCGAAGTGGACGAGCCTGGGATCGCTCGGGTCGATGCGAAAAAGCCCCTGGGCGGGCTGCTGGTTCTGAACGTCGAAGATCTCGATGCTCCCTCCCGCGGCGGCGCCAGCGGGAGGGAGAGACGAGGGATCGACGGGAGCGTTGAAACGAAATGTCACCCGCGCGTTCACGAACGCGCCGACGGGAGAGCCCACGGGGAGGGGACCGTCCTTGACGAAAATGGTGCCGGCGATGCCCGCGGCTTGAATGTCCAACAGATCAAAGGGGCCGCCGTTTCCCCCACCGCCTCCGCAGGAGGAGAGGAGGATCATGCATGTCATCCCGGCAAGGATGGTCAGACGTGAAGTCGTCATAGTCGATTTTTCCTTCCGCCCGTTCGGAATCGAACGAGCCCGAGTCGAATGAGATGAATCATCAATTCGGAATGCGGTGCCAAGATCTCGCTGAGGAAAACTCTACACCAAGACCACTTGGAGATGGAAGGGTTAAGTACGAAAACTTCGACCTATCGAGGGGGCTCCGCGTTCGGTGCAAGGGACATCCCCCGCGAAACTGCCGTGAGCCTTTCCCGTGGATCGAGATACGAATTCGCGGGCGACGTCCTGGTTTTCGTGAACGCCCCACGAAGAAGACCGCGAATCGACCCACTCAGGCACCGCGATGGACGATGCCGATTCCCACCCCACTACCTGTTTTCCGTCAGGTCCGCGAGGGCGACCAACTCGAGGCCCAACTCACGGGCGGCCTCGAAGATGCGTTCGTCCCGATAGAACTCGTCGTAGACGATGCGGCGAATGCCGGCGTTGGCAATGAGACGAAAGCAGGGCCAGCAGGGCGAGGACGTGACGTAGATCGTGCCGTTCTCGACGGACTTGCCGTGCCGGGCGGCCTGGACGATGGCATTGGCCTCCGCGTGGACCGTGCGGACGCAGTGCCCGTCCTCCATGAGATGTCCCACGTCGTCACAATGGGCGAGACCGGCGATGGAACCGTTGTATCCGGTGGAAACCACGAACCGGTCCTTGGCGATCACGGCGCCCACGTGCTTGCGTTCGCACGTGGATCGCCGGGACGCCACGCGGGCCAATTCCATCAGATACTCGTCGAACGTCTGTCTGGCCATGGACCCCATGTTACCCGAATCCCTGGCGGATCGAGAAGGGACGGGGAGCGCGACCGGCGACGCAGCTCAGGAGCCGGCGAGGGCTCGGCGGAGGCTGCCGTGGGCGGCGGAGAGAAGGCGGCGGGCTTCCGCGGCGGAGCAGTTCCTCTTCAGCATGAGGACGGCCACTCGCACGTCGCCGTCGGCGCGATCCAAGGCCTTGGCCACACCATCATTCCGTTCGGCCAGACGTGCCGTCAGCCGTTCCGCTCGACGCCGTAGCTTCGCGTTGGTGGGACGAACGCCCACCATCCAGTGCCCGTAGGTGCGGCCGAGGCGGACCATCACGGCGGTCGAAATCATGTTGAGGACCATCTTCTGGGCGGTGCCGGCCTTCAAGCGCGTCGAACCCGCCAAGACCTCCGGCCCGGTCTCCACGAGAATGACGTCGTCGGCCGCGCCGGCCAGCGGCGAGGAAGGATTGCAGACGAGAGCGCCGCATCGGGCACCGGCGCCGGAGGCCCCATCCAAGACACCCAGGCACCAGGGAGCCCGCCCGCTCGCGGACACGGCGAGGACGTAGTCGCCTTCCCCGACACCCGCCTCACGGGCGGCCGCTCGCCCCGCCTCGCGATCGTCCTCCACGCCCTCCTTTGCACGCACGAAGGCCTCCGGGCCCCCCGCGAGGTGACCCTGGTAGAGATCCGGCTCGACGCCGAAGGTCGGCACGCATTCCACCGCGTCGAGGAGAACCAGACGGCCGCTCGTTCCGGCTCCGAAACCGTGGAAGCGTCCGCCGTCGGTCAGACGCCGGGCCACCGCATCCACGACGATGCCGATGGATGGTACGGCCTCCGATACCGCCTCCAGGGCGCGGCGATCCTGGGCGTTCATCGTGCGCAGAACATCCTCCGTGGAGAGGAGGTCCAAGGCCTCGCTCGACCGCAATCCCTGCTCGGTGGGAAGATCGTCCAGGTGCTCGTCGCCCATGGAAGAAGTCTTCGCCCCCGACCATCCCTTGTCAAGCGACGCCCGGTGGGCGACGATGCCGCCCATGAATTCATCCGGCATCGCGCAACCCGGTCTCCCCTTGTTCGCACTCGTTCTCCTCGCGCTCGCGGGCCTGGCCGCGCCCTCGACGGCGCAAGAAACGCGACCGCCCAACGTCGTCTACATCCTTGCCGACGATCTCGGGTGGGGAGAGCTCGGCTCCTATGGGCAGACCAGGATCAAGACGCCGAACCTGGACCGCTTGGCGAAACAGGGCGTGCGCTTCACCCGCCACTACGCGGGCGCGCCCGTCTGCGCACCATCACGCTGCGTACTCATGACGGGACGCGAGCTTTCCAAGGCGGAGATTCGCGGCAACAAGGAGGTCAAGCCCGAAGGACAGTGGCCGATGTCCGCCGACGCCTTCACCGTTGCCGAGTTCATGCAAGCGCACGGCTACGTCACGGGCGCCATGGGAAAGTGGGGGCTCGGCCCCGTGGAGAGCACGGGCGACCCCAACGCCCAGGGGTTTGATCTCTTCTTCGGCTACAACTGCCAGCGCGAAGCGCACAACCTCTATCCGAGTCACCTCTGGCTGAATCGGGAGCGCTACCTGCTGAACAACCGCCGCTTTCGCCCCTACCAGAAGCTGAAGAAGCCTCCGACCTCCTACGCCCGCTTCGAGGGCGATCAGTACGCCCCACAACTCATCGCCGACATGGCGCTGGCGTTCTTGCGCCAGCACAAGGACGAGCCTTTCTTCCTCTACGCACCGTTCGTCGAGCCCCATCTCGCCCTCCAGCCCCCCGAGGAGTGGGTGAACCTCTATCCCAAGGCGTGGGACGACAAACCCTATCTGGGAACACGCGGATACCTCCCCCACCCGCGCCCGCACGCCGCCTATGCGGCGCTCATCACTCACCTGGACGACCACGTGGGCAAGATCCTGGATCTGCTCGAGGAATTGGGGTTGGAGGAGAACACGCTCGTCATGTTCACGAGCGACAACGGCCCAACCCACGACGTGGGCGGCGTCGATACGACCTTCTTCAAGAGTTCGGGAGGCCTGCGCGGGAGAAAGGGCAGCGTCTACGAAGGCGGACTCCGCGTCCCCTTCATCGCTCGCTGGCCGGGGCACATCGAGCCGGGCTCCACGTCCAGTTTCGTCTCGGGCTTCCAGGATCTCTTTCCGACCCTGGCGGACCTCGTGGGAGCGAGAGCCCCCGAGAACTTGGACGGAGTGAGCATTCTTCCGGCCTTGCTGGGCAAAGCCTCGGGCCCAAGGACGAAACCCATGGTCTGGGAGTTTTTCGGATACGGCGGTCAGAGGGCGGTGATCGATGGGCGGTGGAAGGCGGTGCAACGGGGTCTACGACGCAAGAAGGGCCCCTTCCCGCTCGAGATCTACGACCTCGAGGTCGACCCCTTCGAGGAACACGATCTGTCCTCGGAGCGACCGAACCTGGCGCGCCGCCTGAGGGCCATCATGCTCCGGGAGCGAACCGACAATCCCGTCTTTCCAGTCCCCGTCCCGGGCGAAGGACGATAGCCCGCCGCCTCAGTCGGGAGCCTTCAAGGTGTGCCGTCCCGCCGCGAGCCTCGACATGGTCCGAGACGTTCCGTCCGGCCAAAGAATGCGAACGTCGGTGGCCGCCTCGTCCGCGCCCAACCCGAACGTGAGGACGGCCTCCCCGGTGGAGAGATAACTCCCGCCGGCGCCGAGAATCTGATCCTGCCGTCCCGCCGAGGTGGTCAACGTCACGCGAGCCCCCAGGGCTGTCCTGCGGCCGGCGGCGTCGCGAAGATCCAGACGAAGGAAACGCCCCGCGGGTTTCTCGTTGAGAAAAAGCCGGGGACGTCCGGCGTTCTCCGTGGCGACGATGTCCAGATCTCCATCCCCGTCCACGTCCGCCACGGCCAACCCACGCCCGACGAAAGGTTTCATCATGGCGGGCCCCAACGCCTGCTCTCCCAAACGCAAGAAGCGAGACCGGCCATGCCCCGCGGCGTTCCAAAACACCTCCATGGGCTGTGCGTGGTGTTGGCTCGCCTGCACGCGACCGATCTCCGGCTCCACGTGCCCGTTCGTGCAGACCATGTCCTGGAAGCCGTCCAGATCGAGGTCGCAGAAGACGAGCCCGAAGGTGAGGCTGTCGCGCGTGGGCGCTCCGATCCCCACGCTCGTCGCGTCATCGACGAACAGCGGGTTCTCCGGGTCCTGATTCACGTAAAACGCCGTCATCTCGTTGGCGAAGTTGCCCACGGCCACCGCCAGATCGTCGTCGTTACGATAATGAGCCGTCGCGATCCCCATCGCACCCCGCGCGTTTCCCTTGTCATCGAACGCGAAACCGATATCGGCGCCGATGTCGATGAACCGCCCGTCGCCCAGGTTGCGAAACGCGAAATTCTGCACGGTGTCGTTGGAGATCAAGAAATCCAGCCAACCGTCGTCGTCGAAGTCGCAGACGGTGACGCCCAGGGACTTGCCCATGGGGACGCCCGTCGCCGGATTGAGTCGGTGAAGACCCGCCTTCTTGGCGACGTCCTTGAAGGTCCCATCCCCCTGGTTCTGGAAGAGAAACGGATGATCCCCCTCGAACCCGGTGGGCGGCCCATAGGCGCGCTCGAGAGATCCCAGACTGAAGCTTTGGGACAGATCAATGGCCGGCGACCAGGTGACGTAGTTGAGCACCATCAAGTCGAGGTCGCCGTCACGATCGTAGTCGACGAACACGGCACTCGTGGACCAATGGTCTCCGCCACCGACCCCCGCCCGCCCCGTCACGTCCTCGAAACGCTTGCCGTCCACGTTGCGGAACAGATGATTCTCACCGACGGCCGTGACGTAGAGGTCCGGCCAACCGTCGCCGTCGAAGTCCCCCACCGCGGTTCCCATGCCGAAGAAACAAAAATCGAGGCCCACCTCCTTTTCGGCCCGCCGGAATCGCCCTCCTTCGTTCACGTAGAAGGCCTGGGTCGGTCCGTTCTTCCGTGCAGAGTCATCCCACGGAGCGGAGTTCACGAGGAACAGATCCTGATCGCCGTCCCGGTCGAAATCGAGAAAGGCGACGCCACTGCCCATGGTCTCGGGCAAAAGGCGTTTGCCCTCGGCGCCGTTCACGTGCACGAAGTCGATGCCCAAGTCGGCGGCCGCCTCGCGGAATGGCAGGTTCGGCACCTCGACCTTCGACGCCTTTTGTCGAGTGGGGGCCACGGCATCCGGAACGTTTTCGGTTTCCTCGGGAGGTTTTGCCCCGTAGACGAACCAAAGCGCCGCGGCGGCGACGACGACGAAAAGGGCAACGACCATGAGGACACGACGCTGCTGGCGTTCGGCGGACTCGTCATCGAGGATCTCGTCGTCCAAGAGATCATCGATGGAATCGGTGGGATCCTCCGGGGTGGGTTTCACATCGGGTGCCATCAAAGGTTCCTCGCCAGGTCGTAGATCACGATCGCTTCGGCCGCCTTGTCCGCCGCGGGATTCTCTTTCCGATAGAGGGAAACGGCCGAATCCCGGGCATTGTCATCGGGTTTGTACTTTGCATGAAGGCGGCGATGCTCGTCGGCGCGCGCCTTGTCCCCCTTCATTCTGTAAACCAGCATCAGATTGAAGTGGGCCGCCAGGTTCTCGGCGTCCAGGTCGAGAACTCGAAGGAACGTCGCCTCGGCCCGATCCAGCCAATCCGTGCGTTCGCCCTCCTCGCTCATGCTGCGTGCGAGCTGGAGTTCCGACAGCGCTTTTTCGAGAATCACCTGATAGTCGAGGGAGAAATCGAAGCCGCGCTGGGGAATGCGCGTCCCCAGGACCTTGTCGAAGGCCTCCACCGCGCGCTCGTGGAGTCCATTCTGCGCGTCGATCCGTCCGCTCAACCAATTCACCGTCCACGTGGCTTCGACGCCGGCGGCGACGGCTTTCTCGAGTGCTTCCTGGGCGTCGTCGAGTCGGCCCTCCTTCTCGTAGACGCGGGCGAGATCGATCCACGAGACGGGCTTGCCGAGCGCGACGACCTGACGAAACGCCTCTTCCGCCTGTCGGAGTTCGCCCTTTTGAGCCCCCTTGTTCCCCTTCAACAGCAGACCGATTCCGTAGTCGCGCCAGCGCTGCCAGAGGGGCTTCGAGGGCTGGTCATCGCGTACGCGGGGCACTTTCCCCGAAGCCCCGACGGGCAGGCGCACGTGATCTTCGGTCAAGGTGACGATGGGAATCTCGGGAATGCCGCCCTCGTGCAAGCCTTCGCTCGCGAGGTACTCGTAGGTGTGAGTCATCACGCCCTGGTCGAATTTGCGGTAATTCACCTTGACGGTGATGTCCATGACGCCTTCGAGATCCTTCGGGACGCGAAGAAGATAGTGAACGACCTGACCGGTCCCAGGGGGCATCATGTGGGAGTAGAGGGGGACGAAGATGTCCTGCACGTTACGCCGGTCGATCCGATGCCCTGATCGATCCAGGATCAGCGAGTTCAAGAAGTGGGCCCAGGGATCGACGAAGCCCTTCTCGTCGATGGCACCGCTGCGTCCGACGACACGGTCGCCGACGCGAGCCTCCAACTCCACCCACACCTCATTGCTGTCGGAGGTCCCCTGAGTGAAGACGTGTCCTTGGTTCTTGAGAGTTCTCAGGACCACTTCGAGCAGATAATCCTTTCCTGCCTCGAGACGGGGCGCCTCGGGGCCGATGGGCGCGGTGAGTTCGCCGTCGATATGCCCCCCCGACTTCAGGCCGAAGATGTCGACGTCGAGGACGTCCTTTTTGAGGAACGCGGCTTGGAAGTCCCGCTGCTCAGCGTTGTCCATCAGATGGGGAATCGCCGTATTGGCGCCGGGCATCCGGTGGTCGTGGATCTCGCCATCGACGGCGGCGAAGTCGTCGCTCGGTTTGCGGGGCATGTGGCATTCGTTGCAGTTCGGCTGAGCCTTCCCGGGATAGTAGAAGCTCCGCGCGCTGTGGCCGGAGATGCCCGAGAGCAGGAAGTTGTCGTAGTGGTTCTGCCCCCGCAGCCACTCCTTGTAGTGATTGAGGGCGTACGGAATGTTGACCTTGTGACAGGCCGTACAGAACGCGGCCTCCTTGTGGAGGGGCTTCAGGAACGTCTTCTTGTGAAAGGCGGGCTTGGCCTTCACCAGCTGCTGGTTGACCCAGTGAAGCACCGGGTTCTCGCTGGTCGCGAAGGGGTAGTGGATGGGTTCCTCGATGGTGTAGTTGCCGTTGCCGATCGTCCCCGCGACGTCCGTGATCGCGTGACAGACGGTGCAGTTCACGCCTTCCTTGGCGGTGGGGTCGTTCAGGTCATCGTAATTCGGATCGTCGAACGCCCCGGACAAGAGCGGCACGGGATCGTGGCACGCGGCGCAAAAACGCGCGCCGCGAACATCGCCGTCCCGCTCCTGCAGGACGCTGCGCGTCTCGCGGATACTGAAGAGATAGATCGGGTTGTTGAAGGAACTGAAGTGGTGCACGGACTGGTAGTGATCCTTGACCGCGTCCGGATGGCACTCCTCGCAGTACTGATCTCGCATGAGCACGTCGCTGGGAATCCACTTCCAGTTCGCCGTGCGGACCTCCGCGGGCTTGAAGTAGTCCTCGCCGCCACCGCGCACAGACCACTTCCTGGGATCCTGGGTATGAAGGGCGATCATGCCGCCCGCGACGAGTACGACAGACGTGCCGTAGACCGCGCCCCATCGCCATTTGATCGGACGACCGTACGCCCGGTGCATGATGTAGAACAGAATGCAGAGGACCGGCACCAGGACGTGGAGCCAGTAGCTGGCACGGCCACCGAAGGAATCCAAGGGCAGGACTCGAACGGTCATCACGAGACCGGTCACGATGACGACGACGCAGCTCCACAACAGAAAGTGACCGGACCGCTTGATCCGTCGGTTTTTCCGCGACCAGGTGTTGCGAAGGTGAAGCCCCGCGAAGATGACGAACGGGGGGATCAGGACGATGCCCACGACCAGGTGGAGCAGGAACATCCACAGATAGAACTGGTTCTCATAGGTCTGTCCCCGCACCCACCCGAGAAAACTGATGCCGGCCAAGTAGACGGAGTTGGCGCCCAAGAGCGCGCCCCCCAAGGCCACGACGTAGAGCATGCGCCGCGTCCAGGGTGTGAGTGCGGGCAATCGTTTGCGTCGGGCCCGGGGCTCCGGATTTGCTTTTGAATTCATCCTCGAACTCCCCATTCCGTCCCCCATCGACCGGTCGTCGCGTCCCTTTGATCGCCTCCGGCGCTGACACGGCTAAATATCAAAACGGCAACGGCTTGCGAACCGGGCTGACGGGATCCATTGTCACAGCGACCCGGGGGCGAAACCGGGGCGGTGCGAGGGAGGGACCTATACAGTCGGTTCCATCCACCTATAGTGGGAACATCATGTCCGAAGCCGTCGATCTCAATCGAATTTCCGGCGAACAACGTCTCGCCTTCTATGGACTCCTCTTCAGCTTGGCCCGCGCGGACGGGAGCTTTGATGAAGAGGAGATGATCACCATTCATGCGCTTCTCGATGACTCGGGGTTCTCCCCGGACCAACGGGACGCGCTGAGGCGTTATTGCGTGCGTCCCCCGGATCCGCGGATCTGTTTGGCCACGCTGGCCCAGGCCCCCGACGAGTTCCGCTTCGGTGTTCTGGCGGCCCTCGTCGACCTGGCCTTTGCCGATGACCGTTGCACGCCCGAGGAAAAAGCGGCCCTCGACGACGCCCGTACGGCTCTTTGCATCTCGGAGGGGCAAGCCCGCTGCATCGAGACCCTCGTCAGATCCTTGAAGCCCATGCTCGAGAACCCCACTCCACAACGCCGTGGAGCCCTCGAGGCAGCGGCCCAAGCCATGATTTCCGTGGGGATTCCAGCTTCGACGGCGTTTTTCCTTGGCTCGGTCCAGGACCTGGAAAAAGGGGGCCGCCAGGACGTGATGCGGGCGATGGGCCTTGGCTGGGGCCGCAAGTCCAGCCTGGCGTCCTCCCTGTTCTCGGGGCTCACGGCGGCGCCGTCCTTGGCGGGGTTCTGGGACGGTGACGAGGAGGAGGGCCGCTGGTCGGCCGCCCGACGCAAGAGAGCCGAACAGGCCATCGCCCGTTTGGAATCGATCGCGAAGGATCTGGAGGCCGCCTTGGGCGAGAACGCCCCGGCGGAAGAGGTTCGGCGGTTGGAAGCCATTCGCCAGTTGATCCTCACGCGCCGTTCCGTCCTGGGCGACCTGGCCTGAAGCCGACACTCCCCGCGACGAGGTGTCCGATCCGGTGGAGGAATCATGGCTCGTCCCCCGCCCGACGGTTATCCTCCCGCCGAGTCCGCGCTCGCGGGTTCCTACGCCATCCGGGGACAGGAGAAGCCACCCTTGCGACCCTCAGTCGACGAGATCCTGAAGAGGATCGACCAAGCCCTTCACGCCGCCACGACCCTGGGCGAGACCTTTCGCCCCGAAACCATCCTGGTGGAGCGGAAGAAGGGGGGCAGCCCGGTGACCGCCGCGGACCACGCCCTGGACGCCCTGTTGAACAAGGAACTCATGCGGGAGGGCGAGGGGTGGCTCTCCGAGGAAAGCGTGGACGACCCGGTGCGACTCGCCTGTCCGCTCACCTGGATCGTCGATCCCATCGACGGCACGCGCGACTTCACCGAGGGAAGCCCTGAGTGGAGCGTGTCGGTGGGGTGTGCTTGGAATGGCGAGATCCTGGCCGGCGGCGTGGCCCAGCCCGCCAAGGGCATCATCATGCTGGGGGCGCCGGGAGCCGGGGTCTGGAAGAACGGGGAGAGAGTCCCGCGGCGCACCCACATTCCCGTGGAAGGCGCCCGCGTCCTCGCCAGCCGCAGCGAGATCCGGCGGGGCGAATGGGAGGACTTCGCGGACGACCCCTTCCAGGTGATCCCCCTGTCCTCCATCGCTTTGAAGCTCGCGCAAGTGGGCGTGGGCGATGCCGAGGCGAGCTGGGCGCTCGGCCCCAAGAACGAGTGGGATATAGCCGGCGGCGCCGCCATCGCCATCGCGGCCGGCTACAACGTCTACTTCGCGGACGGAAAGCCCCTCAAATTCAACAATGCGAATCCTCTGATCCGCGGCGTGATCGCCCTTCCGGACCCGGCCACCTCGCCGGAGTGGGCCTCCGTCGCCAAGCGCCTGGAGGGCCGGGCCCACGACTGAGA
>CAZLGG010000063.1:0-23078 GCA_964559135.1 uncultured Planctomycetia bacterium
CGTGCAGTAGTGACCTTGCCCCCTCCCGCATTGCGCGAGGGGGCATGGCATTCGAGCCTCATTGACGTTCAGATTTTTCTCTCACGGAGGCACGGAGTCACAAAGAAGACCCTTTCTCTGGATCCGGGACGTCCCCGTCCCGCGGGTGCCGGGGGTCCTCCATGAAGAGCAGAGATCTTCGTTCCATCTCATGAACCGCCGCGACCTCTTGGTGCGCAAGCTTGTCTTCACGCGGATGCCGGCGGAAACCTGGATGTGGACGACGCGAGTTCCCAAAGAGTGAGGCCTGAGGGGGGGGGGGCGAGTGGGCCGCTATCGCTTGACGGTGGCTCGCAGCGGTCGCACGGACCAGTCACGTGAGATGCGCGTGACGAGGGACATGGATCTGGGGATCGTGACCCGATACCGACGGTTGGGCGCTCCCCTTCACCGGCGGAAGACGAGGACGCGGGTGGAGGGGGGGGCGTCCGGGACGCGCGGGTCGGGGCCGTAGCGCGAGAGCGCTTTTTCGACGTCTTGGTCGGGGGCCATGAGGACGATCTGGGGCGGCTTGAAGATGAGGGCGCGGCGTCGGAGTTCCGCCAGGTCTTTCCCGTCGGCCACCACCATGGAGAGGCGGCCCGTGTCATGGCCCGTCTTTTCCATCCATCGCAACAGGTGGCGGTCGGAGCCCGCGATGAGCACCCAGGCGTGGGGACTCACCGCGGGATGGGCGGCGATCCAATCCAGACGGTCGGCGGCCCTTCGAGCCGCGTCGGAGCGGGGTAGGAGTTGCGGTGCGGCCACGGCGACCGCGAGTCCCGCCGCCAGAACGAGGGCGCCCACCTCGATGCGGCGCACGGAGCCTCGGGAGGCCACGAGGAGGGCGAGGGCGGGCCAGACCATGGCCAACACAAGCTCCTGAGGCTTCTGGACATATTCTCCCGGCGCCGCCATCGCGGCGGCGAGGAAGACGAGGAGAGTGAGCAACGCGTCCTTCCACCCTCCCCGCCGGTGAAGGACCCAGCCGAAAAGGAGGGCAGCGACCATGGGACCCGCGACGACCCCCATCGTGTCCGAGCCTGCGAAGGCGCGGCCGAGATCCATCATGCCTTCCCGGAATCGAGAGGGACGAAGCGGTGTGAGGAGCGCCGCCGCGAGAAGGGCGAGGAAGGGGCCGCAACGCGACACCGTCCGCACCTCCAGCCGCGTGAACACGAGAAGGGTCGCCAAGATCGTCGCGACGGCGAGGCTTCCGACCCAGGGCGAGCCGATGCTCACCGCATTCCCGAGGAGCCCGGGAGCCGCCATGAGGGCCGGCACGAAGATCCACGGGGCGCCCTGCCCGCGACGATGGAGTGCCGCCAGCAGGAATCCGGCCGTTCCCGCGAACCCCATGAGTGAAAGGAGGCGACTCGGGCGTTCCATGCCTCCCACCAAGAAGGACCACCCTCGCAACAGCTGTTCGGGGACGGCCACCGGCGGGAGGCTTCCCTCGCCCCGGAGGGCCAGCAAGAGCCTGGCCTCTGCGTCGGTGAGTCGGCTTTGGAAGCAGAGCGCCGCGAGGGCAGCGGTGATGCCGCCGAGGAGAATCCAGGGGGCGATGAATCCGCGCTTCGCGCCCGCCCCGGCGTTGGGTTCAAGGCCGGCTGGGCCTGCCTCCGACACTCTATTGGGTCTTGTGGGTCCCATTCGGTTCTGGTAATGTCCTAACCTTCAAGAATTGCAAGGACTTGCGCCGAGTTCACTTCTACCGCGAAGGACCGTCGCGGCAGCTTAGAACCAGAATCTCTCCGGTGCAAGCACCGCCGAGCCCTGGCCGCAAAAGTCATGAATCTGACCTTCGTCCATGTCGTCGATCAGGTCCAGTTTGAGCCGGGCACGGCTCAGCTGGCAGCTCTCGCCCGTGGGACCGGATGGAATCCGGTTTCCCTCCCCGTGGATTACGGGACCTCGAAAGAGGCTTTCCTCCAGTCGCTCCTCGACGCCGATCCCCATGTCGTCGCGTTTCGCCTCACCGGCGAAACCATGGAAGTCGTGGACTACATGGCTCGGGAAGTGCGCGCGCGCCGGCCGGCTCTCCCGTTTCTCTTCTACGGGCCCTACTGCCGGACCGTGACGGTGGAGGCTGGAGCCTTGCCCGGGCCCGGAGTCATTCTCACGGGCGAGCCCGAGACCGCTTTCCAGGCTCTCTTGGCCGCCTGGCCTCTGGAGGGCATCGGCCCCCTCCCCGGCGTGCAAGTCCTCGGCGAAGCCGCGTCGCCCGCGGAAGCGGATCTTTTCCATCCGGATGGAGCGCCCGCTCCGGAGCTCACGGTGTTCGGTGGGCCCCATCTGCTTCGCAAGGGTCGGGGAACGTCGTTCTTCGGTGAATTGGGCACGGCGCCCGTGGAGACGACCTTGGGCTCTCCGCTCGGTCTGCCGCCCCATGCGGGCCTGGCGGCCTTCAATCATCCCGTCGAAAACCGCCCGCGTCTGCGGCCGCTCCGGCCGTTGTTGGACGAATTGGCCGCTCTTGGAGACGCGCTTCGCCACATCGAAGTGAGGGACCGCCCTTTCGCCTGGGACGGCGAACAGGGGGAGCGTTTCCTGGACCACCTGGGGCGGGAGTTTCCCGACGTCGAATTCAGTCTACGCGTCGTGCCGGAACCCACGCTTCCCGCTATCCTCGATCGCGTGGACCCAGCCCGATGTCGCCGCTTGGTCTTCGAGTTGGACGCCGCCGACGCGACGGCTTTCCAGCGCTTGCCGGAACTGAGGGACCCCGACGCCCTAGGGCGTGCTTTGGACGACGCATCCCGAAGGGGTTTCGCCACGGGTCTTCTCGTGACGGTAGGGCTTCCCTACGAGACGCCGGAGGAGATTCGGACGAAGCTCGGATTCATTCGGGATCACGGCGTTGCGCGGGCGCGGTTCTTCCAATTCGAACCCCGCTACGGGTCCGAGTTGTTCGCCCTTTGCACGGAGGAGAATCTCCTCCCGAAGGGAGACGAAGGTTGGAATCGCGAGGTCTATACTCCACTGGACCAGCCATGCATGGACATCGAGGAGTGGTACAAGGTGTGGCAGGAATGCATGAACCTTTCCGCCGAACTCCAGGTCCGAGCCGCTCCGACCCGCGTCGAATCGCACGGAGGGCGGACTCGTTGAGTTTCAAGCCGCCAGCCCTTCCCACCTTCGTCACGCGGCCGCCCTCGGGGAACGTGCTCGTCGTGGCGCCTCACCCCGACGACGAGATGATGGGACCGGGAGGCGCCCTCCTCTTGCACCGCGCGGCCGGCGACCCCATCAGCATCGTCGTCGTGTGCGACGGGAGTCTGGGGGACCCCGACGGGCATTTCGAGAAGGCAGGATACGCAGCCAGGCGGGCCCAGGAGACCCGCGATGTGGCGCGGCGATTCCTCGACACGGATGATGTCCACTTTTTCGGTTTCGCCGACGGCATCACGGAGCAGGATGTCGACAAGGTCTATCCCAACCTTCCTCCCGAGCCCGACGAAAAGCGACGCGTCCTCGTCAACGGCTTGTCGACTCACTTGAGAGGGCACATCCAGCGCGTGCGCCCTCAGGTGATCTACTTTCCATGGGTTGGCGAGTTCCATGCCGATCACTGGGGGACGGGGCAGGCCATCGAGAACCTCGTGAAAAACGAACCCGAGTTGTTCAGGGATGTGAGCATCATGGGATACGAGGTGTGGGCGACGGTTCGTCCGGACACGCTGCTCGACATCACCTCGGTT
The DNA here is from genome assembly GCA_964559135.1 of uncultured Planctomycetia bacterium. Classification (GTDB taxonomy): domain Bacteria; phylum Planctomycetota; family DRQF01; genus DRQF01. The sequence goes on from CAZLGG010000063.1 coordinate 3,720, forward strand.
TTCGAGACCAAGCTGGAAGCCATCCGCTGCTACGAGACCCAAACGCGCTACGTTGACTATTCGCGCGTCGTCGGAGGTCTGAATCGCTACCGCGGCATGCTCATCCCTGGGACGAAGACCCGTTATGCCGAGGCCTTCATGGGGCGCTACCGTGGAGTCGACGGGACGTGAAGGTCCTGATGGCTGTCCAGGACTATCCGCCCGACTTCGTCGGCGGCGTCGAGCGGACGGTCGAGGCTCTCTGCGAGGCTCTGGCCGGCTTGGGACACGACGTCGTCGTCTTCGCCGGTTCGGGGGATCGGCCGCAGGAAACATGCGTCGAACGCGACGATAGCACCGTCGTGAAAGTCATTCGTTTCAAGCGATCGTCGACCTACACCAATCCGGTGGACGTCCACGCCCCCGAGGCCGAACTCGAATTCGATGCGATTCTTTCCCAGTTCTCTCCGGACGTTCTCCATGTCCACCATTGGTTTCAGACGTCATCGGAACTCGTCTGGCTGGCAGCCCGCCGAGGCATTCCCGCCGTCGTGAGCCTTCACGATCAGTGGGCGACGTGCCCGCTTTTCTTTCGCATGCCGCAGCCCGATGGCGCTTTCTGTCGAGAGCCCGCGGGAGAGGAGGCCTGTCTCCCCTGTCTCGGCCGCACACGGCCCATGGAGCCGGTGGAGTTGAAACACTCCTTCCGCATGCGGGCGGCCAGTGTCGCGCAGGAGCTGGATCTCGCGCGCGCGATTCTCGTTTCCAGCGCGAGCCATGCCAGGTATCTCGCCGACCTGGGCGGGTGGCCGATCACCCGCGCCGAGCGGGTCCGCATTCGTCCGATCGGTGCCGCCGATCTTCCCGCGCTCCCCGAGCCTCCCGACGCCGAGAAGCTCGTCGTCGCCCACTGGGGGAATCTCTCCCCGCTCAAGGGGACGGAGCTGCTCGTGAAGGCGCTCGCTCGGGCCGCGACGGGCAGCCGCTGGACGGCAAGGATTCTCGGCGGCGCGGCGGACCCGAGCTTTCTCGATCATCTCCGTGAGACCGCGGGCGACGCGGTGCGCCTCGATCTTCGCCCGTCGTATCGCGTGGCGGACCTCCCTCGGGAACTCGAGGGGGCCCATCTGGCGGTCTTCCCCTCCCTGGCGGAGGAGACTCATTCCATCGTCCTCGACGAGGCTCTCCAGTTGGGGATGCCCGTCATTGTTTCCGATCGAGGGGCTTTGCCGGAGCGCATCGGGGAAAGGGGCGTGGTCGTCCCGGGCGGAAACGAGGAGGCCTTGGCACAGGCACTGGACGCCATGGCGGATGCGAGGGTGCGCGCCCGCCACCGCGCCGCTCTCCCGGGCCCGGTCGCCCGGCCGAGAGACTATGCGGAGGCCCTCATCGAGGTCTACCAAGAGGCCGTGAGCGAGGGCGCGCCCTCCACCGCCGATACGAAGGATCTGGCGCGCGTGCGTCTCGCCCACCGAAACGCTCGGCTGGGTGAAGTCGCGGCTTACCTCGTGAAGGTCGATGCGGAACGAAGACGTCTCGAGCAGGCGTTGAGCGAGTGTCGCTCTTCGTCCGAGGATGGAAGCGGGAAGCCCGACGAGAACGGCGCTACACTGGACGGATCGTTCGAAAGGGAGCCTGAATGACTGACACCCCCAGCGTCTCCGTGATCACTCGCACGTGCAACCGTCCCCGAATGCTGGCTCGGGCCATCGAATCCGTCGCCGCTCAGACTTGGGAAGCCAAGCAACTGGTCGTCGTCAATGACGGCGGAGCGAGCGTCGAAGACGTCGTGGCGCCCTATCGCGATCGGATGGATATCCTGCTGTTGGAGTTCTCGCCGGAGGAGAAGCCGGGCCGTTGCTTGGCTCAGGTGCGCGGGATCGAGGCCGCATCTGGAGAGTGGATCGCCTATCTGGACGATGACGACTTCTGGTTTCCCGATCACCTCCAGACTCTGATGGAGGCTGCCAAGGAAACGGGGGCCAAGGTTCTCTACACGGATGCGAACAAGGGCATCGAGGAGCCCGATGAGAACGGCAACTATGTCGTCACCAGGATCGAACCCGGCCCTTCGGAAGACTTCTCCCGGGCGGGGTTCTATTTGGGGTGCTACATCCATCTGTCCACGTTCTGTCATCACCGAACCGTGTACGACGAGCACGGAGGGTTCGATCCCGAGCTTCCAGTTCTCGAGGATCTCGACCTGTTTTATCGCTATGCTTTCGATTACCAGTTTCATCACATCAAGAAGGTGACGGCCCAGTTCAGCGTTCGGACCGACTACACGAACGCGATCACCGCGATGCGGCGTGAATTCGTGGAGACGAACGAGATGTTGGCGAAGCGCTACCTTCACATGGCGGTCGGCGACATGATGGCGATGCTCATTCGGGGTCGGGACCAAATCAACGGCCTTTACAACACGGTGACCGCGCTCTCGGCCCGCGTCGAGGAGTTGGAGCGCAGGCTTGCCGGCCTGGAGAAGAACGACTCATGAGCGAGTTCTATCGCCGGTGGGAGCCTCTTTTCGATCCGCGAGATCTCGCGCACGGCGCCCTCCTCGTCCTCGCTCCTCACCCGGATGACGAGGTGATCGGTTGCGGCGGGCTCATTCTCGCCCACCGCGTCAAGGAACAGCCGGTCACCGTTGCCGTCGCCACCGACGGCAGGCTGGGAATCACGGGCGGTGCGGGAGACGACGATTACGTGCGTTTACGTCGTGACGAACATCTGGAAGCGGGGCGAGTCCTCGGCGGAACGGAATCCCTCTTTCTGGGCTTTTCCGACGGCGGGTTGGCCGAAGCCCTGGCAACCGGGACACTCACGTCGGCGCTGGTCGAACTCTTGAATTCTCGAGCGTGGCATGCGGTGATTTTTCCGTCCCCCTTCGAGTTGCATCCGGACCACCGGGCTCTCGGCCTGGCGAGCCTTCAAGCCTTGAAAACCGCGAGGACGCCGCCGACGATCCTCGCCATGGAAATCGGTTCGTTCATGCCGGCGAATCTGCTCATCGATGTCACGCCCTACGCCGAGGAGAAGGACCGTGCGATGGGGTGCTACGCCAGCCAGCTCGAGCATCACGACATTCTCGCGAAACTCCGAGGCGTCGACGTGGCTCGGTCGGCGAACGTTCCCGATCGCGCCGTGCAGCGCTGCGAGGCATATCTGCGCATCGATCCCGAGCGCATTGTCGACTATCTGTCGGGTTCGTCCACGCTCCTTCGGCTCGTGGACGAGATGATGCCGTCTGTCCCCTGGGAGAACACATGATGGAGGCCAGATCCGCTGAAATGGCCGCGGGCTCCGCCGAGTCCTGCCGTCGGGAGTTTCTCAACCAGGAGCCCCGCGACGGTCGTGCCACCGTGAGCGCGGTCATGACGTCGTTCAACAAGAGGAACGACGTGGCCAAGAACCTCGATGGGCTGCGCCGGCAGACGGTTCGTTTCGATGAGATCATCGTCGTCGACAACCGTTCGTCGGACGGCACGCAAGCGATGATCCGCGAGAAATACCCCGAAGTCACTTTCATCGCGATGCATCACTCGGGCTATGGCGCCTGCGAGACCTTCAACATCGGCTTCGGGACGGCCTCCGGCGACTACGTCGCCATCCTCGATGACGATGTCGTCCTTCCGCCCGAATGGGTGGAGCTCATGCTCGCGAAATTCGCGTCCGAACCGGAAACGACCGGTGTGATCTCCAGCCGTGTGCGCGAGCCGGAGATGCCCGACTGGTACTGGAACGATCCCAGCGTTGCGACGGAGCGATACATGTCCACGTTCCGGGGATGTGCGAGCTTGGTGCGTCGTGACGTCTTGGAGCGAGCGGGCTACTACGACGATCGCTTTTTCATCTACGGCAATGAGCGGGATCTGTCCTGCCGCATCCTCAACGAGGGGTTTCGGATCCTCCAATACCCGGACGTGATCGTGGATCACGGGACGCCGTTCGGAATGAAGAAGAGCCCGAGGAGCCTCTACTATCACGTGCGGAATCTCTGGCTGTATCTCTTCAAGAACGTCTCCTGGTGGAACATCTTCAAGCTCTTCGTGGGGGTATTCCTGAAGCCGTTCAAGAGGAAGAAGGCCACGACGGACGCCGTGGGAACGATCGGGTTTTTCGGAACGGTTCGCGGGACGAAGCGGGGGCTTTGGATCTGTTTCAAGGCGACCTGCGCCGCATTCTGGAACCTCCCCTATTGCCTGAAGCGCCGGCGTGTTTGCAAACATCCGGACTTCCGTCTTCCGCTGCAATGAGCGGCCGCCGCGCCCAGCCCCGGTCCATTCGGACGCTCGCTCTCGTCGAGGTCAATTGGAACGGCGGCGAGCTCACGCGCCAGTCCCTCGCATCGGCGGCTGCGGGCCGGCGTCGCCCCGATGCGATCTACCTCGTCGACAATGGGTCGGTGGATGATTCCCTCTCGGGCGTCGCGGAGGCGGCGAACGGCATCCCGTTGCACATTCTCCGCAACGAAGCGAATCTTGGCTTTGCGAAGGCCGTGAATCGGGGGATTCGCGCGGCCCTGGCGGATGGAGCCGACGCGGTGTTCCTTCTGAACAATGATGCCCTTCTCGATGAGGAGACTTTGGAATCGCTCCTGGATGCCGTCCCCCGCCACCCCCGTGGCGGCCTCTTCGCGCCGAAGATCCTTTCCCCGGACGGGCGGATCTGGTGCGCGGGGATGGATGTGGGGCTCCACCCCAACCTCCAGAGGCTTCGCGGACTCGGCCGTCCTGACGTGGGACAGTTCGATCGGGAGGAACCCGTGGATGCTCTCACGGGCTGCGGGCTGCTGATACTTCGGAAAGTCTTGGAGGAGGTCGGCGACTTCGACGAGGACTTCTTCGTCTACGTCGAGGACCTGGATCTTTGCCTCCGAGCCCGTTCCGCCGGATTCCTTTGCGTTCACGTGCCCGGATCCTGCATGATACATGCCGCGAGTTCGTCCACGGGGGGCGGATACGGAGCCTGGCGCAAGCACATGTTGGCTTACAACTTGGTCACACTCTTGAAGAAGCGGGGGACGCCGTCCCTTTGGGGGGCGTTCGTCCTCGTGGAGCTGGCCGGCTGGCCGATCCTTTTGCTCTCGAGTTTTTTCCGAGGGCGCACGCGTGCCGTGCTGGCCAAGGGGCGTGGCATGTGGAAGGCCTTTCTGGGCGGCGAACCCGACGCGCCCCCAACGATGGAGGCTCGCGGATGAAGATCCTCGTCGTCGCCCATCGCTTTCCACCCCGACACCAGACCGGTGCGGAGCTCTATTCGTGGCGCTTGGCACGTCGTCTCCGAAAAGAGGGACACGAACTCGTCGTCTTCACGGCGGACGATGACTTGATGCGACGGAACTATTCCCTTCGGACGTCGGACGTGGATGGACTGCCGGTCATCGAGGTGCAGAACCACCGGTTGCATCGAAGTTTCGAAGAGACCTACATCGATCCCCGCATGGAAGACGCCTTCGTCGATGTGCTGCACCGTGTTCGTCCGGACCTCGTGCATTTTCAGCACCTGTTGCACCACAGCGTGCGCTATCCGCGCATAGCCAGGGAGGCGGGAATCCCGAGCGTGCTGACCCTTCACGAGTACTGGCTGCTCTGCGGTCGGAACGGCCAGATGCAGCAGGGCGACGGTTCCAACTGCGAGAGGCCTTCCCTCGAAACGTGCGCTCGGTGTCTTTGTACCTTCATGTGGGCTCGGCAGAAAATCGATCTGTGGATGCTGCGGGGGTTGGCGTCCGTGGCGAAGCTGACCGGGGTCGATCTCAAGGCGAAGGCACGAAGGATGCGGCTCCGCCGCCTCGTCAACACGGACCCGCGGACCCTCTCGGTCGAGGAGGTCGAATTCATGCGGGGCCAACTGCTTCTCCGCGAAGCCTCGGTTCGCGATATGTTCGAGATGGTGGACGCCGTGATCGCCCCGTCGCCTTCACTCCGAGCGCGATTCCTCGACTTCGGACTCGATGAGGAGTCGGTGATCCTCCATGACTATGGAACCGACCTGAAGCCCTTCCGCAAACTGACTCGCATCCCTCGAGGTGAGAAGCTCCGCGTGGGATTCATGGGGTCGATCCAACCCGTGAAGGGCGTGCATCTGCTCGTGCAGGCGATGGCGGACCTGGAGTCCCTGCCCATCGAGGCCACGATTCATGGAGATCTCTCCTCGAAGCCGGAATACGTGCGAACGCTCAAGAAACAGCTCACCCCTTCGGTCCATCTCGCCGGCAAGATCCCCTCCACCGCCGTGCCGCGCTTTCTTTCCGAGATCGATGTGCTCGTCGTTCCCTCGACCTGGTGGGAGAACTCGCCGCTCGTGATCCACGAGGCCTTCGCCGCGGGCGTGCCCGTCGTCTGTTCGGGCATGGGGGGGATGGCGGATCTCGTGGAGGACGGCGTGAACGGGCTCCACTTCGAGCCGGGGAATGCGGACGATCTCGCGTCCAAGCTGCTCCGGCTCGTCGAAGAGGATGGACTTGTCGAGAAGCTGGCCGCCGGCATCCACGAGATCGAGGACATCCGCAGAGACGCCCGCTTCCATTCGAAACTCTTCGAAGCCGTCCTGGCCCACCACGAGGAACTGGCCGCGGCAAGCGACATCGAGGACCTCGCTCTCGACTTCTAGAAGGCCGCCGCCTGATCGGCGAGGTTTCGCATGGCTTGGTTTCTCTTCGCGATCTCTTGCTCACTCGGCCCCCCGGGCATCACGGCGTTTGCGGCCGCGAGGGAGACCTCCCATTCGAACTCGCGGGTCATGGGAATCCGGACTCGGAGGATCTTCAGCAGCATGGCTTCGAAGGGGAGGGCGGACACGCCCCGGCGGACGCGTGCTCGCGCGATGGCGGCCAGGCCCCGAACGATGCGTCCCGTGCCGGGGTTGAAACCCAGGTAGTAGCCGAGCGGCAGGTAGAGCTTCAGCCATCGGAGGATGCGTCTCTCGAGGTCCTCCCCGATCCAGAACATGGTCTGCCTGTGGTAGCCGAGGGCAATCTCGTTCAGGCTCACCACGTCGTCGGGGATGCGGCCATCGTGCTCTCTCTCATCGAGACTCCACACCTGGTGTCCGAGGCGGGTCGAGGGAGACGGGACGAAGCGGTAGAAATGGAATCGAACGAGTTTGCCCAGTTGCTGGAGTTCGTCGATCATCGAGAGGCTCAGCTTCAGGGGCTCACGCGACTCGCCCGGGAAGCCCAGCACGAAGTTCACGCGCGCGGCGATCCCGTGCCCCACGATGGCTGTAACGGACTTGCGGATCTCCTCGAGCCCGCATTCTTTGAAGATCGATTCCAGCTGAGTTTCCGACGCGGTCTCGGCGCCCAGTTCCAACTCGGCGCATCCCGCAGCGGCGATAACGCGCCAGTCGTCTTCCGTGAGCGTCGCCGCCGCCGCCGCTCGGATGTCCGCGATCCAACGGATCTGGAGCCCCCGCTCCACGATTCCCCGGCAGATGGCCAGGGCTCGGTCCACGTCGCCGAAGAAATCGACATCCCAGATCTTGAGGATGCGAACGCCGAACCTGTGAGCGAACACCTCGATGTCGTCGAGGACGCGCTCGGGGGAGTACCCCGTCCAGCTCGCGGGATAAAGGCGCGTGACCCCGCAGAACCGGCATCGCCCCGGGCACCCTCGACTCGTGTAGTAGGAGAGGCAACCGTCGGGGGTGACGTAATCCGCGATGGGAAAACGACTCCAGTCGACTCGCGGCGTGGCGTCGATGTTCTCGAGGCGTCGCCTGGGGTTTCGGACGACCGGGCGCCCGGGAAGATTCCCGTTGAGACCGGGAACGCCGCTCACGTCGCCGTCGTGAAGACGCAGACGCTCCGCTAATGTGACGATAGAGGAGTCCGCGGCGCCCTGCACGACGAAGTCGACCTCCGGAATGGCGAGGCAGGCATCGGGGAAGCTGGAGGGGAACCAACCTCCCCACACGGCTGGAACCTCCGAATGGTGATCTTCGAGGAGGCGGAAAATCTCCATGGCCCGGATCACCTGATCGCCCGGGCGGGAGGAAATGCCCACGAAGAGGGCGCCCTTCACTTCATCGACGAGTCCTTCGATGGCATGCGGGTCTGCTCGTTCATCGACGACGCGGACGGCATATCCCGCTTCCGAGAGCGCCGTCCCAAGGACCATGATTTCGTAGGGGAGCCAGAGAGGATAGATCTCCTCCTGGAAGCGCGGGAAGATGAGAACGATCTTGCCGAGTGGGTCGCGCCCCCCCGTGGGTTCGAGGATGAAGTTCACGGCATGTGATCCGGGCAGTCACGGCACAAGGGGATCTCTCCCGACCGGCCGGCTTCGTGGAGGGCTCGGAGACGGCCCAGCCGTTCTCCCTTCCAGATGTCCTCGATCGATTCCTCCTTGGCGTTTCCCACCTCGAGGGCGCACGCATGGTCGTAGCAGCAAGGTGTGGTGCGGCCGTCGTAGTAGACCTGCAGCGTCTTGTAGAGCATCCGACAGGGCGGTCTGGATGCGAGGTCTTCTCCCCCCTTGGCTCCCTCCCTCCCGGAGATGCCGAGCGCCCCCGCCCATGTGACGGGCGAACAGACGAAAATCTCGTCGGTGTCCCGAAGGCGTGGTTCCCAGAATTCCCTGAACGCCGGCATCGTCGCCTGGACCTCGGGAGTCCCCACGACGCTGAGCACGAGGATGGGGAACTCCGCCCGGCGTTCCTCGCGCAACCTCAGCAGCGTCAGAATGTTTCGCACCACCTCGTCATAAGAGGCATTGGGCCGCACGCGTTCATAGATCTCGGGGTCGGCGCCGTCGAGACTCACCGTGAGAATCGTCGTCGAGGCGTCGATGATGGCGTGGCAGTTCTTCTCGTCCAGATACGTGGCGTTGGTGATGAGGTCCGTGCAGCGAACACCCGTCTTGTTCAGAAACGCGAGCATCTCGGGGAATCGAGGGTGGAGGAACGGTTCACCGAATCCCTGGGGATAAAACACCGACTCACGGCCCGCCGCCTGCTGAGCGATGTCCGCGAAAAAGTCGAAATCCACGTAGCCGTAACCCCGGTTCGAATCCTCGCGAGGACAGATGGGACACCGAAGGTTGCACAGATTCGTCGTCTCGACGGTGATGCGAAAGGGAAAGTCGCCCGGATCGCGGCTGCTGAACATGTGGGCCAGAAAAAGTTCGTAAGGTCTCACGCGTTGAATGCCTTCCCGTGGGGGCGTGTCGAAGGGACCGGGGCGTGGCGCCACGGTCGTGACAGGGGCCTGAATCCGAATCTTAGCAGAATCTGAACCGGTTGTGGTGCTCGAAATTGACGGCGTCTCGGCGTCCCGCCTCATGATTGCCGTAAAACTCGGTTAGATTGATGGTTCGGACCCTGAATCGAAGTCATCACCCGGTGGGAGAACAGACCCATGGCGGAACCCAAGACCCGGAAAACCAAGGCGAGCGTGGAGGCCTATGTGCGGGGGATCGCGGATCCCGATCGACGGCGCGACGTGCGGACCGTGATGAAAATGATGAAGTCCGTGACGGGCAAGCAACCCACCATGTGGGGGCCTTCCATCGTCGGCTACGGCAGCTACCACTACAAGTACGCGAGCGGCCGTGAGGGGGACTGGTTCGTCACCGGCTTCTCGTCGAGAAAGCAGGCCCTCACGCTCTACCTCATGGCCGGCTTCGAGGGTTGCAAGGGCCTCCTCGCCAAGCTCGGCAAGTACAAGACCGGCAAGAGTTGTCTCTACATCAAGCGACTCTCCGACATCGACACCGCCGTGCTTCAGCAACTCATTCAGGATTCGGCGGATCGGATGACCAAGAGGAATGATTGATCCCTCCGACGGAGGCCGCATGTCCGCAGGGAGTTTCGCGGAGAATCCGCGTCCGTCGATTGAAGTGGCGACCCCGCCTACGGGATAATGGGCGAGAAAGGGGCCGCGATTGAAGATCGTCCATCTCGTTCACGGTTACTTCCCCCAGGAGTCGGGGGGGACGCAGCGATATCTGTCCGCACTCGTGCGAGCCCAAAAGACCGCCGGCCTCGCCCCCGTCATTCTCACCGGGGTCCAGGAAGCATCATCGACCCCGGAGATGCGAAGTCGCGTCTGGGACGACATCCCCGTCTGGGAACTCCTCCGTAGCGGGCTCTACCTGGATTCTTGGTATCGCTCCTTCGACCCCGAGGCGGAGGGCCTCATTCGTTCCTTCCTTCGCGACGAGGCTCCCGACCTCGTGCACGTCCACCACTGGCGGCGCCTGTCGAGAAACCTCGTTCGTCTGGCGGAGGAGGAGGGAATCCCTGCGGTGGTCACCTTGCATGACGTGGCCGCGACGTGTCCTCGTATTCATCGCATCCGGGAGGGCGACTTCTGCGAGCGCGTGGCGGGCGCCGTCCATTGCCGCGACTGCGTGGACCGACTCCCATTCCAGACGGACGACGAGGTCGGGGAGGGGGTGGACCTGTATCGAGGCGATTTCGAGGAGGAACTCGCCCAGGCGTCACGCATCCTTTCGCCCAGCATCGCCGTGTCCAGGCTGGTCGGAGGTTTCATTCCGCGGGTGGCTGACGCGATCGAGGTCCTTCCCCACGGCCGGCTGGAGGCTCCGGTCCGCTCCAAGCGGAAGGCCGGGACTGAGAACGATCCGCTCGTCGTCGCGTCCTGGGGGGCGCTCCATCCCATGAAGGGGCAGCATCTGATCCTCGAAGCGCTTGCCCTCTCTCGAAATGCGTCTCGGATTCGCGTCGAGATCTGGGGAGGGGCGGCGACGGGGGAATCCGACTACGAGAACGAACTCGAAAGACTGGCTTCCGGGTTGAATGTCGTGCTGCACGGGGCCTATCCCTCCGGCGGTTTGCCGCGGTGCCCGGGGGATGTGGCCGTGTTCCCGTCCGTGGCCTTCGAAAGCCATTCCTTCGCGTTGGATGAGGCTCTGCTGCGCGGCATGCCCGTCATCGTTTCCGACCGCGGCGCACTCCCGGAGCGGGCCGGAGCCGCGGGCGTCACGTTCGAAGCGGGTCGCGCGGAAGACCTGGCTCGACGCCTGGACGAATTGGTCGAGGACCCTGCGCGACTCCGGGCGATGGCGGAGGCCGTGCCCCGCCTTCCCACGATGCGTCAGCACGCGGCGGCCCTCGAGAAGCACTATCACCGAGTCTTGAAGTCCAGGTCGCGTGCCTCGAGAAAGCCGGCCGAGAGCACCGAGACCGATCGACTCTTCTTGGCTCGCCAGATGCGTCGCAGAGACGAGCAACTGTTCGAGCTGCGAGGCAAGGTCCAGGGTCTGAAGGACCTCGTCGCCCACCTGAAGGGCGAAGTCGAGGAACGCGAAGGGGTCATCGACGAGAAGGACCGCACCTTGCAGGAATTCGTCGAGAATCTGGAACGGCTCTCCCGCACTCTGGAACAAAGGGAAAAAGAAATCGCCGAGGCGTCCGCCCTGCTCGCGAAGGAGCGACGTGAGCTCGGGGGGCGCATCGATCGGAGGGACGCGGCCCTCGCGGCCAAAGAGGAGACGCTCGCGGAATTCGTCGCTTCGACCGCCGCTCTCCAGAGTGCTCTCGAACAGGCACGTACGGACAGTGACTTGGCCCAAGAGCGCACGCGCGAGATTCAGGCGAACCTGGAGACGGAACAGAGGCTGCGCGCCGACGAGGAACGGCGGCGGGCGGAGCTGGAGGTGACTCTGGCGTCCGAGAGAGAGGAGTGGAGCGTTCGGGAGCGCGACGCGGCCGCGGCCATGGAATCGCTGCGCGGCCAGCTTGTCGCCTCCAAGCGGGATGCCGAGGAGCTGGCCTCGGAGCGAGACGGCCTCCGCGCGGAGTTGGAGGGAGCCCGGCGAAGCCTGGAACGCACCGAGATGCTGCGTCAGCGACTCCTGGGACAGGCCGAGGAACGCGACGCCGAACTCCTTCTTCGGGAAAGAGCTCTGGCCGAGGCGCTCGGGGATCTTGTCGCAGCGCGGAAGCGCTACGAAGAGCTGCTCAGGCGGGTTCACGAGAGGTTGGGCCCCATCAGCGTGGAGGTTCCGGAGCCGGAGGGACTCTCGGGCACGGAGGCGCTCCTCGAGAGGATCGTCGCCAATCATGGCCGCCTGCACGGCATCGTGGAGGAACGCAACGATCTGCTCGACCACTTGGTTGCCGAGCTGGGGGAGAGGGCTTCCAACGGTGGGGCGACGACGGACGGACACGCGTCGTCCTCTGTCCGGCTCAAGATCGAAGGGAAGATGGCCGCCTGGAGACGGCTCGGTCGAAGGCCTTCGAGATCGGGAGGACGGATGCGGATTCTGCTCGTCGTTCACGACTTTCTGCCCAAGCACGCCGCGGGGACGGAGATCTACACCTTCCAGTTGGCGAAGCAGTTGGCACAGCGTCACGACGTCCATCTGCTCTTCTGCGAGGCCCGCCATGAGCAAGCCCGCTACACGATTTCGAAGGGCGTGTTCGAAGGCCTTCCCTACACGGAGGTCGTTCACAACTACCGGTGGGAATCGTTCGAGGAAACCTACCACGACCCCAAGATGGAGGAGATCTTCGAGACGGTGCTGCGGGGATTCCGTCCGGACCTCGTCCACATTCAGCACCTCCACTACTTCTCGTTCGGATTCATTCCTCTCGCGAAGACCTACGGTGTTCCCGTGGTCTACACCCTGCACGAATACATGTTGATGTGCGCCCGGGGGGGGCAGCTTCGGCGCGAGGATGGAGAGATCTGCTCTCTGCCCGATCCCGGAAAGTGCGCGGATTGCATCCGTCACGAGACCCTCGCCGGCGACTACGGCCATCGCGACGAGAGGATGCTCAAGGAAGCTGTGGAACGGAGCCTGCCCGATCGACTCAAACGGGCTTTCCTGGGTTACTCGGGTCCGCTGAAGCCCGACCGGCTGGATGCCGCCTCGCGTCCGATCTACGCGCGCGCCATCGAAGCACGCCTTGCCTTCATCTCGGAGAGGATTCGCGACGTGGATCTGTTCATTTCGCCCAGCGCCTTCCTCAGAGACCGCTTCATCGAGAGCGGCATGATCACCCCGGATCGAATCCTCCACTCCGACAACGGATTCGATCTGACGCCGTGGGAGGGCTTCGCCCACCACTCGTCGTCCACCCTCCGATTCGGCTTCGTCGGGACCATCGCCGAATACAAGGGGGTGCACGTTCTCGTGGAGGCTTTCGAGGGCGTGGAAGCCGACGACGTGGAGTTGCGCATCTGGGGCGACATCGAGACCTTTCAGGAGTACAAACAGCGTCTCTTGCCCCTCGTCCGCAACCCACGCACTCGCTTCATGGGACGCTTCGACAACGGGAAGATCGCCGAGGTCATGGCGGATCTCGATGTCCTCGTCGTGCCTTCCCTTTGGTACGAGAACTCGCCGCTCACGATCCACGAGGCCTGGCTGGCGGGGATCCCCGTGATCTGTTCGGACATCGGCGGCATGGCGGAACTCGTGGAGGACGGTGTCAACGGTTTTCACTTCCGCATGGGGGATTCGGCGGATCTGCGCCGCAAGATGGATCGTTTCATCGAGGATCGCGAGCTGGCCTGTCGGATGGGGAAGAAGGTCGGCGCGGTCAAGGACATCCGTCAGGACGCCGTTGACATGGAGGAGCGTTATCGTCGGCTTCTGAAGGGGAAGCCGGTGACATGAAACTGCTCTTCGTGACGAGCGCCTATCCCCCGGAGAGCCGGGGCGGCACGGAACTTCACGTCCGCGACATGGCGCGCGAACTCGTCGAAAAGGGACACGACGTCAAGGTTTTCGTCAGGGAAGGGGACGCCGATGCGGAGGAGTACGCCCTTCGTCGCGAACGCGACGGTGGCGTCGAGGTCCTCCGACTGAACAACATGTTCCGGGAGGCGAGTGGGTTCCAGTGGATCTGGCAGAATGACGCCATCGACGCCGTTTTCGCCGATGTTCTCGATGACTTCGTCCCCGATCTCGTCCACGTTCACCACCTCACCTGCCTTTCGACCGGCATCCTCGACGTTGCGAAGGACCGCGGCTACCCCCTGGTGATGACCCTCCACGATTTCTGGATGGTCTGCCCCCGCGGCCAACGGATCGATCGCGACCTTGCGCTCTGCGAGACGATCGACCGCGTGACCTGCGCCCGTTGCCTGCACGCTCTCTGGCCCCATTTCAACGAGCTCGAACCCCCCGGGCCGGGAGTCGTTCCTCCCGCTCTCGTCCAATGGGACGCCTCCGTCATGCGGCGTCTCGGTCGGTGCGACCTTCTCTTGACGCCCAGTGAATTCCACCGCGACCGGATGCTCGAGTTCCCGCTCCCCGCGGACCGCGTGGAGGCTCTGCCTCACGGGTTGAGGCACGACGTGCTGGCGGCGACCAAGTCCACGGGCGTCCCCGTGCGCAAGATCGGTTTCGTGGGGACCGTCATCCCCACCAAGGGTGTGCATGTTCTCGTGGAGGCCTTCGGAACTCTGAAGGGCGAGGACCTCGAACTCCATATCCATGGAAACGCCCCGAACTTTCACGGGGACGAGAGTTACATGGAGACGCTGAAAAACAGCGCCGCCGGTGACGGGCGCGTGCGTTTCCACGGCGCCTATGACGCCTCCCAGTTGCCCATGATCCTGCGCGACTTGGATGTCCTCGTCGTGCCGTCCCTTTGGTGGGAGAGCTTTTGCCTCACGATCCGAGAAGGACTCCTGGCGGGTTGCGTCGTCGTGGCCTCGGATCTGGGCGCCATGCACGAGGCTCTGGCCGAGACGGGAGACGGATTGCTCTTTCCTCCCGGCGACGTCGGGGCTCTCGGGGCGATGCTTCAGCGCCTGCTGGACGATGCGGCCTTCGCGGATCGCTTTCGTAACCGGGGAGGCGGCGTGAAGACGATGCGCCGCAACGCGGACGACCTCCTCGACACCTACCGGGGCGTCCTCGTGAGATGTGGGAGGGATGCCGGCGTGGTCGATGCGCCCGTGCCCGTCCCCCGCACGCAGTCCGTGGCCGCGACCCCCAGGGAGTTGGGTGTCACCGTCTTCATTCCCACCTACAACGGAGGTCCTTTGTTCCGCAAGGTGCTGGAACAGGTCTTCGACCAAAAGACCGATTTCGACTATGAGGTTCTCGTCATCGACTCCGGCTCGACGGACGAGACCCTCGACATCCTCCGCGACTTTCCGGTCCGCCTCATCCAAATCCCCAATCACCAATTCAACCACGGCCTCACCCGCAACCGCGCCGTGAGGGAGGCGAAGGGCGGGATCGTGGCTCTTCTCACCCAGGACGCCGTGCCCTATGACGACACCTGGCTGGCGACCCTCGTCTCCAATTTCGAGGACCCACAGGTGGCCGGCGCTTTTTGCCACCAACTCCCTCGAGACGACTGCAATCCCTTCCAGAGAGATCGCCTCGACGGATGGACGAAGGGCGAGGGAGAAAAGCACATCAAGCAGATCACGAGCCGCGCGGAGTATGAGCGCCTTTCGCCCATGGAAAAATACCAGCTCATCGCCTTCGACGACGTGGCGAGTTGCGTGCGGAAATCCGTCATGGAGGAGATCCCGTTTGAGCGCCGCCAGTTCGGCGAGGACGTCGCTTGGGCGAAGCAAGCCATCCTGGCCGGTTGGAAACTGGTGATGGATCCGGACGCCGTCGTGGTCCACAGCCACAACAATTCCGTTTTCTACGAATTCAAGCGGGTCTACCTGGATCATCAGAATCTGCACGATCTCGTGGGAATGCACCTCGTCCAGAGGTTTCCCCAGGTCCTCCGATTCACCCTGGACGGGACGCGACACTTGGGGCGCGTCGTTCGGCGCGCCAAGATCCCCTGGCACGAAAAACTCATCTGGTGGGTCAGGACTCCCTTCTACTCCCTCGGCCAGAACCTGGGGCAGTACCTGGGGGCGCGCAGCGTGATCGAGAAGAAACGGGGCATCTGGGGCGTGATCGATCGCGCCCTGAAGAAAGGCGTCTGATGCGGAACTTTTGGACGGTGCTCACGGTGCTCGTGGGGCTTGCGACGTCGGTGCGGGGTCAGGAAGAGCGACTGTTCGTTCTCGGGTTCGACGGGCTCGACCACGGCGTCATGGTTCGGCTGATGGAGGAGGGCAAGCTGCCCCATCTCGCGCGTCTGGCGAAAGAGGGTTCCGCTCGACCGTTGGCCACGACGTTTCCGGCGATCTCGCCCGTCGCCTGGTCGTCGATCATCACCGGGCTGAATCCCGGCCGGACCGGCATCGACGGCTTCCTGCGAAGGGATTTCGCGGACGGAAGTTTCCGAGCGCATCTGTCTCTCGGGCGCCGGGACGTGGACCGCTCCGGGCTTTCCACCCGCGCCGCCCGACGGCCCTTTTTGCTCATCCCCCTGCTCTTCGTCCTCGCCGCCTCCGTCTTCAAATTCTCTCGTCGTCGTCGGCTCGCGGGGTGGTCGTTTTCGATCCTGGCCGGCCTCATCGGCATGCTGCTTTGGGCTTCGGAGTTTTCCTACCCGGACGGTCGTCCCTTTCCCGTCAACCTGCGACAGGGGGAGGCCTATTGGAAGACCCTCGACCGTGCAGGCATCGCGACCACCACCACCTACGCCCCCTGCGCATTCCCGGCCCCCCAACTGGACCACGGGCGTTTGCTCTGCGGACTGGGCGTCCCCGACATCGCCGGCACCATGGGCTCATGGACCATCCTCCGGACCGACGTGGCGAAGGAGAGCTTCACGACGACGGGCGGCCGGGTGACGCCTCTCATCTGGGAGAACCCGAAGACAAAGGACGGTCCCTTCCGCCCCGTGAACGTCTACGGCCCGCCCGACATCGTCGGAGGCACGGATCGTCAGATCGCCAAGCCCCTGCGCATGGTGGAGAGTCGGGACGACGGCACCCTCCACATCACCGACGGACTCTCCGACCGGCAGATCACGAAGGGTTCTCCCGGCGACCCCTTCGACTTTCTCTTTCGCTTGAGCGCCTGGACGCGCATCAGGGGGCAAGCGCGGTTCCGACTGGTGGAGATGGGCGACCGGGTGAGCCTCTACCTGGATCCCATCGGCTTCCATCCCGGCGAGCTCCCCAAGGGGGTCCGTATCAGTTTCCCCGACGACTTCGCATGGCGCCTGTGGAAGGACGTCGGCGCCTTCGAGACCGTGGGCTGGGCCTGTGCGACGAATGCCCTTCAGGACGTGATGATCGACGACGCCACCTTTCTGCGCGACGCGCGGCAGGCCTGGGACGAGCAGGAGGCCAACGCACGCCACGAATTGAAGCGCGATGACGCCCGCGTCATCACCTGCATCTTCACGGTCCCGGATCGCATTCAGCACATGTTCACGCGCTTCGCATGGACGGACGTGGACGTCCGCGGCCGTCCCATCGACCCTCGGTGGAAGCAGGAGATCGAGCGCGCCTACCAGCGCGCCGATCGTTTCGTCGG
Source organism: uncultured Planctomycetia bacterium (assembly GCA_964559135.1). GTDB lineage: Bacteria > Planctomycetota > DRQF01 > DRQF01. Next base: position 21,029 of record CAZLGG010000063.1, read on the forward strand.
GGAGGTGATGAACAAGTACCGCAAGCCGGGCGACCACATCGTGGTCGTCTCGGATCACGGCTTCTCCCCCTGGAAGCGCGCCGTCAACCTGAATGCATTGTTGATCCGGAAGGGATGGATGACTCTGCGAGGTCCATCCACGGAGAAATCCCTGCACGACAATCTCGTCCACGGCAACGTCTTCGAGGAAGTGGATTGGTCCCGCACCAAGGCCTACAGCCTGGGGCTGGGGCGCATCTATCTCAACCGGAAGGGGCGGGAGCCGGCGGGAATCGTGGGGGACGAGGAGGCGAAGGCGCTCTTGGCGGAAATCGCCACGGAGCTTCGCGCTCTCGAGGACGACGGCAAGCCCGTCGTCTCCCGGGTCATGCGTGGCGCGGATGGATACACTGGCGACGCCATCCCTCACGGGCCGGCCGATCTCTACGTGGGATTCCACCGGGGCTACCGCGTCTCCTGGCAGAGCTGCCTCGGGGGCTGCTCCGAACCCGTTCTCTTCAACAACGGGTCGGCCTGGAGCGGGGACCATTGCAGCGTGGACCCCGCGCTCGTCCCCGGCGTGTTGGTCACCGACTTGAAGCTCGAGGCGGGCCCGGCGCGCGTGGTGGACATCACGCCGACGATTCTCGCCTGGGCCGGACTCGCCTGGACGCCGCCTTCGGACGTGGACGGGCGGAGCCTGCTTGCACGATGATGACGCGGGGCCCGTCGTCGACGGCCGAATCCCATCGGAGACGGGCCCACGCTCTGTTCGGCCTTCCCGCGTTCCTGCTGCCCTGGCTGGACCCCCGCGTGGTCCTTCTGGCGGCGCTCTGGGCGGCCTTTTTGAACGCGTTCTTCCTGCCGGCGACGGCGTTGGGGGCGTCCTGGCGCCGCCCGAGGGAGGGGTGGACCGGTGGGCTCGTGGTCTATCCCCTGACCGTGGCCCTTTTGGCTCTCCTCTTTCGCCACGCTCCGTATGCCTTGGCGGCGGGCTGGACGGCCATGGCCTTCGGGGATCCGGCCGCGGCGTTTTGGGGGCGCCTTCGCCCCTTTCGCGCCTGGGGTTGGAATGGGAAGAAGTCCTGGGGGGGCAGCCTGGCGTTTTTTCTCTGCGCGGCGTCGGTGATTTTTCTCGCCGGCCTTCGCCACGGCTTCGATCCCCTTCGCTCCATCGTCCTGGCAATTCCGCTCGCGCTCGGCGGCGCTCTCATCGAGTCTCTGCCCGGACGCCTCGATGACAACCTCACGGTGGGTGTGGGGGTGGGCGCTCTGGCCTGGCTGCTCACGGGCTCGGTCGGATGACGGTCGTCGTGGTGTGGATTGCGCTTCTCGCGTTGAGCGGAGTCGCATGGGCGACGGGGGCTGTGACCTGGCCCGGCGTGCTGGCAGGGTTGGTGCTGGCCGCGGCGCTGATGGTGGCTCCGGGGCCGGGGCCCTTGGCGCTTTTCGTCTTATTCGTCGTCGCGGGTTCGGTGAGTTCCCGATTGGGGGCGGACGTCAAACGTCGTCGCGGCGGAGTTCAACAGGACGGGGGGCGGCGCGGTGTCGAACACGCTCTGGCGAACGGTCTCGTCCCCGCGTTGATGGTCCTCGCCGGCCGGTGGGGGTGGATTCCGGGCGGTGCGAACGCGGGCGCACTGGCGGCCATGGGGGCTTTGTCCGCGGTCCTTTCCGACACGGTGGCCGGGGAGTGGGGGGCCTGGCTGGGCGGCGAGCCCCGATCCATCCTCACGGGCCGGCGCGAGCCCGTGGGGCAAGACGGCGCCGTGTCGGGGGCGGGGCTCTTGGCCGGTCTCGTGGCCGCGGGGGCGGCGGGCCTTCTGGCGGGTGGGTTGGATGAGGGTCCGTTCGCCTCCGTCTTTCTCGTCGTGACGGGAGCCGGGTTCGCGGGGAATCTGGTGGATTCGTTGCTCGGCGCCACCCTCCAACCGCGGCTCGGCCGCTACGGAAACTCCCTCGTGAACGTCGCCTGCGCCCTCGCCGGGGCCCTCGTCCCTCTTCTTTGACGGCTCACCGCCACCGCACGCGCAGCAACGGGCCGAAGGCCCGAACCTCCGCCCCTGGACAC
>CAZLGG010000064.1:0-23032 GCA_964559135.1 uncultured Planctomycetia bacterium
CGACGGGCTGCTCGATCTCACCCGGGGGGGCCGAGGAGGTGACCGTGGGGGGGGCTTCACGGGGGCGGGGGCGGCCGGACTGTTTCGGGCGGGATGCATCATCCGAGAAGACGGTTTCTTCTTCGTCGGGGATCTCTGGGGGGTCCTCAGGCATGGGGCCGGCGCCAAAAGGGGAGAGGGGAGGAGCGTCTGTCCTCCCCGTTGTCGTTCGTCAATTCGTCTCCAGGAGCTCCGCCAAACGCACGGCGTCGGGGCCTTGGCGCAGCCGCTCGAAGGCCGCGGCCTCGAGCTGGCGCACCCGCTCCGCGGAAACGCCGATCTCCTTGCCGATCTCGCCGAGAGTACACGGGCGATCCGACCCGATGCCGAAACGCATACGGAGAATCTTCTGATGCCGCTCCGGCAAAGTGATCAGGGATTCGCGGATCAGCTCGCGGATGTCGTCCTGGATGACCTCCTGCTCGGGGGCCACGGCGTTCTTGTCGCCCACGAGGTCGCCCAGGCGGGTTTCGTCGTCGGGGCCCGACTCGAGGGAGAGGACCGGGCGATTCACCGTGGGGTTGGACAGCATGTTGTCCAGCCTCTGGCGGGCTTCGCCGGGGCCGTTGTTCTCGTACTCCTCCATCATGGCTTCGCGCTGCGCTTTGCGGAGGTTCTGGGTCACGTTGACCGGGAGGCGAATCGTGCGACTCTTCTCCTCGAGTGCCCTCAGGATGGCCTGGCGAATCCAGAGGTAGGCGTAGGTCGAAAAGCGTACGGAGAATCGTGCCGAGAAGGATTCCGTGGAACGGATGAGCCCCAGGTTTCCTTCCTGAATGAGCTCGACGTAGGCCATCGGCCCGCCCTCGAATTTCCGGGCGACGGAAAGCACGAGCCTCAAATTGCGTTCGATCAGCGGCCTGCGCTCCCCGATGAAGCGGGCGCGATAGTCTTGGATGCGCCTGGAGAGCCGGGCGCCGCCCTTTTTGATGGCCGCCTGCTTGTAGCGCTCGAGCGGGGCAGGCCGAAGTCCCACCCATAGGAGCGAGCGGACCATCGGGCAGACGCCTCCCTTGCGCCCTCCGGCGAAGGGACGTTTCATCCGCAGCGAGCGCCGATGGAAAATGTTGTAGAGACGTTCGGCCAAGTGCTCGACGTCTTTGCCGCCCGGCTTCGCCTTCGGAGGACCGGGAATGATGGAGCGGGCGGAGATCTCGCCCCGTTTCCACTTCAGAAGGTCTTCCCAGACGGCGGTCAAACCGGCCTCGGTGCCGAGGAAACTCTCCGTCCAGTTGTGTCGGGCCATGATGAGATTGCCGAGGAGGATGTGCTCCTCGGACGGACTCAAAAGCTCGTGGCTTCCGACCTCTTGGAGATATGCCCCCAGACCGTCACCCGGCTGGATGCTGCTCGCTTTTTCATCGTATGTACTGAGTCGTACCATGTCGTTCTCGTCCTGCCGGAGGTCAACCCGGCATGTCTATCTGATGTATGTCGGTGGCAGCTGATCGAATCCCTGACCCTCCCCTGCCCTGGGGGACGTCGTGGGCGTCTCGAATCATAGAGCGCAAGTATGCTCGGAGGTTCCGAACCACCGATAAAATGCCCCATCCACGGAGCGGCTGCCGACCCCACAACATGACACACGTCGCAACCGGCCGCCCGTTGGATCCTTCTTAGTTAAAGACCTTCTGGTCGAAATGCCAACCCCAAAGCTCGGAATCTCTCGGCGCGGACCTCTTTTAGGGGGAAGACCCCCCTCCTGACAAGGCTTTTTCTATCGAAGATCGAACTTCATGAATATTCCCTGCCCTCCCTCGACCTGAGACCGAGGGAGTCGGTGGCTCCACGCGCCCCGGATGCGTAGAACCTGGGCGACTCCGAAAATCGATTCTTCGGGCACCAGGAAGGGGCTGCCATGCCGCAGATCGTCTTGATTCACTACGGAGAACTCGCTCTCAAGCGTGGGAATCGCGCCTACTTCGAAAAGCGCCTCATCCGCAACATCAAGGACTCGCTCCGGGACTTGGGGCGGGTGCGAATGCAGCGCCTTTTCGGCCGGTTTCTCTTGGAGACCGACGAGATCTCGTGGCCTGCCCTCCAGCAGAGGCTCTCCCAGGTCTTCGGGATCAGTTCTTTCGCGCCTGTCGCCGTGGGGGCGCTCACCTGGGAAGGGCTTCTCGAGGCGACGCAAGAGGTCCTTCCCGAAGGCGAGGGGCTCAGCTTCGGGGTTCGTGCCAAGAAGGCCGATGAGCGATGGAGTCGCGGACGATCGGAGACCGAGCGCGACCTGGGCGCATGGATTCTGGAGCGAACAGGCTGGACGGTGAACTTGCGCCGCCCCGACGTCTGGGTGAGAGCGGAAGTGGCCAACGGTCGGGTCATCGTGAGCGCTCGGCAATACCCGGGACTCCGCGGACTGCCCGTTGGTGTTTCGGGGCGCGCTCTCGCCTTACTCTCGGGAGGGATCGACTCGCCGGTTGCCGCATGGATGATGCAGTCCCGCGGCCTGCACCTGAGCTTCGTCCACTTCCATTCCGCTCCGTACACGACGCGCCGGAGCCAGGAAAAGGTCAAGGATCTCGCCCGCAGGTTGCTGTTTTTTCAGCCGTCCCTTCGGCTCCACATGGTGCCCTTCGCGGACCTTCAACAGTCGATCGTGACCAGCACGCCGGAGTCCTATCGTGTGATCCTCTATCGAAGATTCATGATGCGGATCGCCAATCGGATCGCTCGAGACGACGGGGCGGGCGCCCTCGTTTCGGGGGAGTCTTTGGGGCAGGTGGCCTCTCAGACCCTCACCAACATCCACACCGTGGACGAGACGAGCGATCTCACCGTTCTCCGTCCCCTCGTGGGACTCGACAAGGAGACGATCATCCGGCGTGCTCAAGCCGCAGGCACCTTCGAGATCAGCATCGAACCGCACGACGACTGTTGCAGCTTCCTCATGCCGCGCCGGCCCGTCACAAAGACCAGACCGGGGGAGCTGGATCGCGTGGAGGAGGATCTCGACGTCGAGACGCTCGTGAATGGATGTCTGGAGAACGTGGCCACCGAAACCTTTCGCCTCGGTCGAAGCGACGCCGAATAGGGCAAGACGCGGCGGCCTTGCGGCCCCGCGTCTTGTCGTGAGAGAGAGAGATTTTCGACTGAGCTCGGGGGACGAGAGAGAGAGATTTGAGAGAGATCGTCCCGTTTCCTCCAGCCAGATCATGATCGGATCCGGCGCCGTCCGCTTGACCGATTTTCTCGAAGATTCGGGGGAGAATGGCTTGGCGGCCCCGTCAGACCGGCTCGATCGCCAGTGTCGGTGTGGGGACACGGACACGGAGGGCATTCGCGATCGCTCCCAGTTGGGCGTGATTGTGGAGGCGTCCGGGGCCTTACGTCCGCGATCGACGCTTCCTCCCGACGAGCAGGGGCGATGTCTCGTTGGGGTTGTCTTCCCTCGAGGCACACTCTTCTGCTGAGAGAGCAAGTCAAGGCGAGAAACTCAGAGGATCGTGGGTGGCCGGACATGAGTCCCGCCGGTCACTGACGGCGGAATTTGAGGATGTCGTCGTGGGGTGGGGAAGGGAGGCGTCGGGCGTCGATCAGGTAGCTGACCGCCTTCAGCAGATCCCCGAAAATGCGGTAGTTGGAGGCCGTGGCGTCCAGGTATGCGACGCCGGCTGAGCCACCCGAACCCGGGCGCAGACCGATCATGCGCTCCACCATGCGCGCGTGGCGGAACCGGAAGAGCCGGAAGTGTTCCTCGAATTCGAGAACGCGCTTCACGAGCGCCCAGGGCCAACGCAGTAGGGGCGCGTCCCGGTAGGTCGCGATGAAGACGAAGGCCTGGTGGGCGCGGCGGGTGAGATCGTCGTCGGCGAGCAGGAACTCTCGGGCGTCCTCGAGGCTCTCATCGAAGCGGGCGAAGAGGGCCTCCTTTTGTTTCTCGGCCAGGTTCGGGTTGGCGGCTTGGTAGTCGCGCTGTTCTCCGAGGTAGATCGCATACGCATCGAGGAAAGCCTCGGCGAAACCGGGGAAGGCCTCGTCGACGGGGGTTCGCGCCAGCCATGCGATCACGGCCTCGCGAAGGGTCATCTCCTTACGGCGGCGATCGAGGCCGGCCCGCCAGGCGGCGGGCATGTGGGCGTAGTAGGGTTTCCCCTCGAAGTCGATGCGCTCTTTTTCCGAGAGACCCGCCAAGACCTCCACCTCGCGGAATTGCCAGCTCTGAAATCCGCTCGACGGAATGAGTTCGTCGCGAAACGTGAGGAAATTGAGGGGCGACATGGTTTCGATGAGCGTGAACTGGCGCGTCATATGCTCCAGGGTGAGGGCCGCGCGCTCGAGGCAACTTTCCACCTTGGGAATGTCCTCTTCAGGCACCGAGGAGTCCTCCGCCCCGGGGCGGCCGATGAGGTCTCTCGCCATTTCCATGTCGGCGAGGATCATCTTCAGCCAGAGTTCCATGCTCTGGTGCATGACGATGAAGAGAAGTTCTTCGTGATGAATCAGGTCCCGCGTCGAATCCGGATCCGCCGCATGGAAGTCGGGGGGGCGTTGAGCCGAGAGGATCTTTCCGAGTTGCAGATACTCATGGTACGACGGTGTGTGCTGGGGTCTCTTCATGGGCCCAGCGTAACCCGGCGATGGGATCTCTTGAATGGTCCGCTTGACCCGGACGGCCCAAAGCGGCATTCTGCCGCACCCGGGGTCGCCTCGGGCCACGTCCACCCCGCCTGGAGGAGTTCTCACATGAAGTTCAAAGTCTGGAGTTTCGCAGCCGTTCTCGCCCTCGGAATCCTGGTGGCCGGTTGCGTCCACGTCGAACATCCGGCGAATCAGGACGCCTCCGCGGCCGCCTCTCCTTCCGTCTCCCCACCCCAGGAATTCAAATGGGAAGCGGAACGCTTCGCCGACCTGCGCGTCCTTCGCTATCAGGTGCCGGGTTTCGAGGAGTTGAAGCTCGAGGAGAAGAAGCTGATCTACTGTCTCTATGAGGCCGCGCTCTGCGGGCGCGAGATCATCTACGACCAGAAGTATCGGTACAACCTTCCCATCAAGCGGATGCTGGAGACGGTCTACCGGCAGTACGATGGCGATCGTCACACTCCTGCCTTTGCCGCCATGGAGACCTACCTCAAGAGGATCTGGTTCTCGAACGGCATCCACCACCATTACTCGGGGGACAAGTTCGATCCCGGTTTCACGCCGAGTGATCTCGCCGGGTGGGTGGCTGCGTGCAAGGGGCCGTGGCCGACGCGCAACGGTCAATCGGTGCAGGCTCTCCTCGCGGAACTCGAGGCTCCCATGTTCGACCCGTCCGTGGACAAGAAAGTCGTGAACAAGTCGCGCGGAGTGGATCTCGTGCGAGACTCGGCCGTCAACTTCTACGATCCGGACATCACCCAGGCTGAGGTCGAAAACTTCTACAAGTCCAGGATCGATCCGAAGGACCCTCGTCCCGTCTCGTGGGGCCTCAACTCGAAACTCGTGCGGACCGGTACCGGCCTTGCGGAACGCACATGGAAGGTCGGAGGCATGTATTCGCCAGCCATCGAGAAGATCGTCTCCTGGCTGGAAAGGGCGACGACCCACGCCGAGAACGGGGCACAAAAGGAGGCCCTCTCGCGTCTCATCACCTATTACAAGACGGGCTCGTTGAAGGATTGGGACGCCTACAACATCGCGTGGGTGAAGGATACGGAGTCCGACGTCGACACCATCAACGGCTTCATCGAGGTCTACAACGATCCGATGGGTTATCGTGGCTCATGGGAGTCGGTCGTTGAGGTCAAGGACCCCATCGCGACCCGTCGCATCGACACCATCGCGAAGAATGCCCAGTGGTTCGAGGACCATTCACCGCTCATCGCGTCCCACAAGAAGCCTCACGTGAAGGGGATCACGGGGCGCGTCATCAACGTCGTCGTCGAAGGCGGGGACTCCTCGCCATCGACGCCCATCGGCATCAATCTGCCCAACGCCAACTGGATTCGCGCCGAACACGGTTCAAAGTCCGTCAACCTTGCGAACATCGTCGCAGCCTACAATCACGTGGGAGGCGGGTCGCTCAGCGAGTTCGCCTGGGACCAAGCGGAAATCGATCGCGCTCACAAGTACGGCGAGTTGGCCGATACCCTGCACACGGATATGCATGAGGTGATCGGTCACGCCTCGGGACGGATCAATCCCGGCGTGGGAACGCCGAAGGAAACCCTCAAGAACTATGCTTCGACGCTGGAAGAGGGGCGGGCCGACTTGGTGGCACTCTATTACCTCATGGACCCCAAACTCGTCGAGCTGGGGCTCATGCCGAGTCTCGAGGTCGGAAAGGCGTCTTACGACGGCTACATCCGAAACGGCCTCATGCTTCAGTTGCGCCGAATCAAGCCCGGCGACGAGATCGAAGAGGACCACATGCGGAATCGGCAACTCGTCGCGAAGTGGGTGATGGAGAAAGGAGCCGCAGACAACGTCATCGAGCGCCGGACCCGTGACGGGAAGACCTTTTTCGTCATCAACGACTACCAGAAACTCCGCAAGCTCTTCGGCGACCTTTTGCGCGAGATCCAGAGGATCAAGTCGGAAGGCGATTTCGCGGCGGGCCAGCACCTCGTCGAGACCTACGGTGTCCACGTCGACCGGGCCCTTCACCAAGAGGTGCTGAGGCGTTTCGCCAAGCTGGATATCCCCTCGTATTCCGGGTTCATCAACCCGAAGCTGAGTCTCGTGCGGAAGGATGGTGAGATCGTGGACGTCAAGGTTTCATACCCGACGAGTTTCGCGGATCAGATGATGGAGTACGCAGCGAAGTACTCCTTCCTCCCAGCCTGGAACTGAGACCCCGACCATGAAGATCCTCAAGGGATTCCTATTCACCGTCCTCGCGCTCGTCGTCGTGTTCGTCGCGGTGGGCTACTTCCTCTCCAAGGACTACGACCTCGAGCGATCCGTGGTCATCCATGCGACCCCGGCGCAGCTTCACGTCTACGTCGGGGATCTCGAGCAATGGGACAAATGGATGCCCTGGAAGGAAGCCGACCCCTCCATCATGGTGACGCTCGGCGAGAAGACGAAGGGCGTCGGCGCGCATCAGAGCTGGACGGGCAAGGACGGCAAGGGGGAGCTCACATTCACGGCATCCGATCCCGAAAAAGGCATCGAGTACGACATGGCGTTCATCATGGATGACGATACGCGGGCGGAGAGCCACTGCGTGACCCGATACGAGAAGGTGGATGGCGGGACCAAGGTGACCTGGGCGATGAAGGGCACGATGCCCGGAGCCGTCATCGGCGGCTGGTTCGCCATGCTCATGGACTCGATGGCCGGCAAGGACTTCGACAAGGGCCTCGCCAAGCTGAAAGCCCTCGCCGAGAAGAAGGATTAGGGGAAGGAAGCGGACGAGGATGTCCACACTCCACTTCGAAGGGCGTAGCGCTCGGGGCGTCGCACTGCAAAGCGGTGGAGGGGGGCTGGGCCGGCGTGTCAGGGGCGCACGAAGAAGCGGAAGCCGGCGGTATCGCTGAAGTAGAGGCGATCGCGGTTTTCATCCAGCCAACGGCGCCAGGAGGCTAGGTCTTCGAAATTCTGTCCCGTGTAGCGCCGGAGCAGCCGTTCGGCGCGGTCCGCGTCCTCCTTCGCGGCCCAGCGCCGAAGGCACTCGTCGAGGAGTGCCACCGAGTTGTTGGGCAGGCTCAGGGCCTTCGCGTCCTCGTCGACGGTGTACCGGCGATCCGGACCTCTCCAGACGAAATCGAGATTCTTCGTGAGATAAGCGCGGACACGATCGGCGTCGTAGCCATGACGTTCGAGGATCTTCAGGTCAAGGAGGCGTTCCGCGTACTGCACCGACTGTTTCTCGCGCAGATAGCGGGCGTAGAGGGGAGCCCACTTCCTGTGACGGGTGACCTTCTTTTGAAGCGGACGGTGCCCGTCGAATTGTTTCATGTAGGCGAGGACGTTGAGGAAGACCAAGCGGGCCTCGGGCGTCATCTCTTCGGGGTCGGCGGCAAAACCCCAGTGGAAGAAGCAGCCTTCCCGTGCCAGAGCCGCGGCGCGCGGGCCCTTCGTGTTGAATCCCCCGGAGATCCACTCGGAATCCGGGGTGTCTTCGAATCCGTATCCGTCGGCGACGAGGCCGATGTTTTTCACCTTGAGCTTGCCGTGAACCCTCCAGACCGAGATGGTCTCGGGCGTGGCCGGCTCCCAGTCCGCGTAGTGAGAGGGAGTGGGGACCGTCTCCATGGTGGGCGCCACCGGAAAGGGGCCTTTGAAAATCGGATGCGCGGCGTCAAACCCGTGAGCCTTTTCCTGGAGACACAGTCACAACCAGTCCAGTTTGATCTTCAAGGGCAAGATGGTCCGGCCCCCCACGGGGCCGACGAGGACGGTCGGGCGGTCGTAGTCTTCCCCGATCTCGGGCAGGGGAGGGACTTCGAAGGCGCCGTGGAGAAAGGGGGAGGGGCCGTCCACGATGACCACGTCGAACCCTCGAGCCGTCGTCTTCGAGAGAGTCTTCAAAGCGATCGATCCCACCCGGACCCCATGTCTCTCGAGAAAACTCCGCCAAATGGCGGCGCGGGGGCTCTTGGGGACACCGGCATAGAGGACGGCGAGATCCAGTTGCGGGGAGGGCGACTGCCCGAGAAGCGGCGTCGCGAAGACCAAGAGGGACAGCAGGAAAAGTTTTCGCATGGGAACGCTTCCGAAAGGATCGGCTCCAATTAGGATGGCCGCAGTGTCGGGCTTGGCGGACCATCGACCTTGAAACGATACCCCAATCTCCTGCACTGCGACAGGATGCAGACGAGGCCAAGGTCAATCACAGGCCTGACGGCGAGGATCCGAGAGGGGAATGACATGTCCGCGATACGACGTCTGTGCGTCTCCCTGTCATTGTGCGGAGTGCTGAGCTGCGCAGTCGTTCATGAGCCGTCCTCGTCGATCGCCGACGTGCTGCCCTCGCCCCTCGGGGACGCCGCAGCCGGTCCGCCGTCGCCGGAACCGGACGCCGCTCCCGAGGTCGCGCCCGGTTCCCTGGGCGGAGTTCTGGCTCGGATCGACAAGGTGGCTTCGGCGCTGGCCATCTCCCGCGCCCGGGCCGAGGGGAGCCGCGCCGCGGTCGAAGAGGCCCTTGGACTCTACTGGGGCGAACTCAGGGCTTTCGTTCGAGATGTCCATTTCAATTCTCGCCGTCTCGTGAACCCTTTGGCCCCACCCATCCAACTCGGCAGTCTGCCATTCGACAGCGAGCAGATCGGAGCCGGTCTCGAGGCGCGCATCCCGATCGATCTCGACGGCTCCATCGGCTCGACCGTCAGGGTGCAGAAAGAGGGGGAGAAGGCCGCTCGGCGGACCGTCGAGGCCGTGCGCCTACAACTCTTTGGAGCGGGCGCGCAACTCTACCGGGGGGTCCAGGCGCTCCGAGCCGATCGGGAAGCGCTCGAGGAGCAAGGGCGCAGCCTGGATGAGCGCATTCGCGTGGCGCGGGAAGCCTTGGCCGTGGGCCGTTTGGCCAAGGTGGAACTCCTGCGCCTCCAGGCGGAGCGAGAGCGCGTCAACGGACAAATCGCTACCCTCGACGGGCGCATCGCGGGTGCCCGCGCCCGTTTGGCCGCAGCCATGAGGCTGGACGTCTACACGGAGAAACTGGACCGCCTGACGGCCGCCCCACCGTCGCCCGATTCCGTGGCCGTGAACCTGGCCGCCCGCCCCGACATTCAGGCGGCCCTCCATCGCTTCGACCAGGCGCGTGCGCGCCTGGATCAGGTGGAGGCGACCTACCGCCCCCGCCTCGGCATCGACTCCCAGCTGCTTTTCAATGCGGGCTACGATGTGCCCGGCGAGGTGACGTGGCAAGTGGCGACCGCTCTGGACATCACCCTTTTCGACGGCGGGCGTCGATCGGCCCGCATGCGGGCGGTCGAGGCCGAAGTGAAGGCCGCGCGGCACGCGCTCCAGGAACTCTACGACCAGGCCCGCGCCCAAGTCGCATCGGCGCGGGCGTCATGGAATGCCGCCAAGGCGCGCAACGAGGCCGCGATCCGCGCCCAGGCGGCGTCCGCCGAGAACGCCCGCATCCAGCGGGAGCGATTCAATGACGGGCGTCTTTCCGCCGTCGATCTGGTCGACGCGGAGGCGGACCTGGCCCGGGCCTCTGCCGAGGTCAAGACGTCCCTCATCGACTGGTGGAGCGCTTTCGACGGTCTCCGCCTCGCCGTGGGACTTCCGCCCCTGACGGTTGCACCCGTTCCGGATCCCGTCCCCGACCCCGATCTCGACGCCGTGAAGGAATCCCAGCCATGAAGATTCTCAGACGCATCCTGGCCTATCTCGTCATCGTGGCTGCGGTCGTGGGCGCCGTCGTCGCGGCCAGGAAGATTCGGGAGCAGAAGATGAAGGCCGTGGCGGCGCTGCCCCGGCCGGAGGCCCATCCCTGGGCTGTCCACGTGGCTGTCGTGAAACGGACCGAGATCGTCGAGTCCTACCCCACCTTGGCCCGCGTCAATTCGCTGGCGACGAGCCAGGTCAGTGGCCAGATCAGCGGAACCATCTTGGACATGGGGCCGCGAGAGGGCGTCGCCGTGAAGGCGGGAGATCTCCTCGCACGCATCGACACCCGCGAGATCGACGACCAGATCCGCGCGTTGAAGGCGGACCTGGAAGCGGCCAAGGCCGACGCCGCCCACGCTCAGAACGAGTGGGAGCGGGAGAATCACCTCCTCGAGGTCGGTGGCAGCACGGCGTCTCGGGTCGAGGCCATGCGGACGGCCGCCGTGGCGGCGCAGAAGAAAGTCGAATCGCTCCGAAAGCGCATCAGTTCCCTCGAGGTGCGCAAAGGGTATGCCCTGGTGCGCGCCCCCGCGGCCGGCGTCGTTGCCAAACGCCTTGCCGAGCCGGGAGACATCTGCATGCCCGGCCATCCACTCTATTTGATCACTCAATCCCAGGGGGCCCGGGTGTCGGTGCGTCTGCCGCAAGACGTCCTCGCTCAGGTCGTCCCTGGCGGCACGATCGTCCTCACCGACGGCAAGAACCGCATGGAAGCGGCGATCACCCGAATTCACCCGGCCTTGGATGCTCGCGCGATGGGCACGGTGGAGGCCGACCTCCCCGAGAGCCCCTTCGGTCTGCCCAGCGACGCTCGTATCCGGGCGGCCGTCATTCTGGACCGCATCAAGGATGCGCTCGTGGCGCCGGAACTCGCTTTCCTCCACCAGGGCGAGCAGGCTCATGACGTCGTCTATCGGGTCGAGGGAGCCGAAGGGACGCTCCATGTGAAGGTGGCGCACGTCTTGATCCGTTTGAAGTCACCCGTGGGCGTCGCGTTCGAGGGGGGCGTGAAACAGGGGGATCGTCTCGTGGTGGGACATCTGAGCGACCTCGCCCGGCTTGCTGACGGAGATGCTGTCCGCGTGGTGGAGGGCCGCTGAGGTGATCGACTGGATTCTCGCGCGCCCACGTATCGTCGGCGTTTTCGTGCTCTGTACCATCTTTGTGGGGTGGCTCTCGTTCGAGACCATTCCTCTCAACCTCTTCCCGGACACGAACTACCCCGTGATCAGCGTCGTGACCGAATGGCCGGGCGCGGGGGAGAACGACGTGGCCACGGAGGTGACTCACCCCATCGAGGTGAGGTTGTCCGGCCTGGACGGCGTGCGACGCGTGACGTCGACCTCGCGGGACCAGGTTTCCGCGGTGGCCGTGGAATTCGAGTATGAGAAGACGATCGACTCCGCCGCGACGGACGTCGCCAATGAGCTCTTGCGCGTCAAGGGACGCCTTCCGGAAGGCATCGCCGATCCCATCGTCCTCAAGGTGACGGATGCGGCCAGGCCCGTCATGGTTCTTGCCGCCTCGGCGCGGGACGGTTCATCGTTGAACCTCGCGGAGGTGAGACGAATCGCCGACAATCCACTCCGTGACGCGCTCTTGAGGATCCCGGGCGTGGCCGAAGTGGAGACCTTCGGAGGCCCCAAGCGCCAGATCGCCGTGGATCTGGACCGGTACAAGCTGGAGGCCCTCGGACTCACGGTGTCCGCCGTGGCGAAGGCGATCCGTGAATCGAACATCTCTCAGCCAAGCGGTCTGCTGAGGCGAGACGGGAGCCGCCTTCTCCTCACGACAGAGTCGCTGGCCAAGGGACCCAGTGAACTCGAGCGCATTCAGGTTCCCGTGCCTGGCGGTGATTTCGTTCAAGTCCGCAACGTCGGACAGGTGTTTTGGGACGAAACGGACCCGACCTCGCTCTACCACGGGAACGGTCGCCAAGCGGTGGCTCTCTCCCTGCTGCGCTCGGAGGAGGGGCACGCGAGCGAGGTTTTGAAGACGATCGACGAGCATCTCCCCGAGGTGCGAAAGCAGTTCCCGAACCTCGTGATCGAGGTCGCCGACACTCAAGGCCGCCTCATTCACCTCACCGTGGACAACATGATCGACGCTCTGCGCGATGCCGTGATCATGACGTTGATCGTTCTGTTGCTCTTCATCGGTGACGGCCGGGCCGCTTTCATCACGGCGCTCTCGATCCCGTTGACGTATCTCCTCACGTTCGCCTCCCTCAAGGTCATGGGTTACGAATTCGATATGGTGACGCTGACGGCCATCATCATCGCTGTGGGGCTTCTCGCCGACGATGCGGTCGTCGTCATCGAGAATATCGACCGACGTATTCGAGAGGTCGGTGAGGAGGGCCTCGTGGCGGCCGCCCGCGGGACGAAGGAGATTCTCCTCGCCGATGCTGCCGGAACCGTGAGCACGATCATCGTTCTGGTCCCGATCATGTACATCGGTGGATACGTTCAGAAGGTGTTACGCCCCCTCACCGTGACCCTCTCGGTGGCCCTCTTCGCTTCCCTCGTTGTTTCCGTCGTCGTCATCCCGCTCATAGCCTCGCGCATTCTGGGCCCGGGCAAGTGGGATCCCTTCCACAAGATCCTCTTGCCCTTCAAGCTCTTCTTCTTGAATCCTGTCAAGCGATTCTACGCCCATGTCATCGACTGGGGCCTCCACAATCGCCTCATCGTTCTCCTCGCTTTCGGAGTCCTCTTCGTCGTCGCGGCGAAGCTGATGCCGACCCTGGGCCGGGAACTCATGCCCCGGATGGACACAGGTGTCTTCGTCGTGGATTTCGAAGCCTCACCGGACACGGATTCCGACGTGATGGATAGGCTGGCCGGTCGCGTCGAGGCAGCCATCGACGCCGAAGTCGAGAAGGATTGGCTCCTTTCCATCTCGACCGTCGTGGGCGCGGAGCCCGCCGTGAAGTCCTTTGGCGCCGAGCGCACGCTGGCGAAAGGGCGGTCGACGGTCAACCTCGTGGACCGATTCCAGAGGGACCGCACCGTCTATGACATATGCGATGGGATTCGCCGCCGTCTTCATGCCATTCCGGAACTGATCTCGGTGAATGTCTTCGAGTTCGCGGCGACGCCGTTGACGAGCATTCGAGGCACCGTGGACGTTATGATCTCCGGAGACGACATGAAGGTCCTCGACGACGTCACCAAGGATGTCATGAAGCGCCTCAATGGCGTGGCCGGAATGACCGGCGTGGAACGCACCTGGAGGCGCACGGCCACTCAGGTGCATCTGGACATCGACGCGGAGCGCGCCCGACTCTATGGACTCACGGCGCAGGAAGTCATCCGCCAGGTGGCTGCCATGGTGGCCGGGGTCTCCGGCGGACACCTGCGGGTGCCCGAGGAAATCGCGATCCCGATTCGCGCCCGTCTGAATGCATCTCAACGAGGGAACCGCAGGGACATCGAGGCCGCCGTGATCCAGGCGGCCAATGGACAGTTCGTGCCCGTACGTGCGTTGGGTACGACCCGTCGCGTCGCCACTCAGACCTTGGAAACCCACCAGGGACTCCTACCGACGACGGACGTCGTGGGTTTCCGCGGTGATATCGCGGTGACTCACCTTCACGACCACGTGCTGGAAGCGCTGAAGGGATTGGAATTGCCTCGTGGCTACGAATTGACCTTCGAGGGTGAGCTCAAGCACATGCTCGAGGCTTTCAAGCGGTTGGGGCTCTCACTCGTGCTTGGACTCGTGCTTCTCTATTTCATGCTCGTGGTGACGTTTCGTTCGTTCCTCGACCCCATCTCGATCATGGCCTGTCTCCCTTTGGCCGTGATCGGCGCGAATTGGGCATTGCTGTTCGCGGACAAGCACGGTTGCTTGCCTTCGTTCATGGGGTTGATCCTTCTCATGGGCATCGTGGTCAACAACGGCATTCTGCTCATCGACTTCACGAAGGTGGGGCTCGCCAACGGTCGGCCGTTGAATGACGCCATCCACGAGGCCGTTCAGTTGAGGACCCGACCGATCCTGATGACGGCCGCCGCTTCGGCGGTCGGTATGGTTCCGGTGGCTTTGGAATGGGCCGTCGGCGTCGAGCGACTGTCGCCCCTCGCCGTCGTGGCCATCGGCGGGCTCATCGCCGGAACATTTCTGACGCTTCTCGTCGTTCCCGTGATCTTCCATCTCCTCGAGAGCGCGCGTCGTCGCCTTCACGGCAGGGCTTCGACCTGATCCCTTCGGTGTGAAAAAAGGCCGCGCTTCCGAAGAAGCGCGGCCGCATGGATGTCCAGCGAAGGGGGTTCGCCCCGAAGGGCCAACCGTCAGTTGTCGTTCGTCCCGTTGTTCCCGTAGTCGTCGTCTTCGATGCTCGGGTGCAGAGAGGGAACGATGGGTTGGATGGCTCCCGTCGAGGGGATCGGAGGAGCCGTCAGGAACTGCAGCGTGCTCGCATCATGGCAGGCTTGGCCACAGCTTCTCGTGTAGGGAATCGGCATGGCCGACGCCGGAATCACTCCCGCCACATTGACGTGCGACTTCTTCGGAATGCTCATGAAAAGGTGGCTCGTGATGTCGTTTTGGAAGTAAGTGATGGCGTCGTCCGCGGAGGTTCCCGTCGGCGAGCCGAGCAGGATTCCGAACTTGCCGGCCCCCGACTTCGGCGTCTTCGCCATGTGGCACCTGACGCACGTCGTCTGGTTGCCGGCGTGGGTCGCGCCCGTCTGAGCCAACATGTGAGACGTCAGCTCTTCATCATGACACTGGGCGCAGAGGAGGCTGCTCGCATCGTCGGGATCGTACTTCAGGTGGTGTTCGAAAGGACCTTCACCGTGAGAGTCGTGGCAGTCCACGCAGGTCACGATCTGCATGTCATTGCGGTGCATCTTCGACTTCAGGAAGTCCGCGTATTGCTGGTGATGACTCTTGCTGTGCAGGGCGTCGCTCCAGAGCGAGCTGGCCTTCGGGCCCTTCCGGGTCGTGTACTGAGCCAGGTAATCCTGACGGCTGATTCCGACCGGAGGCATGAAACCTTGGGGATTGATGGGCTCGTCGTTCTCGACGGGACCGTTGCCCTCGACGCGGTCGTGGCAGCGACCGCAGATCTGCATTTCCCGGGACGGGCTCAGGTAGTGCGGCTGGACGATATACCGGCCCTCATGTCCGTTGTTGGCCGGGTCGGCCGCCCAGGTGGCGTGGTCAGATCCGGGACCGTGACAGACCTCGCAGCCCAGGTTGACCTCGTCCTTCGTTCCGTCTCCGTCGATGTCGTAGACCCCCGCAATATCGCTGACCGCATGAGTCCGATACTCACCCGTCGTGCTGTCGAGATACCGTTCGAAGCCTGTGCTGTGGCACGCCGTGCAGTTGGCGTCGAAGCCCTTGCTCAGGGGAGGGTCCTTGAGCGTCAACGTGGCGTTGTCCCAGTACCAGTCGCCATGATAATCCCGATACCGTCTCCGGGTCCGGGAGAAGCGGGTATCGCTGCCCTGCGTTTGGATCTGGAGGAAGGGATAGAGCCCGTTGCGGCCGGGGACCTTCAGGAGGTTGCGCTGTTTGTAGATGGCGCCGCCGTAGGTGAGAGGCACTTCATAGGTCCGCGGACTTCCGATGTCCGCCGGGTTGATGATGTTCTCCATCGTCACCTTGTACTTGTTGCCGTCATTCATGTCTCGCCAGAGCCAGACGCGGATGTAGACGGTCTCGCCGTTGGGCGTCGGGTCGGTCAGCGATGTCTTGAACTTGTCGAATCCGCGGCTGGGATCGAAGTCGGAGAGGTACACGGCCGTGCCGTCGCTGGGCTGCGTTCCGAGGAGGAAGTTGTTCCAGCCCGCATCGAAATCCGGATAGCGCGACAGGTCTTGGAGGATTCCGGGGTTGCCGGGCACAGCGAAACCGAGCCGGTGAGCATGGCCGGCCTGGGTGGCATGATCCGCGTGGCAGACGAGGCAGGTGCTCGATCCCACGTAGGTGGCAGCGGCCGTGGGGGAGCTCGTCAGTTCGATCGCCTGGGTCGTTCCCAGGAACGTGGCCGCGTCGACCGAAATGCGAGACATCGTCCCGCCGGGAAGGTGTTCCATGTCACCGGCGTCGGGCATGGCGAACCAGAAGTAGTTCGCCCCGGTCTGGGCGCCCGTGATCGTCGCCATTCCCGTAGCGTCCGTCAGAGCTTGGGGGAAGTTCACACCATTCTGGCGGATGGCGTCTTCCAGGGGCTCGTCTCGGTCTTCGGAGAGACCGTCGCGGATGTCATCGCCGTTGAACGGTGCTTCATCGACGCTCGTGGCGGGGATCAGGTAGACGGTGACATTCGCCACCGGATTTCCGACGGCATCGGTGACGGACACGGTCACCGATTCGGGCGGCGGTCCGTTGCCGCCGCCGCCGCCTCCGCATGAGGAGAGGGGCAACAGAAAGCCCAAAAGCCCCACGACGAGCGTGAGGGCCAAAACCGTTCTTGTGGGGCGTTCTTGTGTCATGAGTGGCTCCTTCGGTTGAATTCCCGATGGTCGGCTTTGAAGCAACTTTCGTGCCGTGGTGTGTTGTCTCAGGTGCGTTGCAGGTCTATTGGTGACAAAGCAGACAGGTTTGCCCGTTGTCCGGATGAGGAGCGGGCGTATGGCATTCCCGACACTCTGCCGGGTCATTCGTCATGTGCACGGAATTGCCTGGGCGCGGGGGGGCCAGGTTGTGACTGGGTGCGCTCTCGTGGCATACGACGCAGCCCTGGTCGGAGAATCCCTCGTTCGGCAGGTGGCAGGACACGCAATGCCGATTGAACGGGTCCCCCCAAGCGCCGCGATGGCTCCTCGGCTCGGTGCGTTCGTGGCAGAGCACGCAGGAGTCCGTCGTGTGGCAGACGGCGCATTGATCCCGATCGATGGAGGCCGCGGCGGCATGGCCGTGGAGCCTCCAGAGGTTGTTGTGGCTTCGGGGCTGCTCGGCTTTGTGGCAGGTGTCACAGGTCGATGGCTCGTGGCACAGGCCGCACTGCTTGGGAAGGGGGTCGAGGCCGCCTCGCCGGGCGATCCGGCCGTGCTCTCGAATCCAGCCGGGGCGGTGGTTCGTCGGAGCGCGATCCCTGCGAATGTCGCGGTGGCAGCTGGCGCACTCGAGGGCCTGGGGTGCTTCCTGACGGTGGCAAGCCAAGCATTCATCCATGTCGATGCGAGCACCGACGAGGATCTCTTTGGAGGCCGCGACATCGGAGTGACATGCCGTGCAGTCGCCGTCCTTGTGTTCCACGTGCTTCTTGTGGTCGAAGATCGTCTCTTTCGGCAAGGCCGTCACATGAATCCAGGACCCTTGCCCGTTCTCGTCGAAGAAGGCCGAGGCCCGCTTCTCCGGCGCGGCCTCACCGTCGATGTCCTCATGACATTCGTTGCAGAAGTCGAGTTCGGGCATGGCGTTGTAGCCAACGTCACTCTCCCCGTGGCAGTCCGTGCAGTCGACGCCGCGCTCGAGGTGCCCGGCATGGTCGAACTGCGGTCCGTCCGAACGAGCGGGGCGCTCGTCCGGTGACATGAGTGCCACGCAGGCCGCCAGAAGGACCAGGGAGCTCGCGCAAGTGATGCCTACGATCCAGTATCTCATGGCTCTCTCTCAAAAGCTCCAGGTCAAACCCAGCAGAACGGAATGGAATGTGCCTTCATCGCCGGTCTCATATTCGTACCGGCCGTCGAATCGAAGATCCTCGGGGAGCTTCCAGCGGATCTTCAGATACAACGTCGTGGCGTCTTGGCGTTCGTCGACGGTGAAGAGGTCGTACTTGTAAAGGGAGTAGTAGCTGCCGACGGTGAATCGGAGCGGGTCGCAGGGGCGCCATACCGTCTCGAACCCCGCGGAGGCCGTCTTGTCGTTGTCGCCGTCCCAATACTCCCCAGTGAGGGAGAGGCTGAGACAATCCGTCGGCCACTTGATGCTCGAGAGTGTCAGCCAGCCCCGGAAAAACTCCCTGTTGAACGGTGAGTCCTTGGCGTCGTCGATGAGTTGCCGGACCGTGAATCCTCCATCGACGGCGAAGTTTTCGCTCAGGAGCTTGGAAATCTCCAGATTGAATTGACCGTAAGCGAACGAGTCCCCCAGCACTCCGACGTAGGAGTCGAACACCGTCGTGAACTCCTTCTCGATGTCGTTTTGGAACCGGTAGGACGCCCGAATCGAGAGGTCGGCTTCGGGGACGTTCCAGTCCAGGCGTAGGGTCGCGTCCCGGGTGTCGCCGTCGAGAGAATTCCACGTTGCGGAGAGAGAGACGTTGTCCGAGAAGCCCTGTCGGATCGTGACGGACCCGTAGTCGTCCTGCAGCGAGCCCCCATCGACGAAAGAATCTCCGTCCTCGATGTGGGTATAGCGGAGGCTCACGTCGGTCCTTGAAAAGGGACGGAAACGAATGTCCGCGCCGACGAGCCAATCGCCCGATCGGTTGCTTTCATAGAGGTATTCAGGCACGCCGCCGAACACCGCGACCCGCATGTTGCCGAGGCCCTGCACGGGTTCGAATTCGATGCGCGCGCCGTCCACGAGGTAGCTGAACCGCGCGACGACGTTCTGGCGGCCGATCTGAATGCGGCGGATTCCGAGCGATGAAGGAGTCGCCTCGCCCTCCAAGGACACGTAGGCCTCATACAGCTTCAGATTCAGAGGATCCCGACCGATGTCGTTCAAGGAGGTGAAGAGGTTGGAACGGTTCTCGTCGCCATCCAGATCCAGGGTTCCGCGTCCGAAGATGTGGAACCTCACGTCATCCACCCCAGACGTCCCGCCGGTCAGCGAAAGGTAGCCGTAGAGGTCCTCGTCGTTCCGCCCTCCTCGGATACGAGCCCGGTAACTGAGGGAGATCGAGCCGGAGACATCGTAGCCGTCCGAAGGGGCCTCTTCCGCCACCACCTCTTCGGCGGAGGCGTCCACCGCGCCCTCGCCGGAGGGCAGGGCTGCCTCTTCCTCCATGACGGCGCGGGCCTCCCGCGCCGGCGCGTCCTCGTTCACTCTCTGGGTGGTGGGAGCCGATGGGGGTGTGGCCTTCTGCGGAGATTCGGAGGGGGGCGGGGCCGCGGATGTCTCGGTGACAGCGACGTGTCGGGGCGCCGCTCCTTCCTCGCCGGCATCGTCACTGGTGCAGGCGCCGAACACGGATACAAGGAGCAAGAGACCGCCCACGGTGAGAGCGCGCGGCCATGAGCCATGGCCGGAGAGTGGGCCGATCGATCCCCATGTTTCGTGGGACGACCCGGAATCGAGGGGCGTATAGGTCTTCATGGTGCGGCGAGTTTGTCAGGGGGAAGTCGTCGGTGGGGACCCGTCCCGCGCCGATTCGAACCCTGTTCCTGGGCAAGACCCCGCAAAAGCGATGCCGCGTCAAGTCGCCCCATCCGGCGGCGCGTCAACCCGGACGCTGTCGATCCGTACCGCGAGATCGCTACGCGGAGGAGAAGGCTTCGCGCCTACACTCTGCTGTTTGCCGGTGTGCAGCGAAGGCGTATCGGGGTTCCACCCCCAGGCATCGAACCCTGGGGAAAATCATCCAATAACGAGGGGCCGATCGGGGAATCCTTGCGACGAATCCGCGCCGTGTCCTCCTGCTCCCTCGACATTCCCGACTTTGGCGGATCTGACCTGTATCGATCAGGGGTACGCCATTTGCTCTGCTCCGCAAATCAGGGGCGATCGCGCGCCCAGGAGGATCACACCATGAAACCCATTGTCTTGCTCTCGCTTCTTCTCGTCCTCCCCCTTTTCGTGGCGGCCAAGCCGTGGACGGTGGAGCGGACGTCCAAGGTTCCGGCTCTGCCCCCTGACTCCTGTTCGCGGAACGGGGAGGCCAAGTTCATAGGCGCCAAGAAGTGCAAGAAGTGTCACTTCAAGCAGTGGGCGAGTTGGCGCAAGACGGCCATGGCGAAGGCGTTCGAGACTCTGAAGCCTGGAAAGGCGACCGACGCCAAGAAGAAATACAAGCTCGACCCGGCCAAGGACTACACGAAGGACCCTAAGTGTCTCGCGTGTCACACGACCGGTTACGGGAAACCCGGGGGCTATCCCGCCATCGTTCCGGGCAAGGAATGGACCTCGGACGAAGTCATCCGGGCGAAGCGCTTCGAAGGCGTTCAGTGCGAGGATTGCCACGGTCCGGGCAGTCTGGCCGTCCCCTACAAGGACAAGCATCCCGACTTCAAGCTCGCCAAGCTCATGGAGTTGGGCATCCACCTTCCGGACAAGGCGTCCTGTCAGCGGTGCCACAACGAAAAGAGTCCTACGCTCACGAAGGACAGTCGACTCGACTTCGAGAATGCGATCAAGGACAAGAAGAAGATCCACAAGCACTCGAAACTCAAGCATCCTCATTGACCGTTGTCTGAATCAGTCCTGCTGATTCGAGTTTAGAAAGGGTGGACGATGAGCAGGTATGGGAAGAAGTGGATTCAGTGCCTTGCGATCCTCGGATTCTTGATGTGGTCAGCCGTGGTGGGTGCCCAGATCGAGGAGGGCGCGGGACTTCTGCAATTCAGTGACGAGACGCAAAACTGCGTCGAATGCCACAGGAAACTCAATCCCGGTCTCTACCAGCAGTGGGGTGACAGCGCCCATTTTCGTGCCGGCGTGGGGTGCTTCGAGTGCCACCAGGCCGAGGATGACGATCCCGACGTGATGGAGGATCACAACGGCCACACCATCAGCGTCATCGTCAGTCCGAAGGACTGCGCCCGGTGCCATGCCGAGGAGGTGAAGCAGTTTTCGAGTTCCCACCATGCGAAAGCAGGGCGAATCCTCGGCTCCCTGGACAACGTCCTCGCGGAGGTCGTGGAGGGGAACCGCGGACTCGAGACGAGCGCGTTCCCGCATGGGGCCTCCGCCGTGGCCGTGAACGGTTGCTGGCAATGCCACGGAACCGAGGTCAAGGTCCTCGAGGGGGGGAAGCTGGACCCTGCGACCTTCCCCAACAGCGGGATCGGACGGTTGAATCCCGATGGCAGTGAGGGTTCCTGTGCCGCGTGTCACGCGCGCCACTCGTTCTCCGTCGCGGAGGCCCGCCACCCGGACAGTTGCGGCAAGTGCCACCTCGGGCCGGATCATCCCCAAAAAGAGATCTATGCGGAGTCGAAGCACGGCATCGCTTTCGCCGCCAACATCAAGAGGATGAACCTCCATGCCTCGAAATGGATCGTGGGCGAGGACTACTGGGCCGCGCCGACGTGCGCCACGTGCCACATGAGCGCCACGAAGAACCAATCCGTGACGCACGACGTGGGAATGAGAATCAGCTGGAACAACCGTCCCGTCGTGAGTGTGCGGCCCGAGCAAGCCGATAAGAAACTCGGGCTCCCCGGGGCCGACGTGCCCTGGCAGATCCGACGGAAGAACATGAAGGACGTCTGCTCGAATTGCCACAACAAAAACTGGGTCGATGCTTTTTACATCCAGTACGACGGATTGGTGAAGCTCTACAACGACAAATTCGCCAAGGTCGGTAAGGAACTCATGGCCGCGGCGAAGCCTCTGCGGCATCGTGAGGCCCCGTTTGCGAACAAAGTGGACTGGGTATGGTTCGAGCTATGGCACCACGAGGGCCGCCGCGCTCGCCATGGAGCCTCGATGATGGCCCCTGACTACACGCACTGGCACGGCATGTACGATGTGGCCAAGTCGTTCTACACCGAGTTCGTCCCTGAGCTGCTGGAAATGGCCGAGAAGGGGCAGGCTGACCCGGATCCCGCCAAGAAAGCCGCCGCGGCCAAGCTCCTGCAGACGATCAAGAGCGTCTTCGACGACTCCAATCACCGCTGGGCTGTCGACAAGATGGACCCCACCGAACGCGCCATGCGCGAGAAGGCCCGCAGGGAGTTCCTGGACCGCTACAAGAGGAACTGATTCTCCGAGGATGAGCCGGGGCTTGTGTTACGGCCCGGCCCCGGCAAACATGGCGTTGCGCCACGCAACCCGGTCTCCGCGGAGAAACCCATGTTCCGTTCCCTCACGTCTCTCGTCATCGTCACCACTTTGGCCCTCCTCACCTCCTGTTCCACGCTCAACAAAATGATGGACGGAGATCGCCCCACGGCCGCCGTCAAGGGCGTCTCCCTCCAGGGACTCAGCCTCGACGGAGCGGATCTCGTTTTCGATGTGGAGATCGGAAACCCCTATGACGTGCCTCTCCCGTTGCTGGGGATCGACTACGAGCTCGCCCATGCCACGAAGAATTTTCTGAGCGGCCGATCGGACGAGGGAGGGACCATTCCGGCCCGCAGGAGCCGAACCATTCCCCTGAAGACCCACGTCCAGTTCGCCTCCCTGGTCGCCCTCGCTTCCGACGTCAGGCCCGGTTCGGTCGTCGACTATGTGGCGGACATCGGCTTGACCGTCGATGCCCCCGTCCTCGGCCAGCTTCGACTGCCTCTCCAAAAGCAAGGCGAAGTGCCGATCCCGAACGTTCCTAGGATCTCCGTCGACGGAATCCAGTGGAAGGAGCTTTCCCTCACCCGAGCGGCCGCTGCGATGAATCTGTCCATCGAGAACACGAACGACTTTCCCATTGATCTCCAAGATCTGCTTTACCAGTTGAAGCTCGGAGGCATGTCCGTCGCGGAAAGTCGTGTGACGGAAGGAGTCAAGTTCGGGAAGGGCGAGCGTCAGTCCATGCAGATCAATTTCGGCCTGAAGCCGTCGGACTTGGGACTTGCGGCTTTCCGGATGCTCACGGGCTCGGGCGCAGGTTACGAGCTGACGGGCGACATGGGGCTGGACACGCCTTTCGGCCCCTTGA
>CAZLGG010000065.1:0-22590 GCA_964559135.1 uncultured Planctomycetia bacterium
GGCACGTTCAGGCGACTCCACCACTCTGCCAGGAGAGGTTCCTCGGACTTCGGTCGGCTCGCGAAGACATCCGGGATGATTCCCCCGCCTCCCCCACCCACGCCCTGTTGGACCGATCGCCCCGAAGGTGTCAGCCATCGCGCTGTCGTGAGTTTGACGCCCATCTCGCGCGTCCTCAGGGCGTAGATGTTCTGCATGACCCCTTTTCCGAACGTCCGGGTCCCCACGACGGTGCCTCGCATGAGGTCTTGCAACGCGCCGGCGACCACCTCCGAGGCCGACGCACTGTGCTGATTCACGAGAATGCACAGCGGCGTCTCCATGTCGACGGGCACGGCCGAAGGAGGGTAATCGACGCGACGATCACGATGGGCGGCGACGACGACGATGGGTGGGTGGGCAAAAGCACTGACGACGCCAACAGCGCCGGACAATGACCCCCCGGAGTTGTCCCGAAGATCAAGAACGATGCCGGAGGGGTGACGCTCCTCGGCGGCAAGGAGAGCTCGCACGACCTCCTCATCCGTTTCCTCGTGGAAACGAGAGCACTTGAGGTAGAGCACCTGCTCCTCTTCGAGCCACCGGCTCAGGATGCTCGGCGTCGCGTAGGTTCCTCGGACGACCGTGACCGTCCGCACCGAACGATCCGACAAGGCCTCCAGTTCGAGTCGTATCTCCTTCGTCTGAACCCCCTCGAGGATCGCCTGCAACAAGGACGCATCCGCGTCCTCGGGCAACACGTCATCGTTGACGGCGACCACCTTGTCGCCCGCTCGAAGGCCCGCCCTGGACGCGGGGCTCTTCGGCATGACCCGCAGGATGCGCACGCCCCCCGAAAGTCGTGCGAAAATGATGCCCACACCCAGAGCCCTGCCCTCACTCCTCCTTTGGAACCGTTGCCATTGTTGGGGATCGTAAGCCCTCGAGTAGCGATCGATCACCTTCAGCATTCCATTCGCGGCCCCGGCGATGAGCTCCTCGTCGGGCACATCGCGGTAGGCGGTTCGCTTCGCGAGGCCATAAACCTCCCGATAGGTATCCATTCCCAACTCGTGCTCCTTCGGCCGAGGCGATCCTGTGCTGACGAGCCTCGGTAGGATGATGATGAGAATCGCGGCGAGAAGCACCGGGGAGACGAACAGGGGCAGGGCCTTCCTGATCATGAGCTCTTCCCTCCCAGTCGCTGCAATCTCGTCCGGACGGCTCTCGAGAGTCGTACTCGCTCTCCCGATTTGACACCGTGCTCCCGGCACCATCCCTTCCTGAGCTCCAAGACCATGCGTGCGGGCGCGATGGAACCCGCCGAGGGGATGGAATCCTCGACGTCCTCATTCACGGGAGGATCGAGCGAGGCGATGTTCAGCACTCGTCCGTCGTCGCCGAGAAACAGGATGTCCAAACCGATCCGACAGCCCTTCATCCAGAAACTCCGCATGTCGGCGCGCGGGTACAGGAAAATCATTCCCTCGTTCGCTCCGAGCTGCGTCCGTCCCGAGAGTCCCTTGCCTCGCGACTCCCAGTCGTCCGCGATGTCGACGTGCACGGTCCGCCCGGCGAGCATCACCGCCGATCCGACGAGTTCCGAAGGGGCCCCACCGTCGCGAACCTCGGGGCCTGCGGAGGGCGGTGGCCCCTGGGAATTCGTCCCGCAGGCGAATCCGACGGCCACGACCGGAAGCAGGAAGAGGAGGCGCACAGCAGGTCTCATGAGTCTCTCCGACGGGAAAGGAGCACGACCTTCCCTTTCAGCCCAATTCGCTCGGCCAATCCACCTCGACTGAACGCCCGACTCCGAAGGACTTGCTCGAGTTTCGCCCCGTCGCTTTCGCCGGGAGGAGTCGCGAGGTAGAGGACATGGATCCACTCCGACTCTCCGGGCAAACGGGATTCCCTCAGCCGAGTTTGTTCCGCCCAGCGGTCCGTGGATGTGACGCCGCCCTGACCGTCCACGATGAAGTGAAACGGTGGGCCTTGCTCGAAATCCAGTCTTCCGGAAAACATGCGCTCCAAGGCGTCCGAATCCGCAGGCCAGGTCTTTTCCGGTCGAATCCGGAGAACTCCTCGCCACTCGGCGAGCGGCCGACCGCCCGGCCTCCATGCCTTCGCCAACTCGGCGAGGCGGCGAGCATTCTCTTCTTCCTGCAACGACGCGGGGGTCTGCACCAGCAGTTCTTCCGCCATGCCGCCCGCCTCCAGGATGGGAGGTCCCACGGATTCACCGTCTCCGCCGGCCGAGTAAAAAAGCGGTCCCGCGAACCCCACCATCAGAAGAAGTAGGACGAGCGTGAGAAGAAAGAGTCGTTCACCGTCGATCATCGAGTCATTCTAACTCTCATCGAAATCGATTTCGCACTCTCAGTCGGAACTTGGTCCTTCTCGCGTCGGACCGGGGTATCCGACCCGCCTCAACAGCGCCAGGGTCAACGCCTGCGGCAATCCCACGATGTTGGAGTGGGAACCGGCAAAGGACTCGATGAGAGCCCTTCCCTCGCCTTGAATGGCAAATGCCCCGGCTTTGTCGAACGGCTCTCCGGTCGCGCAGTAGGCAAGGGCCTCTTTCCGGGAGAACGGTCGCATGACGACCTTCGAGGTCTCGAATCCACTCTCGATCTCCTCCCCATCCTCCGTGAAACGCCCCACGGCCACGCCGGTGATGACTTCGAGCGTCCGTCCGGATTCCCCCATCAGCATCGCCAACGCCTCCTCGGGAGACCCCGGCTTCCCCTGGACCCGTCCATCCAAGACGACAAGGGTGTCGGCCCCCAGTCCGAAGCAGGGCCGGCGCGCCGGGCCTTCCCGCGCCAAGGCCGCCCTCA
Source organism: uncultured Planctomycetia bacterium (assembly GCA_964559135.1). Taxonomy (GTDB): domain Bacteria; phylum Planctomycetota; family DRQF01; genus DRQF01. The sequence continues at coordinate 2,817 of CAZLGG010000065.1, forward strand.
ACTTCCGGGCGGCCAAAGCTTCAGCCTCAGGCCCCGGTTCGTTTGCAGGGCTGATCGATTCAGGGATGCACGACGGGAGGCACTCGTGAGGACAACCCCAGTCCCGCAGCAGAGCGCTGCGCCGGGGTGACGCCGAAGCGAGGTAGAAACGACTCACTTCTTACGACGAGCGGCGGACGAGGTGGACTTCTTCTTCACCTTGGAAGCGCCGCGCGCGGACTTTTTTGCGGCCTTCTTGCGGGACGTCGTGGACGGCTTTTTCGTTGCCTTCTTCTTGGTCGACTTCGCGGTCTTCTTCCCCGTCGAAGCGGCCTTCTTCTTCGAGGCCTTCTTCTTGGCGGCCGCCGTCGCTCGCTTCGCCACCTTCTTCTTGGAGGCCTTCTTCTTGGAGGCTTTCTTCTTGGAGGTCGTCTTCGTCGCCGCCGACCCCTTCTTCTTGCTCGAGGTGGTCTTCTTCTTCGCTGCCGTCGCCTTCTTCTTCGCCGCCGCCTTTTTCTTCGAAGCCGCGCTCTTCTTCTTCGCGGCCTCCTTCTTCTTCTTGGCCGCGGCCGCCTTCTTCTTCGCGGCCTCCTTCTTCTTCCTCGCGGCGTCGGCTTCCTTCTTGGCCAGGGCCTCTCGCTTCTTTTCCTCGGCCTCTCGCCTCTTTCTCTCCTGGGCTTCCCGCTTCGCCATTTCGCGCGCCTTCTTGCGCGCTTCCACGGCCATCTTCTTCGCGATTCTGCGGGCTTCGGCGCGGGCCTTCTCCTTCGCCTTCTGCCTCGCGACGCGGGCTTTCTCCATCTCGGCGTCCGCCGAGGGACACGACGTCTTCAGGGCGCAATGCGGGCAATCGGGCAGCGACTTGTGGCAGTAGGACGCCGCCAAAAGATGCAAACCCCAGAGGAGAATCAGCTGGTCGCCGTCGTCCAGCTCTTGCCGAACCGCCTTTCGCCATTGCGCGGGAGTGGTCCCGCCCGTCTTGACCCAACCCAGCCGAGTCAACACACGATTGATGTCAGGATCGTTCCGAAATGCCGCCCCCAATCCCTCCAAAGATGCCAAGAGAATCGGAGGCAATCCCGGCGAGACGTCGGCGATGGACATCAGGAGGCGGTCCCGCTTGCGGGCGGACTTCCTGTCGTTCCACTCACGCACGAAGTCCAAGTCCACCCGATTGAATCGGGAATAGATCAGACTCAGCAGAGCGCGGATTCGGGAGGGCTTGTCCAACATCCCCTTCGGGCCAAGAGGCGTCAGAGCCACTTGGATCTCGTGCAGGGGACTCACACGCACTTCGTTCCAATCGACGAAATGGTCACGGAGACTGTGGAGGGCCTCGTGGGCTTTCTTCTCGGGCACGCCCCTCGAGAGGAGGACGAGGATCAACTGGTCCAGCGGCCGATCCTCGGTCAGCGATCGCAACCCGCCAAACCGCTTCTCGAGAACCCCAAGGATCTTTTTCATTGCTGCCTTGCCGCTCACAGGACACCTCGAACGGGGCCGTTGGGAGACCGACGATTCCCGAGCGAGAATCCTCGCCACGGAATTCGTGACCGGTCTGTCGCTACTTCGACGCCTTTGCGGACGCCGAAGCCTTCTTCTTGGCCTTCCCGTGGAGCTTGCCCGACTTCTTCTCCGCGGCCAAACGCTTGGCGGAGCGCTTGCGATTGCGCTCTGTCCTCTTCGCCTTCTCGGTGAATGGAACGCCCTCTCGCTTGAGGAACGACGCGACGGTGGCACTGGGTCGCGCGCCCACCGAGATCCAATACTTGGCGCGTTCCACGTTCAATTCGAACTGAGGCCCATCCCCCTTGACCAACGGATTGTAGTGGCCGAGGTTCTCGATGGCTCGGCCATCGCGGCGGGTTTGAGCGTCAAAAACACCAATTCTGTAGAAAGGAGCGTTGCGGCGGCCGCGACGGGTCAAACGTATGACAGTTGCCATTCTAGTTCAGACTCCAAAAACAATGAGGGTCCGGCGCGTTCCGGATCACCTGCGTTTCTTCTTGCGTTTGTTTGCCTTGGCTCCACCCTTGCGAGCCGTCCGAGTCGATTTGAAGGCCGGCAGCTCGAGGACACTGCGTCCTTCCGCGGACATGCGCTTCAAATCACGTTTCTGTTCCTTCTTGAGCGTCTTCATGGGGTCCATGAAGCGCCCCATCATGCCGGATTTCTTCATCATCTTCATCTGCGAACCCATCTGCTTCAGGCTTCGCACGAGATGATGGACGTGCTGCACGTCGACACCGGCCCCGCGGGCAATCCGCTCGCGGCGGGAGATGTTGAGAATCTCGGGATGCACCCGCTCCTGCGGCGTCATCGAAGAGATGATGGCCTCGCTGCGGTCGAATTGGCGCTCATCCAGTTGATCGAGCATCTCGGACTTGGCCGCCATCCCCGGAACCATCTTCAGCAGATCCTTGATGGGGCCCATACTCCGGACCATCTGCATCAGACGGCGGAAGTCCTCGAAGTTGAATTGTCCCAGAAGGAGCTGACGCGCGGCTTTCTCCGCGGACTCTTCGTCGATGGCGTCCTGGGCTTTCTCCACCAGGGAGACCACGTCTCCCATGCCGAGAACTCGATCCGCCATTCGTGCCGGATGAAAGCTCTCCAGCTTGTCGAGCTTCTCGCCGACACCGATGAATTTGATGGGCTTGCCCGTCACTCTCTTGACGGACAGGGCCGCCCCGCCGCGCGTGCCGCTGTCCAGCTTGGTCAGCACGACTCCGGTCAGAGCGAGTCTCTTGTCGAATTCCTCGGCAGAATGAACGGCGTCTTGGCCGGTGTTCGCATCCAGGACGAGGAAGACTTCGTCGGGATGGGTCTTCTCCGCGATCAACGAGACCTCGTTCATGAGATCCTCGTCGATGTGAAGACGGCCGGCCGTGTCCAAGATGACGGTATCCGCACCCAGTTCCGCGGCCTTCGCCACCGCCCGCTCACAGATGTCCGGCGGCGCCGCTCCCGGCTCGGCATGGACCGGAACGTCGACCTGCCCTCCCAACACTTTCAACTGTTCAATGGCAGCGGGACGCTGGACGTCCGCCGCCACGAGCAAGGGCTTGCGTCCTTCGGCCTTGAACTTCAAAGCGAGCTTGCCGCAGGTGGTGGTCTTGCCCGAGCCCTGGAGACCGGCCATGAGAATGACCGTGGGGCCGTTTGGTTTCCACGAGATCGAAGGATCTTCCGGCCCCATGAGTTCGACGAGAGAGTCATGGATGCTCTTGATGAACTGGTCCCCGGGCGACACGCCGGGAAGGACCTCGGCGCCCAGTGCACGCTCTCGAACGTTCGCGAGGAAATCCTTGCAGACCGAGAAGTTGACATCGGCCTCGAGGAGTGCCGTCCGCACCTCTCCCAGGGCCTCGTTGATGTTGGCCTCGTTCAGCTTGCTCTTGCCGGCAAATCGCCGACGAACGGCGTCGAAGGTCTTCGTCAGGGAATCAAACATGAAACTCCGTCCCGAGCTCCAACCTCCGGCGACACTAGAGGATGGACACCAAGCCCACGCCGCATCCGGGGAGGGCCGCACATCATGCCGGACCAGAAGCCCTGGAACAAGGGCCGGGCGCCCCGGGGGGTGTGGAAATCTCCCTCTCGAGGCCCGGGTTTGATGCCGCCCCCTCGAGCGGTACAATCCCGCCCCATGGCGTTCCCAGGACAGTCTTTGGAACGAAGGGACGCCCCGAGAAATGCTTGAGGAGAAGCCGATGACGGCCATGGAAACGACGGCGATCGATGTCTGGAGTTGGACGGACCAAAACCTCGAGGATCTCGACCTTGGCCGGATGCTGGCACTCAAGAAAGAAATCTTGGCCGACAAAGAGGCCTTCCGGGCCCTCGAGACCCATCTTTCCGACTTCGAATCGGAGCCGAAAGGCCAGGCGGCTCTCCAAGCCGGTCTGGCTCGATGGTTGCTCGGTGATCTTCCGCGGGCCCTTCCTCTTCTCGAGGCCGGAAAGGCTGCCGACGGTGTGGCGGCCTACGCTTTGGCCGAAGCCCTCACCTTCGGCGGAGCTCTTTCTTTTGACGCTCCCAAGGGCCAGCCGACGCGCGCAGCCGAAATCCTGAGCCCCCTCGAGGACTCGCCGGAGGCGCTCACTCTTCGCCTCCACGCCCTGATCAAGGCCGGAGACATCGAGGCGGCCGAAAAAGTTCTGGGGGATGCTCCCGAGTCGTACCAGGAGTCCTCCGACGGCCGTTTCTTCCGGACCCGCCTGGCCGAGATTGCCGGCGACCACGAGGGAGCCCTTGCCGGATACGAAGGGATCCTCGAGGACGATCCGGATCACGTGGAGGCACGGTTCCACCTCGCCCTCCGTCTCGACTACATCGACGACGATGACCGGGCGATCGAATTCTACGAAGACCTCGTGGATCGCCTCCCCCCCCCCGTCAACGCCCTCATGAATCTGGGTGTCCTCTACGAGGACCATGAGCGGTATCGGGATGCGGTCTTCTGCTATCGCAAGGTGCTTTCCATCTTTCCGCAACACCCGAGGGCCCGGCTCTACCTCAAGGACGCCGAAGCGTCCTTGACCATGTACTACGATGAGGAGCAACAGGTTCAGCAGGACAAGAAGAACCAGATCCTCAAGATCCCGGTCTCCGATTTCGAGCTCTCCGTGCGTTCGAGGAATTGTCTTTCGAAGATGAATATCGTCACCCTCGGTGATCTCGTCAACAAGACGGAGACCGAGCTGCTCTCCTACAAGAACTTCGGCGACACGAGCCTCAACGAGATTCGTCAGATCCTGGAGTCGAAGGGGCTGAGGCTCGGCATGAAGCCCGAAGACGATTTGCTCCCCGTGCAACCGGTGAGCGGCCCCGTCGCCGAGCCCCAGCGTCGCCCGACACCGCCGAGTTTCGCGGTCGACCCCTCGGACGAGCGCCTCAAGAATTCGGTCAATGTCCTCAATCTCTCGGTGCGGGCGCGCAAGTGTCTCTCCAACCTTGGCATCAACACCATCGGTGATCTGGTCGCCTACACGGTCGACGATCTGTTGAGTCAACGGAACTTCGGAGCCACGTCGCTCAAGGAGATCACCGATCAGCTGGCGGAGATGGGGCTCTCCCTGCGCACTGTCGACAAATAGAAGACCCGCGCGGTGTACGACTATCTCAGGGGCACGATCGCCGAGAAGAGTCCGACACACGTCGTCCTGGATGTGGGTGGAATGGGTTTTCAGATCCACGCCCCCCTCTCGACGACGCAAGCGCTTCCCGATCGCGGCGAAGTCAAGCTCTGGACTTGGCTGCATGTGCGAGAGGACATCCTTCGCGTCTACGGTTTTGCCAGCCTCGATGAGCGAAGACTGTTCTGCATGCTCCAGCAAGTGAGCGGCATCGGCCCGAGGCTGGCCAACGCAATCCTCTCCCGTGCCTCCGTGCGCGACCTGGCGGACGCGATCTCGACAGGGCGTACGGACTTTCTGAAGAGCCTGAAGGGGATCGGTCCCAAGACCGCACAACGCTTGGTCACCGAACTCCAAGGTGGTCTCGACGGGTTTCTCTCTCGGGCTGACCCCGACGCCTCCTTCCGCCAACCCGTCCTCCGCGACGCCCTCCAGGCCCTCGAGGTCCTGGGCTGCGCTCCCAAAGCCGCTCGTCAGGCCGTCGAGCGTGTCCTCGCCACGCACCCCGATCTCTCGGTCGAGGATCTGGTCCGTCGCGCCCTTCGCTCCATGTAGCCAGGTGGTGGAATAATATTCTTTTGGTATTCCACCAAGCACTCCTCTACCATGAGGATCGGCCGCGCGTCGCGCCCGCGCCCGAAGCTTTCCCGGGTGTCTCTTTCATTTTCTTGATCTCCGGTCCATCCAGGGCCCCCCCGAGCTTCCTCGAGGGTTTCGCGCCTGGTCAGGAAAGCCGCCGGAGTCCATCGATCTAGGGTTCAAGCCATGAAGATCACCTTCCAATTCCTTACGACGCTCCTCCTCATGAGTCTCCTCGGGGCAGCGGCAGCTCCTGGCAATCTCATCAACACCGCGCCGTCGAGCGCAGCCGGCGGCACCCAGGTCACGGTCAGCGGAACGTCCAGCTCGCCGGGGAACACAGCGGTCGACGTGTCCGACGACTTGGGAAGCATTCCTCACACGGTCACCTGGGACGGAAATCGATTCACGATCGTCTTCACGATGCCCGACGTGGCGCCCCCCAACACGGTCACGGTGCTGGTCAAAGACGGGAATTGCACCGACAGCGCCGACATCAAGACGACTTAGAAGGCACCCCCGTCCGCAATGCTCGCCGGACGCCGAGTCACGAGCGGATTCCATCCGCTCGCGGCTCGGCCTGGCTGCGGCAGCCGCCGGAGCAAAGGCTCAGTGATCGAGCCGGCGCAGGACTCGATCCACCAGCTTCTTGGTGTCGTCGAGCAAGCCAGGACGCATCCTCAGTGCCCGAAGCGCCACCACGAAGCCCGCGGCACGGCTTCTCCGTACGGCATGCAGGAGAGTGTGCATGTCGGGTGACGTCACGGGCATCGACGCCAGGGCCTGCTTCGCGTCGAGAAGCGACAGGATCTCGACGACCCTTTCCGCGACGGCGGCGTCGGAGAAGGGCTTCGTCCTGTCCCCCGACTGGAGGGCGCGCTTCAGCTCGTCGAACAAACGGGCCCGAGTCACATCCTCGCCCAACCAGGAGTGAGCTCCATCGGAGAGCGCCGAAGATCGCATCGCGATGACGGCGTCGCTGGACTCCCGTTTCTCCAAGCTCGCTCGCACGCTCTCGTCGGGGAAAGTGAATACGAGAAGAAGCAGAGCGCCCAGGACCCCGGCCAAGCTTACGATGACCGTCTTTTTCCTGCGGCGACGGCGATTGACGTGCTGCAGCTCACAGTCCAAGAACGTCGAAAGCTCTTGGGCATGCTTAGCCAAGAACCGTTCCGGTTCGTCATTCCACATGAGCAGACCTCGCTGAGAATCGAAAAGCTTCAAGATTCGGGCGTATCGCTCGCAACACCCTGAGACTCTCGGAATGTCCGCCATTTGGCCACGATCACACCGAGAACCTCCGTGTGTTTGTCCCATTCAGGCGTCACACATGAGTCGGTTCCGGAGAACATCCTCAGTTCGAGGACCTGAACGAGAACGATGCGCTCTTCATCGTTGAGTACATCCTGAACGAATCTACCTGCAAGGTCAACAGATCTTTCGCTGACACGAATCGTTTCCGAAGGGCGTGTCCAGAAGCGCCTGATCTGGTCGATCAGTTTCTTCAGGTCCCTGGGAACCGCCCCGGGAAGGGGGAGCGACTCTCCCGTGGCTGCGGCCAGCAGCGAAGGGAAGCCCGTCGACGGCATTTTGCGCTTCTTCTTGGTCATCTCATCTTGCAATATCGACCTTGGAGGCTCCCCGTGTATACACGGAATGACGGATTTGAGAAAGAACCCCCTCGGGGATTCACCGCCCTCGCCGACTCACCGCGACTGTTGCGCAGCACCGGCCAGAGGAACATTGCGGCTCGAAAACGACAGAGGATGAGGCGAAGCGATCACGATCGCGGCCCCAGAGAGATCCGCAAGCATTTTTCTTGTCCGAGATCGTCCGTCCGAGTCCAATTCGTCGAACGGCTCGTCGAGGAGCAACACCCGAGGCCGCAGCACGAGCGCCCGTGCGAGGGCAACGCGGCGGCGTTCACCTGCCGAGAGATATCGAACGTCTCTTGCCGCGAGATGGGCGACGTCGAGCTTGGCCAAGACATCGAGGCTTCGAGATCGCACGTTCGAAATCCCGTGCGCGACCAACCCGTAACGGACATTGGCCATCACCGTACCTCGGAAGAGCACCGGGTCTTGGTGAACGAAGACCCGCTCCCCATCCACGCAAGCCACTCCGCGGAAGGCGGTTTCAAGTCCACCCAAGACGCGCAGCAACGTGGTCTTGCCGCATCCATTCGGTCCGTGGATCGTGACCAGCTCCCCGGAGTGGACATCGAGTTCCGGGACGCGGCAGACGACCCGCTGAGCGCGTTTCACTTCGAGATCGCGAACCCGAATCATGATCACGCCGATTCCTTCTCCCGAGCTCGAGTGAGAGCCGCAGCCGCGAGGGCGACCAGGACTGCGATCACAAGGAGGATCAGGCTCATAGCCATGCCCCGCACAAATTCGCCTCGTGATGTCTCGAGCGCGGTGGCCGTGGCGAGGGTTCGAGTCCTGTGTTTGATATTCCCCCCCACCATCATGGCAATTCCCAGCTCGCTGAAGCAACGAGCGAAGGCCGTCAGCAAAGCCAGCACGAGACTCAGGCGCACCTCTTTTGCGAGCGTCCACCAGCGCCGCGGCGCCGTGGCCCCCAGGGTGCGCGACGTCTCCGCGTACCGCGGGTCGAGTCCGCTGACGGCGGCGTGCGTCCAACTCACGACGATGGGGAATGCCAGAAAGGTCTCGCAGATCGCTATGGCCTCGGGCGAGTAGAGAAGATCGAAGCCTCCAAGTGGACCGCGGCGGGAAAACAGTGCGAAACCCAAGAGGCCCACGAGCACGGTCGGCATCCCCATGCCTCCCCGAAGAGTCAACACGAGAAGCGTTCTTCCGGGGAAAGCCTTGTCTGCCAGGAGAACGCCGAGGGGTATGGCGACCACGCCTGCCAACAAGACGGCGGCCACGGAGATCGCAAGACTCCGCCCGGCAGCGGCGAAGACGAGGGCGTCTCCGGACGCGATCAGTCGCCCGGCTTCGTAAAGACCGTGGGCCATCAAGTTCAAGTCGCGTCCCGCCTCATGGGGAGGAACGGAACGTCGTAGGTTAGACCGTAGTGCGGATCGCGGCACATCTCCGTGACCCCCTTGGTCACCGTCATCACTTCAACCGGAGCGGCCGAAACAGACGCCGCCCGCCGACGGTGAAGTCCTGGATCAGCCGCTGCACGCTCTTGGAGATCAAGAAATCCGCGAAGCGGTTCGCAAGTCGTCCATCTCGGCCCGTCCGCTTCGGAGCCACGACGATGACCGAATACGGATTACGCATTTCCTCCCCCTCGACCACGACCTCTCGAAGGTTCAGCTTCTCGGCAAGTCGGCGCCATGTGCCCTCGTCGCTCAACGTATAGGCGCCAAGCTCACTCGCCATGATCAGCGTCGCCGCCATTCCTCTCCCGGACTCCACATAGTCAGACCATCGAGGACGACCGCCGGCGACATCCCAGAGGTGCTGTTCTCTTCTGTGGGTCCCGCTGTCGTCGCCTCGGGACACGAAGCGGAAGCGGCCCGCCGCGATGCGACGCAAAGCCTCGACGACTCGAAGGCTCGCCGCATGCGCGGGATCATCGCGCGGCCCGAGAAGAACGAAACGGTTGTACATCACCGGTTCGCGGCGAACGCCGAAACCGGATTTCATGAAGGCGCGTTCAGCGGCCTCCGCATGCACGAGCACCGCCTCCGCATCGCCGCCCTCCCCCAGCCGCAGAGCCGCCCCGGTTCCGACGGCCAAGACGTCGACCCGACAACGCGCCTGCTCTTCGAAGGCGGGCACAAGAACGTCCAGGAGACCGGAATCGCGGGTGCTGGTGGTCGTTGCCAGCCGAAGAACCCTCGGCTTCGCCCGGTCGGCCGCTCCGCACCCCATGTTCAAAACGAGAAAGAGGAATCCCCAGACCGCTCCAACATGATCCAGCCCGGGCCCTGTCGGCCAGTGGGTCTTCATGCACGGAGGGTAGACATGGGTCCATCGATGTCAACACACCCGCTCCCGGCGAATCCTCGATTCCACTGGAGAACAGAGTTTCCGCTTGTCGACAGGGAGACAGAATCACATCCTATCCGCCCAACAAAACCGCCCAGATCAAAGAGGACTCCCCGATGCCTACATTCGACTCCATCTCCCTAGGTCGACCGACGCTCATATTCCGCGGAGCGGCCCTCGCTCTGTGCATCGTACTGGGCGCGACATCCTCCCGTGCCAACTCCATTCTCCAAGACCAGTCGCTCAAGTCCGCCGACTCTCTCGTCAAGCAGGCCGTTGGCGACATCAATGCCGCCCGTGGGTCTGCTGGCACGCCGGGGCGACCGGCCAAGGGGAGTCGTTTGAGACTGACGAAAATCCGATTGAGTTCGGCGGAGCAACGCTTGGCGGCCGCGGGAAAGCTCCTGGCGTCGATCTCGACCAGCGTCGACGGCTACGCCGCGACCAAGAAGCGATATGACGACGCGATGGCGGCCGTCGCGGAAATCAAGTCCATCATCGCTCCCGGGAAACCGCCCGCACCGGTCAAGCCCAAGACCGGCGGATCCCGCCCCCCCGAAAAGAAGCCCGCCACGAAGTCCGCTCCGACCAAACGCCTCGACTATCGCCAGAAGGACCAGCTCAAGAACGCTCGCTTCAACCTGCGGCAAGCGGACGGATTCGCCCGGGCCGCGGCGGCAGTTCTCGCCCGGATCGACGGTGAGGGCCACAAGCCGCTCCACAAGGAGGTCCGATCGGCGCTGGATTCCCTGAGGCGCAGCATCGAGAAGTTCAACGACGCCGCCGAGACGATGCGGGGGCTCCCTGTGGATCACCCGGAAGTGGCGGCCTTCGCTGCGGAGATCCGAAGCAAGGGGAACGAGATCCAGGCCTTGAAGAGCCGACTGCAGGCGGAGGACGCCAAGCTCCAGAAGATCACGGGCATGGAGAATTATCCCGATTACAAGAAGGACTTCGAACTCGTCGGGGACTTCTCGCGGCGGTACGGCAACTTCGAGCTTGCGGTTCAACAACCGAAAACCCTGGCCGCCGTCATCGCTGAAGACGCCCAATGCGTGAAGGAAATCCGGCGTATCGCGGACGCGTACGCGCCCCTCGTCGCGCAGAAGACCTCCAAGGGCAAGGCCATGGAAAAGCGCATTCTCTACGCCCTCGCCCGCAGAAAGGGCTTCGTCGAGAAACTCCGGGCGTACAAGGCGACGCTTCCCACGGCCATCGAGAAGGATATCGCCGAAGCGGCGAGCCTTGCCCAAGAGGGCGTGCAAAACAAAAAGCCCCTGTATTTCAGGAGGAACGCCGGCATCGATCAGGTCCTCGGTTTCGCGGAGACAAAGATCCTCGTTCTGAAGGCGTTCGGAGACGGAACCGCCGCGCCCTTCGAGAAGCGCCTGACCGAGCTGCGGAAGCTCATCGCCGAGCAGGCCAAGAACCTCGAGGCGGAGATCATCGCCAACAACCCCCTGCCCCGTGATGCATACAAGGGAGCGGATCGGGAACTTCTCGTGAAAAAAGCCATCGATGCCTGGAAAAAATCTCAACCCGACGCGGAAGTCCTCGCGGCCAAGATCCCGTCCGAGGCGTGGGAGCGTGAAATCCGATGGAGGTGGTGGCGCGATGCCTTCCGTAAAGTCGACAGGTCACATCTCCAGATCCAGTTGCTCGTCCGGCACGACGACAAGTTGGCGGTGATCCGCCCGATCAATATCTACAAGAACCACCTGAAGGGCGACACACTCACCGCCTTTCCTTTCAATGAGGTCGGGCAAGAACTTGGGCCCGACTTCTACCTGCCTCTCGAGAAGGTGAAGTAGAAAGGGAGGCGTCAGACTTGACGCCGGGCCCGCGGGAGCCCAGGTTGGACTCCCATGACCTTCTCTCCCCACCAACCGGAGTCCCCAGAATCCGGGACGCCACATCCTTCGGACGGCCCGAGAACGATTGCGGGCCGCTTCCGTCTTCTGCGACTCATCGGGAGCGGCGGCCAGGGCGAGGTCTGGGAGGCCAGGGATCTCACTCTGCTGAGGCGGGTCGCTCTGAAACTCCTGAGTCGTCGGGTCCTCGCCCTGTCTCCCGAAGCTCTCTCCCACTACATCGCACGATTCCGGCGCGAGGCGGAATTGGCGAGTCGACTCGACAACCCTCACGTTTGCCGGATTCTCGACTTCGGCGAAGAAGACGGACTCCCGTGGATGGCGATGCCTCTCGTGCGGGGAAGCTCTTTGAAGGACTGGATCGTCACGGCCGCCGCCGACTCCCATCCCTCGGATGGGGCGCGAACCGGAACGGTCGATCCGACCGCCGAAGACTTGGTGGAAACCGTTCCTGTCTCCGACGGTGCGAAGCGCTCCCAGGATGACGGCGTTCCATCGGATGAGCGCGCGGGCGGTTTCCCGTTTCACCACCGCGAATTTCGCGCAATCGCTCTGTATTTCGAGAAGGCCGCAAGGGCACTCCACGAGGCCCATGAAGCCGGATTGATCCACCGAGACATCAAACCCGGCAACATGATGGTCACGCCGACCGGGGACCCCATGCTCCTGGACTTCGGTCTGGCCGTCGACACAGCGGCCACGGATTCGGGGCCGACGCTGACGGCCACGGGTGACATCATCGGAACACCGGCCTACCTTTCGCCCGAGCAGATCAGCGAAGGACGCATTCCCGTCGATGCCCGCAGCGACATCCACTCCGTCGGCGTCACCCTCTTCGAGTGCCTTACACTCGAGCGACCGTATCAGGGAATCACACGTGAGGAACTCTTTCGCAGAATTGCACTCGTTCCGGCACCGTCCGTCCGAACGCTGAATCCCAAGATCCCGAAGGATTTGGCTTTGATCGTGGGACGCTGCCTCGCCAAGAATCCGAATCGGCGGTACGCGACGGCGCTGGACCTCGCCAACGACCTGGGAAGGTTTCGCGAAAACCGCCCCATCCTGGCCCGCTCCGCACCGGGGCACGTTCGGTTGTACCTGTGGTGCCGTCGCCACCCGGCGATCGCCACCGCCCTGACCGGACTGTTCCTCATGTTGGCCGCAACCTCCGAGGTGTTCTTCCTGAAGAATCGTGAGGCGCAAAAGGAGCGACGGCGTGCGGAAACCGAACGTGCGAATGTTCTCAGGCTCTCGGCTTTCCAGACGCTGAGGGAGCTGCGACGAGAAGCCGATGCGGCACTCATCCCCTACTTCCCGGAGAACGTCGACGCGATGGTCGCGTGGCTCCGCAGGGCCTCGGCGCTCGTCGATGAGCTGCCCGCCCACCGACGACAGCTTGCGAGAATCAGACAGCGCGCGGATCACGTCCCGGGACTCGAGGACGACGAAAAAACCCTGCACTTCGCATCCGACGAAGATCGGTGGTGGCATGATCGATTGAAGGAATTGATTGAATCCTTGGAGGCATTTGAGGACCCGAAGATGGGCCTGATGGGAGACGGCATCACGCCCGACGGTGTTTGGGGCGTGCGTCGCAGACTCGCGTTGGCACGCCGCGTCGAGGAGGAATCCCTCGTCCGTCATGCCGGAGCCGGGCGAGACGCGCTGGCCCGCATCGCGAACAATCCAAGGTACGGGGGTTCCCCGATCATCCCGCAGACGGGACTCGTCCCTCTGGGCCCCGATTCGGAGTCGGGTTTGGAGGAGTTTGCCGATATCGCCACCGGTGAGATTCCCGTCCGCGACCCGAATACCGGGCGGATCGTCGTCACCGACAACACGAGCGTCGTCTTCGTCCTCGTCCCCGCGGGAGGCTTCATCATGGGGGCTCAGAGCCTGGTCCCGGAAGAAGCCAACTACGACCCGGCGGCGCAAGACGACGAGCGTCCGCTCATGCGAGTCAAGCTCGCACCCTTTTTCATGTCGAAGTTCGAACTCACGCAGGGGCAGTGGCTGCGTCTCACCGGGGTGAATCCAAGTTCGTATCCCCCCGGATCGACCTACGGACGGAAGACGATCACACTCGCGAATCCGGTGACCGACGTCTCGTGGAACGACGGCGTGCGGGTCTTGGCCGGGCTGGGTTGGGAGCTTCCCACCGAGCCCCAGTGGGAATATGCATGTCGCGCCGGCACCTCGACCGTCTGGTGGCCCGGCAATGACGTTGTGGACCTCGTCGGCATGACGAATCTCGCCGGCCGGACGGCCAAGGTCTTCGCGCCCGGATGGGTCAGCTTTGAAGAGGAGCTCGACGATGGCCACGTCGTCCACGCTCCGGTGGGCAGCTTCAAGGCGAATCCGTTTGGACTCCACGACATGCTGGGAAACGTCCGAGAGTGGTGTCGGAGCGCGTACGGGGCTTACGAGCCCGGAGCCACGACCGGACGCGACTCACCTCGAACGGGTGACGTCGAAAGGCGAGTGGTTCGCGGCGGCTCCTTCAGCGACATGTCCGTCCATGCCCGCTGCGCCTACCGGGATGTGGAGACACCCTCGACCACCCACTACAGCCTTGGGATTCGCCCGGTGCGCCCCGTCATGCCGCGTTGACGGGAAAGTGGCTGAAGAGTGTCATCCCGCCCGCGACTGAGGGCAGCAAGAAGAGACGAGCCCCGGGAGGACCTATTCTTCGGGATTCAGGGAATCGATCGGGAGATGGGGAACGCCGTCCTCAAGGTGAGGTACCCGTCCTTCGGCCAACGCGGCACGGCGTCCAGATGGGCTTCGATGTCCTTTTCCGCCAACGCGCACATCCCCCAGGGATTCAGGTGATCGAGAGCCTCGAGGACGCGAAAGATCCCGGCGAACGCGTCGGAAAGAGCCCCCCGGCATGGTCGACCGTACCTCCATCATCCACGAATCCCTCCTGCAAAACACCGCTTCGACACCCTGATTCGAACATGACCTTGACAAGAAACCAACCATCGACGACGTTGCGCCTGAGCGACTTCCAGCGTCCATGGATGGCAAGGGCGTCGCATTCGTGCCTGTCGGAGTCTGCCCCGCCCTTCCTTCTCAACCTGGAATCCGAAAGGCGCCGAAAAAGGAGTCCGAGGAATGGGCCCCATGCCGCAACACACTCACGAATCTCGCGGGAGCGGGAGCCGACCACCGACTTCGGTTTCGGCCTGGGGCGCTCGAGGTGCGTGGGTGGGGTGCGTCACCGGAGTTCTGGTCGCACTCCTGGACGGCCTGATCATCGAGATTTGGGACATGAGCAGCGCGTTTCGGGTGCTGTCCTACGCCATGGCCACGGACGTCTTGTGCGCTGGCGTACTCGGCGCTCTTGTCGGCATCGTGCTGGCGCTTCCGCGCAAGCTCGTTCGCCGCCCCGTCCTCGCCGATCTGCCCCTCGCGATCGCAGTCGCCACGGGCCTGACGGCCCTCACCGGAGACATCTTCGAAGGGGACTGGGTGCGGACGCAGAGTTGGGCCGCTTCTGCGACGTGGCTCCTGCCCATCCTCCAGTTTGCGGCCCTTCTCCTCCTGATGGCTGCCACGCGAAGAATCCTGGCCGCCCGAGCCCCCCTTCGTCGGGTCTTTGCCCTCACCTGCCTCGGCGTGGCCGCACTCATTCCCCTGTTCGCCCTGCGGTCGCTGGGTGCCTACCCGGGGCTTCAAACCGAAGGGGCGATCGTCTCGATGGGGATCGTCGCCGTCGGACTTCTTCTCGTCCTTCCGCGGGACACGGGGGCCTGGAGGCCGGCCCTATGGGCCGTGGCCGCCGTCGCCGCGTCCATCTCTTTCCTCGTGCACGCACGCGCCGATCGGTCGGTCCATGTCGTCCGGAGCGAGATCGTCTCGCGGCCCCTGTTCATCTCACGGGCGGCGATGACCGCCACCGAACAGTGGCTTCTCGACAAGGTGCGGCCCATCGAACGTGGACTCGAAGGGACGCTCACCGCCAAGGAGCGCGCGGCTCTGTTGAACGCCAGCCCATCGCCGAGGAGGACCACGACTCGCGAGCGAGCGACCGCGAAGAACGTCATCTGGATCGCCCTCGACACCCTTCGTGCCGACCACGTCTCATGTCTGGGCTACTCCCGCCCGACGACGCCAAACATTGACCGCTTCGCAAAGAGTTCCTGGGTCTATCAGCGCGCGACAACCCCCTGCCCAATGAGCCTCTATGCGTATTCGTCCACCCTCAACGGCGTCGCTCCCAGGAACTCGCCCGCCTACCAGGCCTCTCTCACAGACGGCGCGGACATCCCGGAGGGGTTTTCCATGCCGGAGGTCCTCCGAAACAGCGGGTTCGCCACGATGGCGGTCACGGCCTTCTCCAAGGGCTTTCAATCGTCCGGGGGATTCAAGACGTTTCGACGGGGATTCGAACGTTTTGTCGCGACGACTGACCGGGGTTTTCGCGCGGACCAAGTCGTGGATCGCGGACTGGAGATCCTGGAAGCCCTTGCCGAACGCGAGGCGCCGTTCTTCGTCTGGCTCCACTTCATGGACATTCACGCTCCCTACGAATTCCATCCTGAATTCCCCTTCGGCGATCTTCCCATGGATGCCTACGACAGCGAGATTGCCTTCGACGACGCCCAGGTCGGCCGTCTCTTGAAGGGGCTGGACGACCTCGGCCTTTCCAAGGACACGGTGGTCATCCTGTTCGCCGACCATGGCGAGGCGTTTGGCGAACACAACCTTCGCCATCACGGAGCGAGCCTCCACCAGCACCAGATCCACGTCCCGCTCATGATTCGAGAACCTCGCGGCACCCACGGAAGGATCGGCGAGTGGGTCAGCCTCTCCGATCTTGCCCCGACGACCCTCTCCTACCTCGGCATCCCCGACGCTTTTCAAAGATTCGGGCGCGACATTCGTCCTTCCGCTCTCGATCGCTCTCCAGGGATCGATGCTCGGTATTCAGAAATCCCCGTCAAGGGCAAGAACACGTCTCGCGAGAGATGCGTCGTCTCCGGGAACCTGAAATTGATTTGGAAGCCCCTTGCCGGGACGTTCCAGGTCTTCGATCTCGTGGAGGACCCCGCCGAATCCCGCAACATCCTCGACTTCGATGCCGAACCCCAAAAACGTCTCATGGCACTTCTCCGAGCCTATGACGAAAGCATCGAGTCCTTTTGGAAGCAGCCCGGCGACGCCGCTCCATCGCCGCGCGCCTCGTCAGGGCCGTCGCGCATCACGGGGCTCGTTTCGAGATTGGAAACGTCGGGGGCGGACGATGAACGCTTGCGGACCCTCGCCGACCTCGGTCAGCTCTTGTCGTCTTCCGCATCCAAGTGGTGGGACTATGGGAGCCGGGCGCTTCTTGGAGCCTCATCGATCGACCGCCTTCGCGTCGTGCTGCAAAGAATCGTCGCCGATGCGCAGTCATCTCCACAAGTCCTCGACCGCGCCTGCTGGCTGTTGACTTATTTCGACACTCCGGAAACCGCTCGTTTTCTCGCCCAACACGCGCATCGAATCCGCTCGGGCGGCGTCGCTTTGGACGTGGCGAATCTCCGTGCCCGCCATGGCGACGCCCGTGTCAAGACGTTTCTATCGGAGAAGTTCGAAAAGGTCCACGCGGCAGCCCGACTGCGCATCGCGGCCGCACTCGCCCATCTCGGGGACGATCGCGGCCGCGATCTCCTCCGCATGGCGCTCTATGCGCCCTCCCTTCGCACGGTCCGCGAAGCCGTCTCCGCTTTGGGCGCCCTGGGGGACCATTCGTGTCTCGACGTCGCGCTGTTTTCGCACGGAAAACTGTGGCGCGACGCGACCCTCCTGAGAGCCCTGCTTCCCAGCGCCTTGGCCGACACCACGAGCCGCGGGCATGCCGCTCTTCTCATGCTCGCGAATGCCGCGAGACAAGAGACCGCCACGGCCGCGAAGCGTGAGTTGGGGCGACGTTTCGACGGTCGGTTCGACGACACGTTGAAGCGGGTTTGGGAGTCGATCTACGGCGCCAAGGGCGCCGTCCAGTATGGCCAGGATCATCTGGCCATCCGCTACTTCCGCGGGGCAGGGCCGTCCCACGACGACCTCATGGGCCCCTTCTTGTGGCTCTTGCTCCGCGCCCACTGGGCGGTGAACGACGAGCAGGGCGCCGCGGGGGCCCTCGATCGCCTCCGTCGCGTCGCCCCGGAAGGCACTTCCTGGTCCCGACTCGCCGATCAACTCACGGATATGGACTTTGGCAACAGCGAGCCGTGTCCACGGGCCCAAGACGTTTCCTTGGAGGTCCGTGTCATCGACGAAGGGATTGGAAACAAGCCCGGCGAACTCGGTTTTTCCCTCGTCGAGGTCGTCAACACCGGCGATCGCTTCATCCCCGGAGGAGCGGGACCCCGGCTGCCCTGGTTCGAGTGGGTGCACGTCGGAGACGACGGGCGGCGCCGGCGAGGAGGCTTTGCCGTCCGCCTTTCCGCAGACGGTCTCGCGCCCGGTCGCGCCGCACGCATCCTGGTTCCGATCCGCCGCCCCAAGACCCCTGGAACGTTTCGTCCGATCCTCCTCTTCGGCACGCGGTCGAATCGGAAAGCCGCGAAAGAGATCCTGGTTCGAGACTCGATCACAGTGGCGGACTGATCGTCGCGCGGAGTCACCCAGCGCCGGGCCGAAGCCACGGTCCGTGAGACGGATGGCAAAGGGCCAACTCTTGACAACTCCTCGGACTCGGAGTCTATTCGATCCTCGGAAGGCAGGGACGTATCTCGTTGGCACGCACCCGAATCAGGGCTGGGAGAATTCATGGACTTGATGCGGCACACGGAAAGGGTGGCCTCCGACCTCGCCGCGCACTGGCGGACGATCCGCGACGAGGCGGTGGGTCTGCCTCATTCGGCGTTTTTCGCCTGGTGGGCGACGCAGAACTACACGGGGAAGTGGGACATGTTCCCCCTCGTGGACAGGGGCGACGGGCCCATGCCGACCGACGAGCGGGGCCGCATCCTGGGCTTCGCGGAAAAATGCCCGTTCACGACGGACCGGCTTTTATCCATCGAAGAGGTCACCGCCGCGGCCCTTTCTCGGGTGAGCCCCGGCTCTCGGATCATTCCCCATTCCGACGTCTACGACCGGGCCATCTGCCGTATTCACCTGGGCCTCGTGGCCGGCGAGGGTTGCAACCTTTGGGTCGACGGCGTCCAGCATGCCCATCGCCCCGGTGAAACCGTCGTTTTCAACACGACCTCCCTGCATTCCGTCGAGAACACGGGCTCCGAGGACCGCATGATCCTGATCGTCGACGTCGGCGATCCCGCCGAAGCCTGATTCCACCGGGGCCTCTCCACGGCGTGTCGCGTCCCGCCCTACCTACGCTTGGAGGTCCCCGTGAGCTCCTCCCAGATGTCGTACTGGGGATGCAGGACGAGCGCGGACTTCAACTTGATGGAATTCCGCTCGGGTGATCCCAGCGTCGCGGATGGGGAGCCGCTCTTCGAGAAGCTGACCTCCCAGCGGGAGCGCGTCCCTCCGATCCGCAGACCCACGCGGGAATCCGTTTCGACCAGCTCGACCGGCTGCATCTTTTGGGTCTTCTCGTCGGCGATCTCGAAGACGTGAAGGAAATAGGTCTGCCGGGAACGTGGAGCCGCCACCTCGAGGCGCCAGGGCGCGATCGGCGTCTTCTTCCGGCGGCGCCCACCGGCACGGTCGTGGTTGTACTGTGCGGACTTCTCCAACGGGTGTCCCCAGGCGTCATGTCCCTCGCCGCCTCGCACGGTCAGGACGGCACGCCTTGGAAGAAGTGTCCTCATGAACATGCGACTTCGACCGTCCGACAACACCTCGCGCCCTTCGCCGTAGTCCCCCGGAAGACTCAACCAGGTCGCCACGAGGGGCTCGCCGCGATACTCGACGACGTGGTTGGGAACCTCGCCCGAAACCTTTCCGGACACCGTGGGGCGCGTCGGCACGTGCAACATGAAATGCTTGGCGAAACTCGCCTTGGTCGAACGAACTCGATCGAACACGATGATGAATTCTCGCCTGCCACGCAGATACACGAACTGGCGGATCACCTCGCTCGCCTTCGCCTTGTTGTACCCGTCCGTAAGATCCGCCGCTGCGTACGTGAAGTTCTCTCCGTTGCGATACCCGACGAGATGCCCCCGCTCCCTGAACTTGTTGTCGTAGACCCAGCGCAGCAGCCCGCCGTCGTTCTCGTTGGCGCGGGCGCGTCGAAATTTCTCATCCGGGTCGAAGATCGTCACGATGTTGAAGACGA
>CAZLGG010000066.1:0-22479 GCA_964559135.1 uncultured Planctomycetia bacterium
TCCGAACGCTTCCTCGCCAACCCTGGCACGGGCGGGACGAGGACGTCCCGGATATCCAGGGGAAGGAGGCTTCGGCGCGGTTCGGCGGGACGGGGACGTCCCGCGGCCAGAGAAAAAACGAGAGCGTCGGGGGTCAGCGACCGAGCGACCTCAGGACCACATGCCACAGGAACGCGATGAGGGTGAGCAACCCGAGCAGAAGGGACGAGCCGGCCCGGGGCGGAGCAGCTTCCAGGACACCGAGGGCCTCGGACCAGCGGGAGGCGGCGTCGGCGACGGCAGGACGAGGATCTCGCCCATCGGACCCGCTCCAGACGATTCGGTGCCGAACCTCCCCTGACGGCGTGCGGACGAAGCCGAATCCGGCCGGGGGCAAGGGTTCCGGGGCGGGCGCGCCGTAGCGCTTCGGCCCCTTCGCGTCGAGGGGAAAGGTCGTTTCGCCCAACTGAAGCACGAGATGCCCTCGATCCACGGGCACATCGTCGATCCCCCACGTGAGGCCGTCGTCGCCCATGCGGAGAGAGAGTTCCCGGACTCCGGACGCGCGGGACGGCATCAAGGCCAAGAGCCGAGCGACCAGGCGCTCCTTCCCGCCGAAAAGAGTCGCCAACGCCCCGACATCCACGGGTGCGGCCGCGACGCGACCTGCTCCGCGCATCACCTCCGCCCAAGCCGGTACGCCGTCCGAACCGACGGCCTCGACGCGAGCCTCGTCGCGGGCGCGCGTTCGCAAGAGGCGAGGGACCCGAACCACCGGACCGTCCTCCCACGCGACCGTCGCGGGCGCGATGAGAAGATCCTTCTGCGTCGCCTCCAGAAAAGGCTGCAGAAGGACGCCGAAGTCATCGACTTGGATCAGGTGATCGTCGCGATTCCGGACCAGCTCGAGAAGAGGCGCGCGCCAGCGGTCGGCGCGGTCGAACCAGAAGACGAAGACATCGTGATGCCTCTCCGCCAGCAGCCGACGCCAGCGGCTCCGGTTCTCGGCCGTCCAAGCCGTCGGGTCCTCCGCGTCGGTCAGGAGAAAGACCAGGGACTCCGCACCCTCCGGAGGCTGAGCCTCGAGAGCGGCGCTTAGAGCGGGGCCCAGTCGCGTGCCGCCCGAAGGATGAACCTTGCCCAGGAATTCGGCCAGGGCGGCCTCCTCGCCCGGTCGAAAAGTCGCCTCCTCGAGATCGGAGCCGAAGAGCAGAACGCGCAGGCGATCCTGGTCCTCGATCCGGCTGAAGAGCCCCCGAACCGCTCCCGCAGCCGCCGCGAACCGGCCGTCCGCCATGCTGCCCGATCGGTCCAGGAGAACCTGGATCCAGCGGGGGGATCGGGGCGGGCGAGAGGCCACGGGGCTCAGGGCGTCGAGGGGGCCGCCATCCCAGCCGCCGAGGGCGAACGCTCGGCGGGCCCCCAGGAGAAGCAACCCGCCACCGCCACCCACCCAGGATCTCAGCGCCCGTGCGAAGTCCCGCACGTCGGGCGACGGTGATCGCCCCGGGAGATGCCAGGGGAGATCCTCCAGGACCACCAGATCCGCCGTGGCGAGCCGTCGCCCGGCCTGCCCCGGCGATTGGATCTCGTCGAGACCGTCGGCGAAGTCGGGAAGGTCCGCCCCCCAGGCCTGCAAGGTCTCGCCGACACGGAGAACCCGGGGGCGCCCCCCCTCGACGAGGAGCGGGACACGCCGACGATCGTCGTTCCGCACGGCGTCGAATCCTTCGGTGCCCTCGAGGGTCGCGTCGATCCAAGACGACGCGGACGGCGCTCGATCCAGTTCCAGAACGATGCGGATGGAATGCTGCCCCGGGCGAAACGTGAACGGGGTCGCCGGCCCGTCGCCCCAGCGAGCGGTGACGGTTCGCGGAACGGCGACCCTTCCCCGGACCTCCATCTCCACGGTCGCGCGGGCGCCCGCCCGCGCCCGAGGAGCGGGGCCGACACGGAAGAGGGCGAGATTTTCCTCGCGCGAGGGAGGCGCCGGAACATATCGGGCGTTCTCGAGGCGAAGAGGAATCCGCGAGGCCGCGAAGGCGAGGCGCTCGAAATCGGCGCCGCCGTCGCTGACCAGAGTCATCCGCACCCGACTGCCGGGCGCCAAGCGATCCGCGGCCCACACCAAAGCGCGATCCAGCCGGGCCTCGTTCCGGAGGTCCTCGGGAATGAGGGGACCGACCTCCCGCCGGAGTCTCCAAGCCTCGAAACCTTCCGCCGCCCCGTCGTAGAGCAGCCGCGGCCTCCTCGCCGCGGCAAGGACGAGCAAACGGTCGTCCGCATCGTCGCCCCACAGGTCGAAATCCAACAGGCGTTGGGGGTCGGAGCCCACGCTGCGCGAGACATCGAGGACGACCACATCGACCACCGGCGTCTCCTCACCGAGTCCGCCGCGGGGTCCCCACCCCAAGGCGAAAGCGATCCCACCCAGGAGAACCACCGTCAGATGCCACCGTCGAGCTCCCGGCGCCCCACGCCGGCGGAGCCATCCCAAAAGAACCATGAGTCCGATGCCGATCGTCCAGGACGCGGCGACGATCACGAGGCGACGGCGTCCCTTCCCAGGACCGCATCGATGTAGCCGCCGAAAGCGACCGCGCCGTCACGATAGAAAACGGCGGCCTGGCCTGGAGTGACGGCCCGCACGGGCGTCAGAAAACGCACGTCGATGCCTCCCCCATCGCGCCCCACGGCACGGGCCGGCGAGGGATCGTGGCGGTATCGAACCTTCACCGTCCCCTCGAGCACCTCCCCGGCAGCAAGCGGGGCGTGCCCTTGGTACACCGGAGCGTTCAGGGTGAGTCCTCCCGAGAGGAGAGCGTCGAAGTCGCCGACCGTGACCCGATGGGAGTGCGGGTCGATGTCCAAGACATAGACGGGTCGACCGAAACTCCGCCCGAACCCTCTCCGCTGGCCGATCGTGAAGAGCTGGTAGCCTTCGTGTCGTCCGAGGACGTTGCCCTGTTCGTCGACGATGTCACCAGCCCCCAGATTCTCCGGTCGCCGCTCGCGAACCAGGGCGCGGTAGTCCCCTCCAGGGACAAAGCAGATCTCCTGGCTGTCCGGCTTGTCGAAGACCCGCAGTCCCATGTCGCGAGCGAGTTCCCTCACCGAGTCCTTGGTCATCTCACCCAGCGGAAAACGGCAGCGGGCCAGAGCGTCCTGCTCCAGAGGGAAGAGCACGTAGGATTGGTCCTTGGAAAGGTCGGCCGCGCGCGAGATCGCAAGTCGATCTCCGCTGCGCCGGACCCGTGCGTAGTGACCCGTGGCGACGGACGAGGCTCCCAGGGAATTCGCATAGTCCAGAAGACGCCCGAACTTGAGGCGGCGGTTGCACTGGATGCAGGGATTCGGCGTGCGGCCGCGGTCGTACTCATCCAGAAAACCCGTGATGATGGCCTCGAACTCCTGGGCGAGATTGAGCACGTAAAAGGGGATTCCCAGAGCGTCGGCGACGCGGCGCGCATCCATCGAGTCCTCGAGGGAACAACATCCCTGCTTGCCCCGGCGGGCGGCATCGCCCGCTTCGATGCCGTTGCGCATGTAGAGCCCCACGACGTCGAAGCCTTGCCGGACGAGGAGCGCCGCCGCGACGCTGGAATCCACGCCACCGCTCATCGCACAGACGATTCGCTCCTTGGGAACCATGGGACCTCCGTCCTCCGCCCCTGCTTGCCGCCCATCATCGCCGCTCATAGGATGCGTCGCTGACCGTCGTCGGCGCAACAAGGGAGATGCCAACCATGTTCGAGGGTCTGATCCTAACCCTGCTCGCCGAGGAGCAGAAACCCCAGGGAGGGCTCTTTCAGAACCCCCTGACGCTTTTCCTGATGATCGGAGTCGTCTGGGTCTTCCTGGTCATCCTCCCCGGGCGCAAGGAGAAAAAGCGCAAGGCGGAGATGCTCGACAACCTCAAGAAGGGGGACAAGGTGCTGACCCAGGCGGGAATCATAGGAAAAGTTCATTCCGCGGACGCGGAAAAGGTCGTCCTGGACTTCGGCGGCACCAAGATTCCGGTCCTCAAGTCCACAGTGATCCAGATTCTCGGAAAAAAAGAGGGCAACGGGAACTCCTGAGATTCCGTCCCACCATGGGAGGCTCCCCATGGTTTCGAATCCCTTCAGCATGTGGCGGCGAGCCGAGCGACAAGCCGCTCGCTTTTTGAAAACCCGAAGATTTCGCATCGCGGAGCAAAACGCCCGCATCGGGCGCGACGAGATCGACATCGTAGCCGTCCAAGGCCGCGTCCTCGTCTGCGTCGAGGTCCGGTTCCGCGCCCGAGATCTGCCGACAGCCATAGAATCCATCGACGGACCCAAGGCCAGGGCTTTGCGGCGCGCCGCCCGCGCCTATGCACGGCGGGAAGGGCTGTCGCAACAGCACCTCCGCATCGACCTCGTGGCGGTGACCCGGGAACGCGGTCGGTGGCGAATCGTTCATCTCCCCGCCATCGTTCCCACCTGAGACGTCAGACGTTTTCGGAGTCGGATGGCAATTCCTGTGGATTCATGCCGTCAGGGGTTTGAAGGGCGGCCCGGGTTTCCGCGGCCTCGAGGGATCGCCTCAGTTGGGCCACTTGGGTCAAGGCCTCGCGGGCGAGATCGAGATTCACACCCCGGGCAATCTCCAAACCTCCCAGACCGGGGACGTCGATGTCGCCAATGGCATCCTTCCCTCCCTCGATCACCTCGAAGTCATCGTCGCTACCGAGAATGGCGGTGAACGCTCGCCGCATCTCCTCCACCATCTCCGCCAAGCGAGTGATGACGCGATCTTTCTTCGCGAGGTGGTCCGAGACGAATCTGCGCCCCTCCCGCATACCGCGCAACGTCTTCAAGAAACCGCGAGCCAACTGCTCATCCATGGAACGAACCCCTTCCATGGAGCCGAGCCTGGGGACGTGGACGGACGTTTCCGGGATCTGGTCGAGGGCGGGAGGCAAGCGGGGTTCGTCCTCTTCCACGAGCAGGAGCACCTCTCTCAACCACTCGATCTCCAGGCCCAAGGCCTCCAGCAGTCGGTCACGTTCCTCGATGCGCGCCTCCCTGGCCTTCAATTCCCGATCCATGAGTGCGAGGTCGCCGTCCATCGCTTCGAGATCGGCGGACTGGGCTCGGATCTCGTCCCGGAGACCACGAAGCTGAGCCTCGAGACGACGCGCCTCGTCTTCCGCGTGGGCCTTCGCGGCGCCCATGCGGATCTCCTTGGCGATCATCTCCTTGACCACTCCTTCGTAGTGGTCACCGCGGCCCTGTTCCCGCTTGATGTGCCCGAGATACCCGAACATCAAAGCCTCGCTCTCCCGCTGGAGTCGTGCGAGATGTCGGAGTCTTCGTTCGAGCAGATCGGTCCCAGGCCCCTCCAGGGGCGCGCCCTCACGGACCACTTTCTCGTACAGGCGCCCCATTTCCCTGGCGTGCCAATCCATGCCCACGAGGTCGGGGATCGCCTCCCGCCAAGCGGCGATGCGACGCGGTCGGCGGATGAGGTCGATGAGCACGGAAGATAGGCTCTTCGACGACTCCGCCTCGAACACGGCCCCCGCCTCGCCGACCCTCTCGGCCAGCGCTCCTCGATCCGAGACGATCGCGGGCAACCCCAGAGCGAAGGCCTCGTCGAGGACGAAGGAAAAGGACTCGGCGCAAAGACTCGGGATGACGGCCACGTCCAGCGGAGTCTTCGCCAGGTCCGGCGGCTGATACGCACCGTGCCAATGGACGTTCAACCCCACCGACAATTCCTCGAGCCGCTCCTTGTAGGCCGGCTCGATGACCTCGCCCCAGATGTGGATCTCGAAGCGGTCCTTGCGGCGAATCTCCGCCATCGCCTCGAGAAGGAGATGCGCGCCTTTCATGTGGAAAAGGTGCCCCCACATCCCGAGGCGGATCGGAAAGTCGTCGTCATTCTCGCGGGGAGGCCTCGCGGCAAACGTCAGCGGCGGGCGGTTCTCACTTCCCAGCCCGGTGATCGTCCCGTGCGGCAGAACATGAATGCGGGCCTCGTCGACAGGAAGCACCGACCGAACGAGGTCGCCATGAGCCTGACTCGGTACGATGATGCGTCGAGCGAGCGCCAACTCCTGGATGAAGTCATCTCGGAACAGGTCGATTTCCCGGGCCGTCATGGAATCGTCCATCCACGGGAACCGAGGCACGCAGTCCGAGCAGCTCTCGCTGCCAAGGGGTCGCTCGCAAAAGCTCTCGTCTCGAATCCGAAAGATGCGAGGGCACGACGTCCACAGATCGTGCAAGGTGCAAACGACGGGCACATCCAGGCGTGTCGCCTGTTCCGCCAGATCGCGAGAGAGGCGGTACCAGTGCTGGATGTGAACGACGTCCGGGTGCACGGATTTCAAGACGTCCCGAAACAGCGACGATGCGTCGGGGCAAAGCGACCGCGTCCAGTGCTCGAGATAGCTCCCCGACAACACGATCTTGTGGATCGGGAAACCGTCGTGAACGAACCTGTCGATCTTCGGCTCATCCGCGACGTGCGTCGTCCCCGTGACGATTTCGACGTCGTGGCCGAGCCGCCTCAGTTCGCGGGCGAGCCCCAGGAGGTAGAGTTCCGTGCCGCCACGAAACTGAGGCAGAAAGCCGTGTACGACCTGGAGAATCTTCATTTTCGGCTCTTTCTCCGCCTACCCGGGATTGGGGAGGTCTCCCTGGTGGTATATCGGAAGATTCTCCCTTCCGCGAGACCCGACCTTCCAGGATGCTGCCCAGCAAGGTCCCGCGGAAAGTCGATACATGGCCGTGGGGAGGAGAATGCTCCTACGTCACCCCGGCTCTCCGCGGCTTCTCGCGGACTCGGGAAAACAGTAGAACACCGACGGCCTCGCCGCGACCGCGGCCCCCAGGCCCTGGGGAGATGTGGGCGAGCGGAGTCCGGATGACGCAATGACCCAGAGGACGAAGGATCTCTACGGGCGCCACCAGATGGCGCCTCCAGCGACAGTCGAGTCCGGAGACCTCGATGCCGTTCCCGCGGCGCGCGTGACCTTCTTCACTCCCGCCACGGCGGGGCTCGTGGTTCTCATGGCCGGCCTCACCCTGGGACTGACGGAGTGGGGGTTCGGCCGTGCGGTGGCGGGGGGACGGAACGAGCCGGACGGCCTCTTCCGTTTCATCATGACCACGCTCCTTTTCCCCTCCGGAGTTCTGGGCTTCGGCGTCTGGGGTACCGTGGCGATGCTGCGCCGCCTCTCGGCACGCACGGCACGCCGTTGTGGCGCCGCTTTGATCTTCGTTGTCGTTGCCTCCACCGTGACGTGGTTCAACTGGAAGCTGTTCGACGGAGAATGGGCGAGAACCTGGAACCACATCGAATGGATCCGTTGGTCGACACGCCTTGTCCTCGTGTTGCTCGCCACCGCGTGGGTGGCGTGGTCGTTCCGATTCGCGTTTCACGAGGTGAGTCGGCGATCGCTCGTTTCACGCCTCGCGTGGCCCATCGTCCTCGGAGCGTGCGCACTCGCGGCCCATTGGATCAATCTGCATTACTACGCCGAGGGATACGCGGATCAGCACGCGCTGCTTTCCATCGTAGAGTTCGGCTGCCACATCCTCTTTTGGATCGACATCCTCGGCTCCCTCCAGGACCGTGCGCCGCGTTCGGCCATTCTCGTGGGCTTGGTCCTCGCGGCGGGCGTCGGCGGCGGCCTCGCATGGCAGGTGCGATTGCGTCGCACGGTCGCCGTCCACGCTCTCAGGTCTCGCACTTCCGAGGGGCGCTTTCCCGTCACCCGGCGCGTCGCCCCTCTCGTCGAACGCATCATCCTGGAGCGATTGGCACGCCTTCAGCCCCTCCCCATGGGGGACGTCGCGGATCTCATGCGTCATGCGTTTCCGAGCGGCGCGCCCGCGGCGGATCTGGATGCACTTCTGTCTGCGAAACGCCGGAAGTTCAACGTCGTCGTCATCGCCGCGGACACGCTACGCAGGGATGTCGTGGGGCCGGACGACACCGGTCACTCCATCACTCCCAACATCGATCGACTGGCGGGAGCGAGCGTCACGTTTCGAAGCTCCTACACGCCCTATCCCACGAGCAAGTACGCCTACTCGAGCATGTTGACGGGCTATTACCCAAGGTGGACACCGGCGCGCGCGGCGACACTCGACGCAGCCTTCGAACTCCCGCCCGATCTTTCCATTGCCGAGGTTCTCAGGGAAGAGGGTTGGGCCACGTGGGCCGTCACGGCCTTCAACCGCGCAGGCATCGCCAATCGCGTCACGTTTGGTCACACGACGGACGGGTTCGAGGTGTTCAATCCGGCCCGCAACGAGACAGGATTACAGGCGCCCGCCGTAACGTCGTGGGCCATGAAACTCATCGACGAACGCCCGACCGATCGTCCCTTCTTTCTTTGGGTTCACTACCTCGACCCTCACGACGCATATCGCCCCCACGCGGAATTCGACTTCGGCAATTCTCCGTGGGATCTCTACCGCGGAGAGGTGGCCTACATGGACCACCACATGCAGCCGCTCATTGATCGGCTCCTCGATGGAGACCTGAGCCGCAACACGATCGTCGTTTTTCTGGCGGATCACGGCGAATCCTTCAGCGAGCACTTCGCCACGTTCCACAACAACAATCTCTTCGAAGAGGAGATCCGGGTTCCGCTGTTCGTGAGGGCGCCGGGCCTTTCTCCTCGAAACGTCGAAGCGATGGCGAACATCGTCGACATCTGCCCCACCCTCCTGTCACTGCTCGGGGTCAAAGATCACCACAGGCGCATGGGCCGGGATCTGACGGGCCTTCTTGCTGGAAAGACGAGGGTGACGGATTGGGTCGACTTCAGCTACTCGGAGCTCTTCCCTCGCAGCCGCATTCCCGGCAAGGAGATGCAGCGGTGCCTGGTTTTCGACGGCCTCAAGGTCATTCGGTATGCGGGCGATCCGTCCGCGCAGGTCTACGACCTGCTGTCCGATCCCCAGGAACTCCAGGACGTTTTTGACCCGGAGCAACCAGCCCAGCAACGCGCGCTCGGTTTCATGCAAGCCCTGGATCGCTACTTCGACGGCTTCCTGAACGCTGCGGATGACCGCAAGGACGTCGAGGCCCGCAAGGTCGAGCAGATGGATGAGGTGATCAAGGCTCTGGAAAACCACGACCCGGACGACGATGATCGCGCCATCGCGGATTTCTTGCGGCTCACCTTCGGTAAGGATCGACGTTACGATGCGGCCGCGGCGGCCCTGTTCGGCTCGGCGCGCCTGGCGCGCGTTCGACGGGCTCTGAGCCGCATCAGCCTGGACTCTCGGCGGAGCGAGGTCTTTCGCGCCAACACCTTTGCCATCCTGACAGCCATCCCGGACAAGGACCTGACGGAATACATGCGCCGTTGCGTCGCCGCTCCCTATACACAGATCTCATGGGGCGCCAGCCGATGGTTGGCCATGCACGGGGACCCGACGGGACGGACGAAACTCCTGGAGGGCTTCAGAACAGGACCTCAGGACTGGAGGTTCTATGCAGCCCCTGCCCTCGCGCACATCGGCGAAGTCTCCGCCACACCCTATCTGTTGGCCGCACTGGACCTCATCGACTCGGTCGCCGTGACGGAAGCCATCGAGGCCCTCGAGGCACTGCGATACGGCGAGTTTTCGCTCGAAATCCTGGACCGCATCGACGCCTTCAACGTGGCACTCCATCAGCCGGGACCGGAGTTGGCCGCGGCCCAAGTCGCAGCGGGACGCAACTCGGAAGCGTCGACACTCCTTCTCCTTCGCCTCGCGCGCTCCCAGGAGGCCGTCGTCCAGCGCAAGGCCCGCGCAAGCCTCTTGCGGCGCATGACGGACAAACGGATGCAGGCCGGCCTGGCGATGACGGATTTGGAAATCCTGGGTGATACCGCGACACGAGATCAGCATTTCGAGGAGGCCGTGCGCTTTTATCGCGACGCCCTGACGGCCGCCCATGACCTCGAGTTCGAGCATCCGCTTCTCGAGATCCACTTCGCGCGACTCCTCGCCGTGACCCATGACGCCGCGGGAGCTCGGGCGACCCTGTCCCCTTTGCTCGGTCCGGAGCCTTCCGCTTGGGTCAGGCGATACGCACGTGGCCTGGACCGCGTTCTCGAGGCGAACGCACGGGTGATCGTTGATCCGGCCGCCGCGAAACTCGAGGCCCGCGTTCTCGACCCTGTCGGAAACATGGAATGGATCGGCCGTCCCGTCGTCGCGCGCGTCGAGGTCCGCAACACCGGCAAGGATCCGATTCCTGGAGGGCCCTGGTTTCACGGGTTGCGCCTGGGGATCGTTTTCCGCGATCTCGCCACCGGAAACCTTCTCGTCCCTCAGGGAGATCAATACATGCTGCACCGATTCCTGCCGCGAGGTGGCATTGCGGCGGGTGAGAGTGTCGAAATCATCGTGCCCGGCATCGGACCGGGGCAGGTCGGGGAGTTCGCACCCGTCCTTTTTCTCAGCCGACGCCCGTGGTTCTCCGAGGACCTGATCGAGCTCCAGGTGTTACCGACGATCCGAGTGGGAAAGATCAAATGACCGCGAAACTCAGCGTTCTCTTCGTATGCACCGGAAATATCTGTCGGTCTCCGACCGCCGAATACGTCTTGCGCTCCAAGGCCCTCGCACGGGGCTGGGACGACGAGACTCTCAACATCGCATCGGCGGGAACGAATCCGTGGAGTCGCGGTCGCGGCGCGGATTCCCGTTCGGCGGCCGCTGCGCGGTCACGTGGCTACGACCTCTCGGAGCACGTGGCGCGTCCCGTCGAACCG
This sequence comes from uncultured Planctomycetia bacterium, assembly GCA_964559135.1. Classification (GTDB taxonomy): domain Bacteria; phylum Planctomycetota; family DRQF01; genus DRQF01. Next base: position 10,730 of record CAZLGG010000066.1, read on the forward strand.
GAGGACTTCCAGATCTTCGAGTACATTCTCTGCATGGACGCATCGAACGTCGAGATCATGGAGAACATACGGCCTCGCGGTTTCGCGGGGACCCTGAAGCTCTTTCTCGAGTACGGCCCCGACGGCGGACCGCGAGAGGTCCCCGATCCCTACGTCGGTGAAGCCGGGTTCGAACGGGTCTTGGACCTGATCGAGGAGGCGAGCGAAGGGTTTCTGGACACATTCTCCTCGGGAGCGTGACGCCGTGTCTCCCGACGACCTCAGCGGCTGACGAGTTCCTTCACGACCCACTGGGCATTCATGAGCTTTTCGGTCACCCAGAGGACGTACCGAATATCCACACCGATGGAGCGCGAGTAGTCCTCGCTCCACTGATAGTCGTTGATGGTGGCCTCGAAGCAGCGGTCGAAGTTGACCCCCACCAACCTCCCCTTGCCGTCCATCACCGGTGAGCCCGAATTACCGCCGGTCGTGTCCGTGTCGTAAAGGATACCCACCGGCACGTCCTTCAGATCAGGGGATGCGTAGTCACCGAAATCCTTGGATTCCCACAGCTTCACGAGCCGCCCTGGAGCCTTGAAGGGCTCCTCTCCTCGATTCTTCTCGACGACCCCGCGGAGCGTCGTGAACGGCTTCGACCAAACTGCGTCCCGTGGGGAGTATCCGCGAATGTGGCCTGTCGTCATGCGAAGCGTGCTGTTGGCATCCGGGCAAAAATCCTCCTGCCGATAGAGCTGGCGCGCGGCGATGTAGCGAGCCATCACCGGGTCGAGTTTGCCCCGCCTCACGGCCGCGTTGCGCCGAAACGTCTGCATCGGACCCTGGATGATGAAGGAGAGTTCCACGAAGGGGTCGCCGGCTCGAAGGACGTCTTCCGGCTTCTTTCGAATCAGCTCCTCCAGCGCCGCCGGGTCGAAGAGGCGGGATTTCCCGTGAACGGCCCGGGCGACGGCCAAGGCGTCGCGCCCCTTTCCTTCGGGTCCGTGGCGCTCCATCCACGACAGGACCTCGGACAGCCATTCCGAGTCCTCCTGTGCATCGGCGACCGCGACGATCCGCCGCAAAATCGCCGCCAGAATCCGTACGTCCACGTCTTCGTAGTGGGTGGTCAGCATGCCCTCCCATCGCTCCCGGCGCTTGTCCTCGGCCCCCTCCTTCCAGATGGCGGGGCGTCTCTCATTGGGACGCATTCGGAACGCCGCGCCCGCCATCACGTCCCGGGCCAAGATCATGCCCTTGCAGTCGCGGGTCAGACGTCCCAGGAGATGGGGCTCCACGCCCTCCGCGAGGATCTCCCGATAGATGGCCTCGAGATCTCCGAGCACGTCGCCGATCTGCTTGCCCCGGGCCGGATCGGCTTCGATGTAGTCCATCATCTCCAACTCTTCGTTGCGGCGCTTCTGAACGAGGCCGAGGCGTTTCATCCCGAGGAGTTTGCCCCGGAAGTTCTTCTCCACGTTGGCCTTGCCCTTGATCTCCGTGGAGAGGGCGAGAGCCGCGGCCGGATCCTTCGCGGACGCATCCTCCATGGCGTCGATCTCCTCGGCGAAAAGGCCCGAGTAGAAGGGAAGGCGAATGCGCTCCTCGACCTCGAGAAACCAGGAGCTCTGATGACGGTAGGTGCGCCCCGGGTAACCCAGGAGGAAGACGGCATCCCCCTCGGACACTCCCTTGGGGTTCACCTCCAACCAGCGCTTGGGGTGGAAGGGGACGTTGTCGGGGCTATAGGCGGCCGGAGTCCCGTCGGGAGCGACGTAGGCGCGCAAGAATGCGAAATCACCGGTGTGCCGGGGCCAGACCCAGTTGTCTTCCTCTCCCCCGTACTCACCCACGGCACGAGGTGGGACGCACACAAGGCGCACGTCGCGAATCACCTGGTAAAGGAAAAGGACGTAACTCGACCCCTGGAACATCTCCGAAACCTCGGCGGTGAGGCCGTCGTTTTCCTTCTCGGCCTTCTTGGCGATCCGCTCCATCGCTGCCCGAACGGCGCGACTCCGGGCCGCCGGGTCATCGACCTTCTCGCCGGCGGCGAGCACCTCGGCGGAAACATCCCTGTATCCCACGGTGATGCGACACGTGTAACCGCGGGCCGACCGCTCGTCCTTTTTGTTCTTGGCCGCGAACCCATCCCTCAGGTAGTTGTTCTCCGGCGTGCTGATCGACTGCACACCGCGAAACGCGACGTGGTGATTCGTGAGGATCAATCCGTCGGAGGACACGAAGGAACCGGTGGCGCCGCCGACCCGACAGACGGCATCGACGAGGCTCGCCCGCGACGAGTTCCAGATCTCGGAGGCGGGGATCTCGATGCCCTTCGCTTTCAGATCGAGACTTCCGATGCGACTGAGGGGCCACTGCCCCTCCTCGCCCCGCCCGGGACGGAGCCCCCATGTGACGAGAAGGACGAGACCGACGAGAAAAGCGCCGCGGCGGAACGTAGAGGTGGACATGGATTCTTTCTCCGACGAGTAGGTCGAGAGCGTAACCCAAAGTTGGAATCCGAGCCACGCGCCAACCCGGAGCGGAGAAATGGCTCTTCATACCCTTCCGTTGCACCCCGCGTAGGTCAGTCGAGGGCGGAGGCCAGATCGCGGATCTCTTCTTCACTCAACCGATGCAACTGGTGGAGCAACGTGTGGTCGTTCCGCAGCGCAGGGAACTCGTCCAGGCGGCGATCCAACTCCGCAAGGAACCGCCCCAGGAGTCGCCGGTAGCCACGGCTGTGGGGACCGGCCTCCGCGGTGCGCGGGAGGGCATCGATCATCTCGGCCAAGACGAGGTGCGGGGACGGGCCGTGAACGAGAGCGTGGGCCTCAGCGGACTCCTCGAGATAGGACATGATACCTTCGGCGCTGAACCCACCCTGAAGGGCCAACAAGAGATTGGAGAGGATGTGATCACCAAGGGGGATGAACTCCAGGGCATCGAAGAGATGCCCGACCTCATGGGCGTGGACGTTCCCGACGACGGGAAGCCGCCCGTGGAGTTGGAACGCTCTCCAACGCAACGCCATGGCCGCATCCAACGGAAGCGCCATGTCTTGGCGCTCGCGCCCGCCGTGAGCCTCCAGGCCCTCCGTCGCCTCGAGGCGCTTCTTCTGTTCCGCGGTGAGGGCGCGCACCTCCCGCTCCAACCGCCCCGCCCAGGGACGCAACACGTCGAGGTCGAGGTAGTAGCTGCGAAGCAGCGCGCGCCCCGCGGACTCGCCGAAGAGGTCCTCCTTGGGACGGATGCGGACGGCCTCACCGACCCACCCACGGATACCGCGTTCGTCCGGCCATCCCTCCGGTCTCTCCACGAGAGGCCCCTTGATGACATTCATCAGCAACGCCTGACTCGTGCCTCCGGCCAGGCGTCCGGCGAACATCACTTGGCCGTGGCGGCCGAGATAGGCGTTGAGGCTTCCCGCTGGGCGACGGGAGCTGTCGAGGATCTCCCCCACGAACGGGAAACTTCGTAGAGGCTCGTCATTCCCCAGGCTCTCTCCGGTCTCCTTCGCCACGATGTGGCCCATGGCCCTCATGTACAGGCCGAGGTCGGAGGCGGCGCCCGAGTGCAGCCCCGCCTCCACTTCGGCCGCAAACAGCTCGAGCTTCGCGAGCGCTCGGACATGCGATCGCAAGATTCGGATCACGTCCCGTGCTTCGTCGTCGATGGCCGACGGCGGAAGCGCGCGGACGAGGTCCAGGGCCTCCTCCTGCCATCCGGCCCGATCGAGGCGTCGCAGCCACGAAGCCAAGGGAACGCTCTTGGCGCCTTCGGGCGACGCGAGGCACCGTACGATCCCAGCCGGACCCGGTGCCAGTTCGGTTGCCGGCACTCCCAACCCGCGGACCCAAAGCGAGCAGGCGCCTGGGTCCCTCTCGGCGGCAAGACCTCGAAGCTGCCTGGAAATGTCGGGAGTTACGACACCCGTCTCCACGACGCGTTTCAACCGCGCGAGTTCCTCGCGGCGATCCCTGGCGGCGCGGCTCAGTCGGGCGCGCACACGGGAGGCCGGCGCGACGTCGGGCCATTTCTCCACGTACGTCTCGAGACGGTCCCTGGTCAAAAGGCGCAACGCGCTCGAGTCCGAATCCGCCAGCCAATCCAAGAGGCGCTCGACGATTCCGTCGTCCTCGGGTGCGACATCGAGGGCCAGCGAGAGAGCCTCGAATTCACCGAGGCGTGCTCCCCGCGCCTCGGCGATTCCGGCCAGCGCGATCCAGGCCTGCGCGGAAGAAAGACGATCGAGGCGCGCCGCATAGCGAAGCTCGACCTCGGCGAGATCGAAGTCACGGAGGGCCGCCAGCGCTCTCCCCTTGAGCTGGTGCGCCAACGCATGGTGGGGGTCCAGACTCAAAGCCTCATCGATGAATCGCATCGCTCTTTCCGGACGTCCCTCCGCCATCTCGACCCACGCCATCCCATAGACGCCCCAGACCCAATCCGGCGCCAGGGCGCGGGCGCGCCTGAATTCGACCGCTTGGTCCTCCACCCGATGCAAGAGGCGACCGTAGAGGTAGTGCCAGAGGGGATCACGGGGCGCCGCGTCGCGAAGGTCCCGATATTCCCGCGTGAGGGACTCCTTCTCATGGGCGGCCATTCGGAGGTTCTGGAGGGCGCGATGAACGGCAACGCTGCGGGGCGCCAGGGCAAGCAGGGACTCCAACAGCGGACGTGCCGCATCCGCCCTCCCTCGTCGCACGAGGTCGCGAGCCTCGTCGACCTTCTCGACGAGAGACGGCGGATCGGAGACGGGAGCGCGCGTCGATGGAGAGGCACACCCCCAGATCGCGACCAACAGCATCACCGCCCCATGTCGAAGACCGAACCGCATGACGAGTCCTCCCCAGGCCGCGCATTATAGGGGGGAAACAAAAGCCGCGTCGGTTCCGGATTTCTCGTCTCCTTTGCGCTTCGCCGACCGTCTTGGTGGGTGGCAACAGGCGTAGGCGAGTCCGGCGGACGGGAAGTTTTTTTTCTTGGTCCACTTTCAAGCCGGGCCTTCGGGAACGAGTCGAGATCCGTCAATGCCCCAGTAGAGGGCACCTTGTCCGATCCGGACCGCCCACCCTGCTTGTCACGACAGTCGGGAAGACGAGTTCAATAGCAGGACTTCTCGAGCACGCCCGAGAGAATCAGATCCGGCCCCACCGACTCCCAGGCGACATCCTGAACGTCCAAGGCTTCGTCCATGGATGCCACGGGCCGAACGGCGTCGAGGGAGTGTCCTTTCCCATCGAGGAGCAACTTGGGCGCCATGTGCACCTGGATGCGGTCGGCCAGACGCCGTTCGAGAAGACGGCCGAGGAGCCGAGGGCCCCCCTCCACCATCAACCGACCGATGCCGGCCGCGCGAATCCTGGCCAGCACGTCCGCCAGGTCCAACGTGTCGCGAGGGGGCAACTCCATGAGCCAGGCTCCGCGGGCCGCCAAAGCCCGGCGACGCGAGGGCTTCAAGTCTTCTCGCACGATCATCGTCACGCCCCCCGTCGCCGGGTCGAAGACGCGGGCATCCAGCGGGATCTTCCCGTGAGGATCGAGCACGAAACGCCGCGGGCTCCGGCCCTCCACCAGGCGCGTCGTGAGTGAGGGGTTGTCGGCGAGGACGGTCCCGATCCCCACCAGGATTCCGTCCGCGCGGGCACGCTCCTCATGGGCGCGGGTGCGCGCCGGTTCCGAGGTGATCCACTGGGAATGGCCGGCATGGGTGGCCAGCCGGCCATCGAGGGTCTGAGCCCACTTCGCGACGACGAAGGGGAGCCTGCCCGTGATGTATTTTCGAAAGGGCTCGATCAGTCGGCGAGCACGGTCTGCACCGGGGCCGCCGAATTCCTCCACGGCGACGCCTGCTTTCCGCAAACGCTTCAGCCCCATCCCACCATGCCGGGGGTTCGGATCGATCGCCGCCACGACGACCTTGGCGATTCCCGCCTTCACGATCGCCCCGGTGCAGGCCGGCGTTCGTCCCTCCGTGCAACAGGGCTCCAAACTCACCAGCAACGTGGCCCCGCGAGCCGCCTCACCCGCGTCTTCGAGCGCCACGATCTCGGCATGAGGCCCTCCGAGCCGGCCATGCCACCCGCGGCCGCAAATCTCCCCGTCCCGCACGACGACGGCTCCCACCATGGGATTGGGTTCGACCAACCCCCGGCCTCGTTCCGCCAGATCGAGGCACGCGTCTACGAGGGGCTGCCAATCCAAGTCCGACATCAAACGAGTTCGGCAAAAAGAGTGAGAGCCGTCACGTCCGTCACACGCACTCTCACGAACTGGCCGGTGAAATCGCGTTCGGCGGAGAAGACGACGATCCAGTTCTGGCTCGTCCGGCCGAACCACTTGGACGCGTCGCGTTTCGACGGTCCTTCCACCAGGATGGTGTGTTCGGTGCCGACCCTTTCCCGGTGGAGCCTCTCGGAGATCGTTCGCTGCCGGGCCAGAAGGATCTGGTTGCGCTCCTCCTTCACCGCCTGCGGCACGTCGTCCGGCATGGATCGGCTGGCCTTCGTCCCGCTGCGATCGCTGTACTTGAACACGAACGAGGTCTGAAAGCCTATGTCCTCTTGTAACTGGACCGAGGCTTGGAAGTCCTCGTCGGTCTCACCGGGAAAGCCGACGATCCAGTCCGTCGCCAACGACATGTCGGGCACGATGCGCCGGACCATATCCATCGTACGGCGATAGCTCTCCACGTCGTGACCTCGATTCATGATCTTCAGCATGCGGTCCGAACCGCTCTGCACGGGGAGGTGAAGATATCGGCTGTGGACGGGATGGTCCCGGATGACGCGCATCAACGTCTCGTCGATGTGGGTGGGGTGAGAGGTGATGAATTGAAGGCGTCCGAGCCCCGGGATGGCTTCGAGACGCTGAAGGAGCGTCGCCAGAGTCTCGCCTCGATTGAGATCCAAACCATAGGTGTTGACCCGCTGGCCGAGAAGAGTCACCTGTTGAACACCGTCGTCCACGAGGGCGCGTACTTCCCTCTCGATTTCCTCGGGCGGGCGGCTGCGTTCCCTCCCCTGGGTGAACGGCACGATGCAAAACGTGCAGAACTTGTCGCACCCTCGCATCACGGTGACGTAGGCCTGGTGACGCACTGGCCTCGCGTGGATGTCCCGTTCGTAGACCACTTCGCCCTGATCGAGAGCGACGACTCGGTCCTGATGCTCGATGTCCGCCAGAAAATCCGCAATCTCTTCGAAGCGGGAGGTCCCCACGACGAGGTCCACGTGAGGCGCGCGCTCGAAGATGCGCTCCTTTTGATTCTGGGCCATGCAGCCCATGACGCCGATGACCAGATCGGGGCGTTCCTTCTTCAACCGTTTGAGGTGGCCCAGCCGACCGTAGATCCGCTCCTCGGCGTGCTCGCGGACGGCACAGGTGTAGTAGAGCACGACGTCGGCCTCTTCCGGGCGCTCCGCCCGCGACCAACCGGCGCGGCCGAGCCGTCCCACCACCAGCTCCGCGTCGTTCTTGTTCATCTGGCAGCCGAAATCCTCCATGAAGACACGCTTGCCCTCGAGATGGCGGAGGCGGTCGGTATCGGTCTTGGAAGCGGTCATGGAGTCTCCTTTGCGAAGCCCGATTGTAGACCGGCCCTCAGCGCCCCCCAAGATGTCGGCGCACGGGAGCGCCGTGGGGACGCTCGGGGCCGGTCGTAAAACATCGCTTACGTTTCTCGTGCCCCCGGTGGGGAGGCAGCACCGGCAGTTCGCACCGCAAAGCCTTGAAAGCGCACGCCTTGGAAGCGCACGCGGAAAAAAAGTCCGAATGGTACGGGCGTTGCGATAGGGGAAGACGTGTCCCGGCCTTGGGGTCGGAACACTTGGCTTTTAGCAAGCCGGAGCAAGTGTTGGGTGATACGGAAGGGAGTGTTCCTCGGAACGCTCCCTTCCTTTTTCTTCCTCGCTCCCCGCCGGATCCTCGGAGCCGGGCCCCCATCCCCCCACCTCGGGGCCTTCCTCCTCCCCCTGACCTATATTGAGATCGAAGCGTCCGAGGCATCGGACCGCGCGAACCATCCCGGAGAGAAGACGCCCATGACCGACACGCCCAAAGAGTCCTCCCGCATCCACGACGCGGGGCGTTCGACGTCGAAGGAGATCGACTATCGCCGGGGCGTGGCCGCCTACTTCGAATCCAGCCAGGGCGCCACGATCGAGAAACTGGAGAACTTCACCAAATACGTCCCGCGGCAGGTTCTCACCCGTTTCATCACGCGATTCGAATTGGTGCGAGAGGTGCTCGAGGTGCAAGGCTCCATCGTGGAATGCGGCGTCTACTTGGGAGGCGGGCTGATGAGCCTCGCCCAGGCCAGCGCCATCCTGGAACCCCTCAACTACCAGAGAAAGGTGATTGGCTTCGACACCTTCGAGGGCTTCCCGTCCACATCGGACGAAGACCGGACGGCGACGTCGCCCCACGCGAAGGAAGGGGGCCTGGCCAGCCATGCCGAGGATGACATTCGAGAGGCCATTCGGCTGTTCGACCAGAACCGGTTCCTCAACCACATCGGGAAGGTGGACCTCGTACGGGGAGACGTCATCCAAACCATCCCTCGTTTCCTCGAAGACGCACCGCACACCGTGGTGAGCTTGCTCTACCTGGACATGGATCTCTACGAGCCGACGCGGGCCGCCCTGGAAGCGTTCCTTCCTCGGATGCCGCGGGGCGCCGTCCTCGCCTTCGATGAGTTGAATCTGGAGAACTGGCCCGGAGAGACCCTTGCCGTGATGGACGCCGTGGGTCTCCATGAACTGGAAATCCGGCGATTCCCCTTCGACCCGACCCTTTCCTACGCGGTCCTCTGAGGCGAGCGATCGCGTCGGCGCGTTCCGGCGCGGATCAGAGGTCTTCCCAGGCGATCCCCCTCACGGCCTCCACAGGGGAGTCGGGCCCCACGACCAGAAGATCCGGGTCCTCGCCCCACAGGGTGGCTTCGAGGTGGCCGGTGACCCCATTCAGATAGACCACGGCCAGGTACTGGCCGTGGTGAGGGATCTCACCGTTCACGATGGGCTTATTGCAAGCGATGATGGTCTTGCTGGCCCCGGCCTGAGTCGTCCGCCCGACACGAAATTCCTTGTCCGCCTGGTTGCGTCCGGTGTAGCTGATGTTCTCGGCGTTCACCCACTCTTCGAGAACTTCTTCGTCGTCGGTGAGGGGCGGCGCCGAAAGGGACGGGCAAAAGAAGATCTGGGCATTGTTCTTCGTCTTCTCGAGGAAGGGCTTGCCCCAGATCGCGAGGAGAAAATCCGGCCCGGACTGGGACGGCAGCCGCCGCTTCTTCTCCTCGTAACGCTTCAGATGGAAGTAGATCTGACTGAGGTTGTCTTCCGACTTCGCCAGCTCGGCGTCGCGCTGGGCGGCGATGAAACGGGTCACACCCCAGCTCGCCAGGAGCAGAATGATGGTGATGACGACCAACAGCTCGATGAGAGTGAAACCGCCGGAAGCACGTGGAGTCTTGATCATGAATCGTCTCGCAGAGAGGCCTGGACTCGCGGGGCCATAGCATAACGCGAGAGGCGACGAGACGGAAAGGTTTCGATTCGATGCGGCGCCGCGGATGTCAGGACCTCACAGGACAGCCGTCGCCACATACCCCTCGCGGGACGAGAACGTCCACACTCCATGAGAAACTCCGTCCCCGGTCTCCGGGTCCTTCTGCGTGGGGATGGGGGCCTCGAGAGTCAGTCCGGGAGGACCCACATGGAGTGGCGTCGGGACACGTTGCCCGCGGTGGTCGTGATTTCGAGGACCGTGCGTTGACCGACGGTGGTTCCCGGCGGAAGCGGCGGCAGGGACACCGCCAGCCGGGCATCGTCGATGACGGAGCTCGTCAGTGCGACGAAATTCCCATGGGCGCCGAGATCTCCCTTGACGGTCACACGGGGCTCCGTCGGAGATCCGAATCCGGTGCCGGTGAGGATCACCGTGGCGCCGCTGGAAGCGTAATAGGGGAATCCCGAGAACACCTCCAATGACTTCGGTGCGTCGAGCACCGTGACCGGAAGGGACTCCCGGCCGTCGGTCTCGCTCTTCAGCTTGATGACGGCGTTGCGCACCAAGGGCCGTTTCAAAATCACTTCCGCGAACCTGTAGGGAGCCGCCACGACCCCCTTTCCCAACACGTTTCCCGTGGCCGCATCACGGATCGAGATCACGTGACCTTGCTCATAGGCCACCCTCACCCTCTGAAGCCCCGTCCAGGCGAGATGGCCGACGAACATGGGGCGTCGTCCCGCATGGGAAGCGTCCCCTTCTCGGACGAATTCCAGGGCTCCGTTGCGGGAACGAATGGTCGCCACTCGACGCCGCCGGATGTCGGTGAACATGCACCGAACCGCCACGCGTCCGAAGTAGGGATAAAAGCCTCGGACGACCCAAAGGCCCTCATCGCTATGAGCCGCGATGTCCAGGGGAATGTCCGAGGAGATCGCATCCGGGAGACCGTCCCCATCCGAATCCACGTAGCGGCGAATCTCGCCATGGGTGGCCTCGACCACCCAAAGGCTCCCATAGACCACCTCGGGAAACAGGTAGTATTCTCCCGGTGGAGCATCGGCGATCAGCGGGGTGAAGGTCACGGACGATGCGGGGGCGCCTTCCGGCCAGGCGCCGAAGAGGACGCGCGAGACGCCGTTGGCCGTGAGGCCAGCCACCACGAGACCCACTTCGTCGAAGAGTTGATTCGGCAGCGTGCCGGTGAGGACCCGGGCCACCGAGAGAGACCACACCTTCGCCAGCCCCGTATCGATGCCGCATTGAGACGAATTGCTCAAGGCCGCCAACGTCCCATCTTCCGCATAGCGCCACACCATGTATCCGTGAATGAGGACATCCCCTGTCGAAATCGGCCCCCCGCCGAGCATCCCTCGATCGATCTGGGCCAGCTCCGGGGCCGAGCTCGCTGCCGGGAAACTCAACAAATTCGCATACCACGCCGGGAGCGGCGTCTGCGCCGGGCAGAGATGAATCAAGAACAGGGCGATGACGATGGTTCGGATGGACGTCTTCATGACGAGGTTCCTTCTCCCGGCTCGACGATTAGAGAGCCTTGAATTCTTCGATGCGGGCCGTGACATACGCGTGCGCCGCTTCGTATTGCCGCTCCTTGACCAGCTTCGCCTTCAGGTCGTCGGCGGCGCGCTGCTGTTCCACCTCGGACAACGCCAGCTCGGAGAGGTCCGAGAGCTTCTGGCAAATCTGGGCATACTTCATTTCGTACTCCTTAGCCAAAGACAAGACGGTACACTCCGCACTTCGAGCTCCTGAGGCCAAGTCATCAATAGGATGAACATAGGGCTAAAGCATGATCTTGCCGCTACCACGGTCATAAACAGCCGGGGGGCTGGGCGGGATCAAACTCTGGGCGACATGGGGCTCTCGGTCAGGGGGATCATGATGCCCGTGGTCGTGTCGAACGTCGCCGCACCCAGGACACACACCCGTGAACTGATGCCGAAATCCCCAAGAGTCGACAACGGGAGTTGGGGGCCATTGAGGGCGAATTGTTCCGCCAACGTCAAAACACCGCGAACGTTGGCGATCTTCGCCGCGCTTTCGGATGGCGTCAGGCCAGGAAAGGCAACGTCGAGCGAGGCGGTGAACAATCGCAGCTCGGTTTGGGCGCTCACGGTCGAGGCCAATAGAAGGAGAATCAAGACTCGAAGGGCCGAGGGACGGTTTGATGGGGGAAAACCTCGGCCGGCCTGGGGGGCCCCCTCCTATCGGGAATGGCCGGCGAACATGGGTCGTCG
>CAZLGG010000067.1:0-22190 GCA_964559135.1 uncultured Planctomycetia bacterium
CGGGAACTCCCGGTCGAGGGCGCGACAGAGATCTTCGTCGACTTCGAGGGCGGCAGCTCGCACGTCCAGATCGTAGCCCCCTCCGGTGAGGGCCATCTCCATATCGACGAGCCCCGACACTTGAATCCTGGCATCGCCTCGTTTCGCGATGAGTCCCTTGATGCGAGTGCCCTCGTCGCCGCCGAAGACAAGCTGCCCCCGAATGTCCTCGAGCTCGAGCGGGATGCGTTCGGGAACGGCGCGGCACCCCTTCAGGTCGGCGGTGACTTTCACGTCCGGGCCACCAGGGTCCCCTTGAGGGAGAAGGATGCGGAGGTCCAGATCGAAGGGGCCGGAGGGCTGATAGGCATCGAACACCGCCTGATCGTCCGGCGGGAGCGCGTCGTGAAGTGTCTTATCCAAACGGAGGTCGTGCCCTTGGATGTGTACGTCGTAGCCAAACGAGTTTTTTCCGTACCAGACGAACCCCCCGGCCACCAAGTCCTGATCCCTCGCCTTCGGCCGAATGTCGCTGAATCGGAGAGAGTCGTTCGAGATGTGGACCGTCCCCGTGACGTCCTTCAGCGGGTAGGGATAGCCGTCGGCGCCATCCTCCTCGAACCCCCGATAGGCGAGATCGGCGCCGTTGAAATGCACGGTGATGTCGACCGCCACGCGGTGATTGTCGCCGTCCGGCCATGCAAGCCGAAAATCGGCGTCGATCTCGCCCTCGGCGCTGATGGCTCGCAAGACGTCGCTGACTTCGGGAAAGGGCTTGGGGTAGTTTCCAAGGTCCGTGTTGAACTGCTCTCCAAGAAGCAGCCCGCGAAAACTCCCCGCGCACCGACCGGGCAGTCCATCCTTGGACAGGTCGAGCTGGAGGTCGTTGACCTCCACATTGGCCCCATCCAGCCGGAAGAAGAGGTTCCCCTCCAGCTCGATCCGACTCCGATCATCGAGTACGAAGACTCCGTCCAGGTCCGTGACGTGGCCGGGCCACTCGCCGTATTGCAACCCGACGCCGCGCGCCTCGATCCGCGCCGTCCAAGAGATCGACTCCTTGAGATCGCGGGCACTGAGATCGAGTTGGAGGTCGAACAACCCCTCCTGGCGAAGGTTCTTGAGAGCCGCGCGGAGGTCGTCATGGAAGCCCGCCAGCAAGGCCGGCTCCAAGCGGAATCCGGGGCGCTTGACCTTGCCCCTCATCCTCGCCTCGCCGAATTCACCTTGAATGGAAAAGGCGCCGTACCTGGGGTCGTCGATCCCGCCCGAAACCCGATAGGGGAAATCCCTCGAGCGGGTCGGCACGAGATCGAGAGCGATCCCCGAAACGTGTCCCACATGGTCCTTCTTGAAGAATGGAGCGTTCTCGATCACGACGTTCATGTCGCGGATGCCGATCGGCGGGATGTTCAGTTCGCCGGAGAAGGGCTTGTCCGCCTTCAGGATGGATGGGAATCGGAGCTCTCCGCCCTCATTCCACTTGAGGTGAAGCGTCGGCCCCTCGATCTCGATCCGCTCCACTTGCGGTTTACCGCGAATCATTCCGGAAAGACCCAGATGAACGGTCACCGACTTGCACTCGAAGAGCAAATCCCGCGTCCTCTTTCCCCGCCGCATCGTGATCCCCGAGATGCGGATCGCCGTCGGAGAGATGGGCTCGATGCTCCGGTAGTCGACGGAGAGCCGGACATTGTCGTTGATCAATCGGGTCAAAACGCCGGAAAGTTTTTCCGGGCGCAAAAGGAGGCTCGCGTCCAACGCGACCAACCCCACGAGGAATACGAACGTGGCCAGAAAGGCGTATCGCCGCATAGACTCCTCGGACCTCCCCTTTTCAGCCGCGTGGCATTCCGCCCGCTCCGTCGGGCCTTCTCATGGTAGGGAGCCCCGCCCCCCGGAGCAATCGAATTCGCCCTCGGACATCGGCCGTCGAGCTCGGTCCGATCACGGCGATGACGAAGACAGAGGGCAAGTCGCCCGCCGACACCCGCGGCCTTGGCGAGGTCAAGGCGACCGACTCGACCCGGGATCGCTCTTCTCCCCTCGGTATCGACGCTGAAAGGGGATGCGCGTCTTGCAACCGGATCATGGATGAGGGTAGACGCGGTGGACGCGGCGGCCGATGCCGCAGGTGACGGCGTAGGGGCTGGAGCGGGCTTTTTCGGCAAGCGTCTTGAGGGGGGCCTCGCCCATCACGTCGCGACCGAAGACCAGGGCGACGTCTCCGGTGCGGCAGCCGGGGATGTGGGTGACGTCGACGGTGGTGTAGTCCATGGAGACGGCGCCGCGAATCGGAGCTCTTCGGCCGTGAATGAGCACGAAACCGTCCGGACTGGCGCCCGCGGGGAGACCGTCGTGATAGCCCACGGGCAAGACCGCCAAGCGGGTCGGCGCCGACGTGACATAGCGGCCGTCATATCCGACCGAGGTGCCCGCCGGAACGTCCTTCATGAAGAGGACCTGGCTGCGGAGACTCATGACGGGTTCGAAGGGTGTCTCCACATCGCCTGGACCGGGAATGCCGTAGAGAGACGCACCCACCCGGACGGCGGTGGACACCGATTCCTGGACGAGTGGATTCCACGCCGCGGCCGAGTTGCGACAGTGGACCCAGGGGATGGGCCCCACGCACTCGGTGAGTTGGCGATGCACGTCCTCGAAGATCGCGAGCTGCCGATTGGACTCCTCGTGTCGGTCCAGGCGACTCGTCGCCAGGTGGGTCGAGAGTCCTTCCAGAAGCAGATGGGGGGACCGGTGGACGAAATCCGCCACTTCCAGCGCCCGCTCGGGCATGAGGCCCAGGCGGCTCATTCCCGTATCCACTTTCAGGTGCACGGGATGGATCCGTCCCTGCCTGGCCGCCTCCGCCTCGAGGCTCGCCGCGCGATCGAAAGAGTGGATCGTCGTGCGGATTTCGTTGGCGACGACCGCCTCCGCCTCGCCGTCGATGATGGCTCCCAAGATGAGGATCGGGAGCGCGATGCCCGCCTGAATCAGCTCCAAGGCCTCTCTCGAGTCACCGACCCCCAGCATGGCCGCGCCCGAGGCTTCGAGAACACGGGCCACCGGAACGGCCCCGTGACCGTAGGCATCCGCCTTGATCACCGCGATGAGGTCCAGCGTCGGACGGCGGGCGCGCACGGCCCGAAGATTGCGCGCAAGAGCATGGAGGTCCACCTCGACCCAGGTCCGCATTGGGGGTTTCGCTCTTGCCATGGCCTGTCGAGTGTATCCCCAGGGAGGGTCAAAGAGCCCTTCGAACCGGTCAGTGCTTGCAATTTGCAGCCTCGATCCCTAGGCTTTGTGTCGCGCCCCCACTTGTCGTTTCAACTCCAACTCGTCCACGTCGAGGAAACACATCGATGCGATTCAAAATTTCCGCGCCCACCCTTGCGGCCTTGGGCTTCATCATGGTCACGGCTCTGCCCGCTGTCGCTCAAAAGCGAGCTCCGTGGGATACGTTCTTCACGGCCCAGACAGGACAACAAACGACCTACATGCGGAATCCCTTTGGAGGATTCTGCGGCGTCCCCGTCGAGATCGGTGACTTCGACAACGACGGATTCGCCGACTATGCCGTATCACCGATTCTCACCGACAGCGGTCCCACCTTCAGCCGCATGGACTCGGGCGAGATCGTCATCTTCAAGGGGACCGGCAGCATCGGGGGCATCATCGATTATGCCAGCAACCCTCCGGGCCAACCGTTGCTCACCATCTACGGCGCTCAACCCTTCGACTACGCAGGCACGGAGCTGTATTCCGCCGACGTCACCGGCGACGGCATCGTCGATCTTCTGATCGGAGCCTCGGGCGCCGACCCCAACGGCAAGACCGTGGCGGGAGCGGCCTACATCATTCCCGGCGGCGCCAACTTCCAAGGCGTGGTCGACCTCGCGAATCCCCCGGCCTGGATTCACGTCTTCCAGGGGATCGACGCTTTCGACCGTTTCGGATTCTGGGTGGAAGCCGGCGACTTCGACGGAGACGGCTTCGACGATTTCCTCGTCTCGGCCGATGACGGCAACGGACCCACGAACGGCGAGATCGATCGTGGTGAGGCCTACTGCATCTATGGAGGCCAGACCTTCCCGGCTCTCGTCGACATGGCGAACCCACCGGCCACCCTCCAATTCACCACGATCTATGGTGAGGACAACAATGATCAACTGGGTTCCTCCATGCACAGTCGCGACATCGATGGAGACGGCTTCGAAGAAATCATCGTCTCCGCCGCTCTGAACCGGGCCATCGCGGCCAATACGGGCGCGGCCTTCGTAGGGGGCGATGGGCCCGGAAACTCCCGTCCTCGTTGCGGCGACACCTACATCGTGTGGGGGCGCGCTGGACGCCCGGCCGTCATCGACCTTTCGAACCCGGGCCCGATGTTGGCCGCGGGCGACCTCACCATCGTCTACGGCGCCGATTCCGGCGACGTCCTCGGTGAAGAAACATCCTCCGGCGACCTCGACGGCGACGGTTTCCCCGAGGTCATCCTGGGTGCGCTCACCGCGGACGGTTTCAACAATGCGTTTTCCAACGCGGGCGACGCCGTCGTGATCTACGGAGGACCGGGGCTGCGCGGTCAGGTTCTCGACATGGCCTCCTTGCCCGCCGGCACGGTGACGATCCACGGCGCCGCCGCCGGCGACATCGCGGCCGACACGCTTTCGGCCGCCGACGTCAACATGGACGGTTTCGAAGACCTCCTCATGGCGGTCCCCTCGGGCGACGTCACCCGATTCGGCAGCAACGTGAACGCCGCCGGCTCGGTCACGGTCCTCTACGGGGGTCCCGTGCGCTGGCCCTCCGAAGTACTGTTGGCGAACATGAACGCGACGACCGACATTCCTTCTCGGGAGGCCTGGGGCGCCGACGCCGGCGACCTCACGGGCTACTCGATGGAGGCCGGGGACATCGACGGCGACGGGTTCGCGGACGTGTTCCCCAACGCGATGCGCGGCGACGGCTTCGGCAACGTGCTGCAGGACGCGGGAGATGTGGTCATCGTCAGCGGTCAGCGCTTCTCCCGGGGTATCGTCACGCTCGCCAACCGCCCCAAGCTGGGCACCACCGTCTTTTTCAACTTGGTCGGTGAACCGAACGACCTCTATGGGGTCGCTTTCTCGGGCGCGGCGATGCCGCCCCAGACGGTCCCCACGACATCCGACCTGCTGTACCTGGCCCCGGATGGCCTGTTCGCATTGACGACGCAGACCCCGTTGCCCGCCTTCATCGGCTTCACGGGCACGACGGACGGGGACGGGAAGGCGACGTACGGGCTCGCCCTTCCCAACGTTCCCGCCTTCGCGGGAATTCGCCTCTACACGGCCTTCGTCACCATCGACCCCATGGCGCTGCAGGTGGACACGGTTTCCGGAACCACGAGTTTCGTCCTGGAACTCTGACTTTCGATCTTCGGAGCGCGGCGGTGGCCCCCTCGGCCGCCGCCGCGGGTTTCTCATGGGGCCGACGGAACCGCCGACCGCTCTGCCCAGTGTCGGCGAGCCGTGGCGATGAGGGCCTCGAGCGCCGGATCGGGTCCGCCGCAGGGCAGCGTTGCCACGGACTCCATGGCCTGGTCGTACCAACGCACCCAACGCTCTTTCAGGCGTGCCTCCTCCGCCAGCACTTCCGCGTCGCCCGGATGCAGAGCGATGCGTCGTCGTCGGACTCGGGCCTCTCGCGCCAGCCGCTGCTTCGCCGCCGTTTCCACCAGTCTCAAGACATCCCGGGCTGTCGCCATGTCCGCCGAAGCGAGCTCGAGAGCCAATCGCTCGTGGACCGCCGCAACGTTGCGCATCGTCAGGGTGCTCACCTTGTCCGGCGTGTCCAGATTCGTCGAGAGAAACATGTCGACCCAGTGCCAGGAGAGAACAGCCGGTATCCCCGCGGCAAGATACTCGTCGTGATCACTGCCCCCCTCGAAGGGGTTTTGATGAACCTTCCAACCAGTCTTCGCGCTTTGATGCCGGATGACGTCCCAGGCGAGATCGTTGAGGTAGTGCCCTCGCGCCCTCTCCTCGTCCAACGGGCGAAAACCCCATCCGCTGGGGGTGTCCTCGGGGTCGCGTTCATCGAGAGGGCGGGGCGATCCCGACGCGGGATCAGGCATCCGCTCCAATCGGTAGACACCTCCGGTCTGAGTGGTGTCCTCGCCCGTCATGTCCGCGTTGATCATGGCGAAGACGACGATGCCCCGGCGGCGCGCCTCGGCGAGCCACATCTTGGAACCCTCGTGCTCGGCACCGAAGAGAAAGGTGATGGTCCTCCGGGGCCGGGGCACGACACCGGAAGCGATCTTCGCCGCAAGGATGCGCGCCAACTCCGCGTGCGTGGCGGCCCCCGAAGCGTTGTTGTTCGCGCCGGGCCGGTTGTTGTCCATGTGGGAGACGAGAACGACGTGCTCCCGGGCGTGATCGGTGCCTGGGATTTCAGCCACGAGAACGCGCTGAGGAGACGCAGCGACTCGAGTTCGCGTTCGCACCCGCAGTCTCACGGGGCCGTGCGCGAGCCGTGCGCGAAGATCCGCCGCCAGTCGCGGCGAGATCTTCAAACCGAAGGATCGCCGAGCGCGCACGTCGGCCTCGTTGGAGAAGGGCAGGGAGCCGGTGAGGACCATGTCGGGATACCTGGCGGCGAAGGCCGTCTGCATGAGACGATCGGAAATGACGCCGAGGGCGCCGCGGGCGGTGACGGCTAATCTGAACACGGCAGCCAACCGTCCGTGGGCCAAGACGATCCGACCCGCGACGCTTTTTCCCGCGTAGTCGGAATCCTCCACCCCCATCCCCACGTCGAGGAGAGGAGCCGTCACCCCATCCGCGGAGGTCGAGCCCGAGTAGCGAGCCACGAGAGTCGGGTTTTCGGGGTAGGCGTCGAGAAGGATGTCCTTCCCTCCCTCGACGAGGTGGAGCTCGCCCTCCAAAGGCGACCAGGCGACGGGCCGCAAGGTGAGAGGACCTTCGAGGAATGAGAGACGCCCGATTTTCGCGAAGCCGTTGCGCTCGAGATGCTCGCGGACCTTGTCCAAGGACTCGTCGAAGCCGGGATTCCCGCCGCCACGCTCCCGCCACCTGTCGCTCATGAAGCGCACGATCTCCATGGCGTCGTCACCGCGGAAGGACGTGTCCGCCGCGTCTTCAGTGGACCGGCATGCGGCGAGGAACAAGACGGGCGCGAGGATGAGGAACATGGCGATGCGGCTCATGGCGGGTCTCCAACGACAACACCATGAGACTACCACGAGTCCACAGTTACAGGATCAGGACCCGCCGAGCTCGCGGGCGAGAATTCCGGCCAGCTCCTCCGCGATCTCGCGGATGCGCTTCTCGTCGCGGCCTTCAACCATGACCCGCGCCAGCTTTTCGGTGCCCGAGTAGCGGACGAGGATGCGCCCTTCCGCGCCCAGCTCGACCTGGCGAGCGGCCAGCGGCTCCTGCAGGGCCTGGACCTCGGAAATGGGGGGTTTCTCGTGCACTTCGACGTTGACGAGGACCTGGGGAAACACCTCGAGATCGGACGCCAGTTCAGAGAGGGTCTTGCCCTCGCGCCCCATGACCTCCATGACCTTGAGCGCGGTATAGAGACCGTCTCCGAACCAATTGGCTCCGTCGTGGAAGATGATGTGCCCGCTTTGCTCTCCCCCCAGCGGCGCGTCGGTGCTTTCCATTTTCTCCGCGACGTAGCGATCCCCCACCGGCGTCTGATGAACGACGACTCCCCGCTCCGAGAGCAACGTGCGGAGGCCGAGGTTGCTCATGATGGTGGTGACCACTTCGCGCGGACGAGAGGACTCGAGGTGCTGCGCCAGGATCGCCAGCATGTGGTCACCATCGAGAACCCCGCCCTTTTCGTCCACGAGCAGAACACGATCGCCGTCGCCGTCGAGAGCCATCCCGAGAGAGGCGTCCGTCTCCTTCACGACGGGGGCCAGATCCGCCACCCAGAAGACGCCGGCCCCGTCGTTGATGTTGAGCCCGTCCGGTTGCGCATGGACCGCCGTCACGTCGGCGCCCAGGGCGGAAAGCACCCTCGGAGCGACGCGTGCTCCGGAACCGTGGGCGCAATCGACGACCACCTTCATGTCCCCGAGATCCAGGTCCTTGAAGAACTCCTCGACCATGGCGGCCAAGTAGATGTTTTCGCCCTCGGAGAAGGGGATCAGGCGACCGATGTCGCCGCCTGTCAACTCGACGTCGCGGCTTCCGGCCCTCTCGATGAGGTGTTCGATCTCGAGTTCCGCATCGTCCGACAGCTTGCGGCCGTCAGGGCCGAACAGCTTGATGCCGTTGTCCGGCATCGGATTGTGCGACGCGCTCACGACGATTCCCATGCTTGCCCCGAGGCGTCGAACCAAAAGGGCGCAGGCCGGTGTGGGAAGCACGCCCGCGTCTCGGACATCGACGCCGTGTGCCAAGAGCCCCCCCGCGAGGAGGCTGCCGATCATGGGGCCCGAGATGCGCGTATCCCGCACCAAAACGACGCTGGGTCGCCCGGGGCGGTCGTGGGTGGCGCGGATCAAGGCTCCGATAGCGTGACCGATTCGCAGAACCATGTCGGGCACGAGATGTCCCTGATTGGCCACATCGCGAATGCCGTCCGTGCCGAAATACCGGCGCTCGTGCATGTTCAATCCTTCTTGTCCTTGCGGCCGGCGCGCACGTCCAACTCCGCGGGGGTGATCGACTCGACCTCCAACCCCTGCGGCAAGCCCCGTGCCCGCAAAGGCAGCGACCTCTGCACGGGCTTCCCGCCGAGCATGGCGTCGGTGACGATCGTCTTCAGATCGTTGGCGTCGACATCGAGGTGGACGCGCTTTCGAAGCTCCACCATCCGCCCTCGCCAGCGGCTCACAACGTCGGTGTCACCCCTGAGAACGAGTTTGGCTTCCAGAACGACGGCGCCCGAGCCTTCCGCCTCGAGACTCAGTCGCCCCTGCTGGATGTGTCCCAAGGTCTGCTCATCCAGTTCCCAGAACACCGTTACGGCGCCGAGGTCGAGGGCATCCTGTTCGGCGGCCTTGAATCCGAGGGTCACCTGGAGGTGTTCCGCGCCGAGGATTTCGATCCCCTTGCGGCGGAGGTTTTCCGGCAATCGCACGGGATAGGCATGGTCAGCCGGCATGGGCCCCGGCAGGGCTCCGGGAACGAGCTCGACCGGCAACCTCTCACGCCCGCCCGGCGCCTGAGCGCCGTATCTCGAGACCAACGCCCTCGGCCCCCTGACTCGCACCGTTTCGGGTGTGAAGACCGTCGTCTCGGGGTCCCAGGCGCGGCCCACGGGGATGGCGACCGCCGGCGGCGGCAGCAGCGTCGGCTCCACACGTTCCACTTCTTCGATCTGGTCGACCGTGACCTGTACGGGTTCGAGAAGCAAAAGCTCGACGTTGTCCAGCTCAGGGATGAAGAAGTCCTCGGGGCGGAGCGTCCACTGAACAGGCTGGAGACTCTCGCGCCCTCGCTCGGCCCACTCCAACCGCCCGCGCAGTTCGATGCGTCGGACGTTCTTGAGAAAGAAGTCCTTTTGTTTCTTCGGGCCTCGAATGCGCAGTTCGACGGTACGAGGCCACTGCACGAAGACGACTCCGGCGTCGGGACTCAAGACGACGACGACCTCGTCCTTGGGGCTCCGCGCCGCCACTTCGGAGGTGAGAACGGGCAGCCCTTGCTCCAACCACGTCACCGTCTCGTTCTGATATCTGTCGATGAGCAGGATCGTCACGCCGGCGAAAACGACGGCGAAGAACTTGGCGAGCAAGTGACTCTTGAGCGCATTCCAGATCCACAGCGCAACGCGACTCATAGCTTTTTCGCTCCCGAATCGACCTTGCGAGCCTCGTCTTCCACGACATCGAGGGGGACCTGGAAGGGCCGCGACTCCGTGGCGGAATCGTCTCTTCCCTCGGACAACCCATGAGCCGTCTTGGCGGCCTCGAGCTGGCTCTCGATGCCCTGGGTGATCTCCTGCCGGAGGGTCTCGAGCCCAACGCCGAGTTTCGGGATGGCGCCTTGACGCGCGACAGAGATCCGACCGGTCTCCTCGGACACGACGATGACCAAGGCATCGCACTGCTGAGCCAATCCGAAGCCGGCCGCATGGCGGGTTCCGAGATCCCGGACTTGATCGGCCATCTCCGGCGGAAAGCCCATGTCATGGGTCGGCTCGGCCTCGATGTGGCACCCCGCCCACATGAGCCGTCCTCCGATGATGAACACGGCGCCGTCATGGAGCGGCGTCCCCTCGTAGAAGATCGTCTCCAGCAATCGGGCGCTGACTTCTCCGTTGACTCTTTGCCCGCCGGTCTGATATCCCTCGATGGCCTCGCGGCGCTGGATTACTATGATCGCGCCGGTATGGCTTTTCGCCATCCTCTCGCAGGCGCTCAGGATCGCATTGACCACCCTCTCTTTCTGCATGGGGAGATCGCGCCCGAAGAATCGCTCCAGACTCCGCACGAACCGGGTGTTGCCGATCCTGGCGATGAGAAGTCGAAGTTCCGGCTGAAAGATGACGAGCAACGCGATGGAGAGTGCCGGCAGGGCCGCATCTGCGATGACCTGAAGGTGGGGCAGATCGAAGCGACGAAGGATGACGGCGAATCCCCCGAGAATGACGATCAGCAGGATGATGAATCCCGCCAGAAGACCGCCGCCGCGCGTCTGCTGGAGATGACGGATGAACCAATAGTACACCGTCGCGAGAATCAGAACTTCGAAGGCCGTCTGCAGGATGACGTTCAACCTCCCTTGCGTCTTGCTCCGCGGATCGCGGCGAGGACCTCGATGACATCCACCGCGGCCCGGACGTCGTGGACCCTGACCATGTCCACGCCATCGTGGAAAGCCCGAGCCGTCGTCGCGGCGGTGGCGTATTCTCGCCCAAGAGGCTCCGAACGATCAAGGATGCGACCGAGGAAGCTTTTTCGCGAACACCCCCACAGCAGGGGGCGGCCAAGACTCTTCAACTCGTGGATGCGCGCCAGGATCTCCAAATTGTGCTCGAGGGTCTTACCGAAGCCGATCCCCGGATCGAGCATGCACTGACTGGGGCTGCCGCCGGCGCGAACAAGGCAGTCGATGCGTTCGTCAAAGAAGGCCTTCAGGTCCTCCACGACGTCGTCATAGCGAGGAGCGTCTTGCATCGTGAGGGGCGTGCCCCGCATGTGCATGAGGACCACGGGACATCCCGCGTTCGCCACAAGGGATGCCATTTCGGGATCGCCGCGGAGAGCCGTCACATCGTTGAGGACGGTGGCGCCGCGATCCAACGCGGCCGAGAACACCCTCGCCCGGTCGGTATCCACCGAGACGGGAATCTTCAGTCGGCCGCCCAAGGCCTCCAAGACGGGAAGGAGGCGCTCCAACTCCGTCTCCACGCTGACGGGCGCGGCGCCGGGACGGGTCGACACCGCGCCCACGTCCAGGATGTCGGCTCCATCGCGTTCCAGGCGAACCGCCGCGGCGACCGCGTCGGCGGCGGCGAGGTGGCGCCCCCCGTCCGAAAAGGAATCCGGTGTCACGTTGAGGATGCCCATCACGGTCGGGCGGCCTCGCCGGACCAGTCCCTTCCAGCTCGCCTTCATGCCGGCGAGCTTCAAGCTCCCTCGCCGGCCAGACCGGGCGGCAGATCAGGATTGGGGTCCGGCCGTCTCTCCGGAAGGGGCGGCACTTCGGGCGCACTCTTCTCCTGCATCTCGCGGCGACGACTGGCCGCCCGCTCGCGCACCTGCACCACGGTTTCTCCGGCGAGGAGTCCGTCGATCTCATCCTTGGTGAGAGTCTCGAACTCGAGGAGATTCTCGGCGATGAGTTCCAGCTCGCTCCTGTGGGTGGACAGCAGTTCCTTGCAGGTGGAGTAGGCCTGTTCGACGATGTGACGAACTTCGGAATCGATCTCTTCCGCCGTGCGTTCGCCATGCGGGACTTCCCGGACAATGTCGCGACCGAGGAAGACGTTTTCGTCGCCGCTGGAATAGGAGATGGGACCGAGTTTTTCGCTCATCCCCCACTCCTTCACCATGCGCCGAGCAATATTCGTGGCTTGCTTGATGTCGTTGGCCGCGCCCGAGGTGATGTCTTCGAAGAACAGTTCCTCGGCGACGCGGCCGCCGAAGCAAATCTTCAGATAGTCCTCGGCCTTGTGACGTGTGAAGCTGTATTGGTCCTTTTCGGGCAGATACATCGTCGCCCCCAGGGCCTGGCCGCGGGGGATGATCGTCACCTTGTGAATGGGATCCGACTTGGGCGTGAGAATGGCTGCGAGAGTGTGACCGGCCTCGTGGTAGGCCGTCACCTTCTTCTCTTCCTCGTCCATGATGCGGCTCTGCTTCGCACGACCCCATCGCACGCGGTCCCGAGCCTCTTCCAGGTCCTCCTCGTAGACGTAGTCCTTGTGAGCGAGCGTGGCCTGAATCGCGGCCTCGTTGACGAGCGCCTCCAACTCGGCTCCGCTGAACCCGGGCGTCGCCCGGGCGATGCGGGAGAGATCCGCGCTCTTGTGCATCCGAATCTTGTTGGCGTGGACGTGCAGGATGGCCTCGCGTCCCTTGACGTCGGGCAGATCCACGTGGACGGCGCGGTCGAATCGGCCGGGCCGAAGAAGAGCCGGATCGAGAACGTCGACGCGGTTCGTAGCGGCGATCAGAATGATGCCGGTGTCGGATTCGAATCCATCCATCTCCACGAGGATCGCATTGAGGGTCTGTTCCCGTTCATCGTGGCCACCGCCCAACCCCGCCCCGCGGCGACGCCCCACGGCGTCGATCTCATCCAGGAAAATGATACACGGGGAATTCTCGCGGGCCTGCTTGAACAGGTCGCGCACGCGCGATGCGCCGACGCCGACGAACATCTCGACGAAGTCGGAACCGCAGATGCTGAAGAAGGGCACGTCCGCCTCGCCCGCGATCGCCTTCGCCAAGAGCGTCTTGCCCGTGCCGGGAGGGCCGACGAGGAGGACGCCGCGGGGAATGCGCCCGCCCAGCCGCGCGAACCGGCCGGGGTGTTTGAGGAATTCGACGACTTCGCTGACTTCTTCCTTGGCTTCCTCGATGCCCGCCACATCGGCGAACGTCACACCGGTCTTCTCCCGGTTGACCACCTTGGCGCGACTCTTGCCGAAGGCGAGGACGTTCCCGCCGACTCCACCGCCGCGCATCTGCCGAAAGATGAAGAACCACAGGAAGCCGATGATCAGCACCCAGGGCAAAAGACTCAGCAGGACGGTCTCCCAGAGGCCTGCGTCTTCGCTGAATCGGATGCGTCCCTTCCCCATGGCCAAGTCCGTCGTCACTTGGTCGACGGTGGGAAGGCCGTACTTGGCGTTGGCGTCGGACGTATTGGTCAGCTCGAGGAGCCGATTGAAGGTGATGGAATATTCTTTTCCGCCGTCCGGGTCCTTCAGAACCGTCGGTTTGAAGAGGTAGGCATTGAGCGAGCCGGTGTGATCCACGTCGTCGGGGCCGCCCCGCTCCCCCATGCCCTCGGTGATGGGAGGCTCTCCCATCTGGACGAGGAGAGCATCGGCGCCGTCCATTCTGAGAATGAAACGCCTGGTGACGAGAGGGGCCTCCGTCGCCGCGGGCTTCGTTCTTGCGCGCTCGAGCAAACCCAGCACGCGATCGGTGTCCACCTGGGTGTGAGACGCCGCGGCCTGCCCCAGGTTGCCCAATTCCTCGAGCTCATTGAGTTGGGTGTTGATGAAATCCTGGGGGAGCGCCAGCCGATAGACGGTCGGACCCTTGAAGCGCCCGCTCTCACCCTGAATCACGACCTGGAGTTTGTTCCGCTCCACATCGATCTTCTCGACCTTCCCCTTCGCCAGAAGTTCCACGAGACGAGGGTAGGTGATGCGATTGGACTCGCCCCACTGGTTCTGGACCACGAGATAGACGATGAAGAGCACGAGAAGGATCAGGAGGAAGCCGGAGAGATTCCGGGGTCTCCCCTGGGGCCTATCGGGACCCTTCGATCCTTCGGGTCTGGGGTTCTCGTCTCTCCTTGAGCCATCAGGCATGGGATTCTCCTGGTCCACGACGTGCCGTCCCGGAGGATAACAAACGCCCTCGCGCGCCTCCCGGCGACGGGGGCGCGCTCGACCGCCGACCGATGCGGGTCATGAGGCCGATCAGTGGGGGTGACCGTGCTCCTTCTCTTCCTCGGTGGCGTCGCGAATCGCGATCACATCCACCGTGAAATGTAGATTCTGGCCGGCGAGGGGGTGGTTCAAGTCCACCGTGATGCCGTCGTCGTCCACGCCCACGACGTGGAGGACCATGGGGACTCCGTCCGGCCCCTCGGCGCCCAGCTGCATTCCGGGCTGGATCTCCATGTCGGGGGGAAGATCCTTCTTGGCGATGTGCTGCTGGGCGTCGGCGTAGCGGGGACCGTATCCCTCTTCGGGGGGCACGACGACCTCGACCTTGTCACCCAACTCCTTCCCGGTGAGTTCCTTTTCCAGGCCGGGAACGATGTTCTGGGAGCCGTGAAGGTAGTTCATGGGCTCGCGATCCCGACTGGAATCCACCTCGGAGCCGTCGTCGAGGGTGAGGCTGTAGTGGATCGAAACGACCTTGCCGTCCGCGATCGTGGTGGGAGAACTCATGCTTGGATTTCCGTGAAAGCCGAAAGATCCAGGCTAACCGGCCTTCCCGAGGAATTCGAGCCGAAGGTCGATCACCTCGGCGGATGAGGCGGAGGAATGCCGGGCTCATACCCCCGTTCTCGGAGGAAACTCTCGTTCTGGAGGGCATTCACGATATCCTCGGCGAGATCCTTCAAGGCCTCGTTGAAGGCCGTCTCCAGGGTCTCGCCCCGCTCCACGATGAATTCAGCCCGGTTGGCCAGGGTGAACCGCATGCGCGCCTTGCCGCTCTTCGTGTCCCAAAGAGTGACCTCCGCGGTCACGACCACGGCCTGCTCGCTGACCAAATCCCTGTTGGTCTCGACGAGCGTGGGACGCACGACCTTCAGAATTCGACCCGTGAGAACCGTGTCGGCCGAATCCCGACGACTGAGAACAACGTCGCTGCGCTGACGCAACTCCGCGGCCACTTCGCGGGTGAGCGTGAACTCGATTTCCCGATAGAACGTGTCGTTGTCGAAGACGTCGACGGCCAAGCGGTGAACACCTTCCGGCAGAAGGCTCGATGTGGAGTAGCCGCACGCGAGGACGAGGAGAGGGAGCAGCAGGACAGCTCTGATCCGGGCCACCTAGTTCCCCTTCCCCTTTCCCTTCCCATTGGCCTTGGCGTCGCCCTTCGGCGACGGATTGGCGTCGGCGGGTGACGGAGGCGGCTCCTCGACGTCCTGGTCCGAAGGCAATTCTCGGAGCCATTGGGCCGCGCGCGCCGCGGCCTGGGTCCCCTGGTGTTGATCCACGGTCTTCGCGAAGTAGAAGCGGGCGGCGCGGGGCCAATCGTGATCGAGATACCACTCGCCGATGAGCAGCTCCTTTTCCGCCAGGAGTTCTCTCAGGCGTTCGATGTGGGACCGCGCCTTTTCCCGGCGGTCGCCCTCGGGGTAACGATCGAGGTAGAGTCGAAAGTCCGCGAGTGCGCTCCTCATGATGTCGCCGTCGTATTCCGGCCCCTTCACCTGGGCGAAACGAGTCAGCCCTCGGTTGTATTGAGCCCTGGGCGCCCACGGAGAGTCCGGATGATTCTCGACGATCGCGGCATAGGCGGCTTCCGCCTCGATCCAGTCCTTCTCATCGTAGTACCACTTCCCGAGCTTCCACTGGGCGTCGTCCGCGTGAATGCCGTTGGGAAAGTAGAGCACGAGATCGCGAAGCAACGAGACTCCGTCGCTCTTCGAACTGAAGATGAACGAATCGTGGTCTCCGTTCAGATATTCCACCGCCAACTTGTACATGATGTCTTCGAGTTCATCGTTGTAGGTGGTGATGGGATAGGTGGACAGAAAAGTCTTGATGGCCTTCTTGGCGTCGTCGAATTCCTCGTCGCCGAGATAGGCCTTGATGAGAAGAAAGCGGGCCTCCTTGTCATCACTCGTGTCCGGATACTCTTCCAGGAAGTCCTCGAACGCCACCGACGCGTTCTCGAAGTCATCCTTCTCGAGGAGAGCCTTGGCGCCGAGAAAGGACTCGTGGGCCGCGGCGATTTCCTCCGGCGTCCGCTTGAGGATGCGCGCGCGCTGACGATACCTCTCGACCTCGCCGGCCCCCGGGTCGCTCCGCAGGAATTCCGGCAAAGCTTCGTTGAACTTGCGCCCAAAGGACCGGCAGCCACCGCCGAAGGCGATGATCATGACGAGCATGGCGATGGGTACGGCCCGTTTGTGCATCTCGAATCCTCTGTGACACGGGTCTGCGTCGAGGTTGATGCTACGAGCGTCCCGGGACGCCATCAACGCGCGGGCTCGGCCGGCGATTCCTCGGGAGTCGGAGTCCACCGTAGCGAGGGTCCAAGAAGAAGGGCTCGCTCTTCAAGGGTCGTTCGACGACCTGCAGGAGGAAACTGCGAACACATCGCCAGATCTCCTTGACCTGGCCGCGGGTGGGTCTCAGGCGACACGTCGCGTCGAGGTCCTCGACGGCCAGGACGTCCATCAGGGCACGGCTCCCGCCCGAAAGCCTGTCGACGGGGTGACGCACGACGCGAAGGCACGCCCCGCAGATCCCCCCACCGAGCGCCGGATCGAAGCCGATGGCGCCCTTCGGCAATGCCTCGCCGCAACGGGCGCATTTCGAGGTGGAGAGCGCGAAGCCCGCGTATTTCAAAAGGGAGAGCGTACAGGCGAGGGTGGGCGCAAGAGTGTGTTCCGGGCGAACCCGTTCCAGCACGGCGAAACCCTCGATCGCTCGCCGAAAGCCGAAGGGCTCGGGGTTTTCTTCCCGAGTGATCTCCCGCAAGAGTTCCAGGAGGAAAAAGCCGGCGTAGATCCGGGGAAGCGCACGACGCAGACCTCGGAATCCGCTGATGGGTTCGTAGCGAGTGAGGAGCGCCAAGCCCGAATTCCGTCTGGGGCGATAGGAGACGCGCGCCCACTGGAAGAGATCGAGAGGCCCCTTCATGGCGGCATTCGGTTTCTTGATGCCCTTGGCGAGAACGGCGACTCGACCCCGGTCCGGCGTGAGCAGGTGTCCGATCTGACTGGTGTCGCCGAAATCGAAGCGGCGGAGCAGGAGAGCCTCGGTGACCTGCTCCGGTCCCGAGGAAGAAGCGAAGCCGCGCCGCGCCACGTCAGCTCTCGACCATCGGGCGAGTCGTCATCCCTTACTCTCGCCGACGGGAACCCGGGTGATCAAGACGCGATTGACCTTGCGTTCGTCCGCATCCAGAACCTCGAAGCGAACTCCGCCGTGAATGAGGTTCTCCCCGGCGCTGGGCACCTTCCCGAGCTGCGCCGCCAGGAATCCTCCCAGCGTGTCGTAGTCACCATCGTCCGGGATCTCGACGTGGAACCTGCCCTCCAGGTCATCGATGCTCACGGCACCCTTCACCTCCAAGCGATCCGGAGCGATCTCGCGGAAGTCGGACTCCTCATCGGCATCGAACTCGTCCTGCAACTCACCGACGATCTCTTCCAGGATGTCCTCCACGGTCACCAGCCCCGCCGTGCCGCCGAACTCGTCGATGACGACTGCCACCTGGAGCTTGCGTTGCTGAAACTCCTTCAACAGGTCGGTGATCTTCTTCGTCTCCGGGACGAAGTACACGTCGCGGACGAGGTCTCGAACCGTCTTCTCGCCCCGCTCGAGTTCGAAGATATGTCCGAGCACGTCCTTGAAGTAGAGCATGCCGATGATGTGGTCGCGGTTCTCCTCGTACATGGGAACCCGGGAGGGGCCGTTGTCCTCCAGAATGCGAATCGCGTCTTCCAGACTCACATCCGCGGGCGCGGAGACCATGGAAGTCCGCGGGGTCATGATCTCCCGCACGACTTGGTCGCGAATCTCGACGATGTTCTCGATGAAGGTGGCGGCTTCGGGTTCCAGGTCCCCTCCCGCCTCGCTTTCGGCGACGGCGTCGAGGATCTCCTCGTGAACGTCGGGATCCCCGTTGCCGGTTTCGGTGCGAAAGCCGAACAGGGTGGCGAGGAAGGTCCCGACCGCACTCAGCGTCACCGTCGCGGGCCGAAGCAGACGGTCCATCGCGACGATGAAGCCCAACAGGAGCAAGAGAACCCTTTCGGGCGCCTGGGCGACCAGGGCCCTCACCCCTCCCCGGAGAATGCCGACGACCAGCAGCAAGGCCGTGATCCAGGCAGCCAGACTCCCTTCGCCCGGGTCCCGGAAGCTGAAGATCAGCCCCACGAACAGGACCGTGCAAAGAGCGTTGTAGAGGGTGAGGGCGAAGGTTTGCCGCTCGAAGTCTCGCAGCCGCTTGCTGACCTGGCCGGCCAGCTCCTCACTGCCGAGCATCTTCTCCAATTTGCCGTGACTGTATTGGAAGAGAGCCGTTTCCGCGGCCACGCCTATGGCAAGGGCGGCGCCGGTGGCCACGCATGCGACGAGGGATAATTGTCCAGGGTCGTCCAAGGAAGTGTCGGGCTCCAATCCAACCAGGATCGCGTCGACGATCCTACCACGGCCCTGATCGCTCCCCCAAAAGCTTCTCGAGCCAGGGAGGAGATCGACCATCCGGGGCCGTCTCATTGAGAGACGGTGGCCCGTCCTCATGAACCATTAATAACAGAACCGCTTCCGTCCGCGGTGAGCGCCGAAGAAACGGGCCTCCGGATTCCCCTGATTCAGGAGGATTCGAACTTGGAGGCGTTCTTCTCGAACCAGGCTTTCCAGGCGGCCGCGGGCTCCTTCCGCGCCTCCTCCTCGGCCGCCGGATCGTAGGGTGGGCCCTTGCCTTCCGCCCAGCGCTTGCAGATCTCGTAGGCCTTGCGGCGAACGAGTTCCTCCGGATCGTCCTCGAGAATCCTCACGACCTTGGCGGCCACGACGCGCCGCAGGATCGTCTTCTCGGAGATCACTTCGAGGGTCTCCTTGCGGGTGTCGGGGTCCTGATGATCCAGGAGCCCGACCAAGAGCCCCTCGATGGCCTTCGGGCCACCCCAATCCGCCATTCCGTTCACCGCGAGATGAAGAGCCGCCCTTGCCGCGGGCCCGTCGAGGTCGGGGATCTTCTCCGTGAGCACCTTCAAGTCGGACGCGTCCGCACCGGCCGACTCCAGGGCTCTCACGGCCTCGCACTGCACGTTGCCGTCCAGATCGTCGAGAAGTTCGATGATGGGCGTCTTGTCCTTGAATCCGGCCTTGCGCCACAAGGCCAGCCCTTCCTTTCGGAGAACCTCGTTGTCCGATTTCATGGCGTTGCGCAGCCGGGTCTTCACCTCCGGCCCCTTCAGGCTGACCAGACACTTGAGCGCCGCCACGCGAACATCCTCGTCTTCGTGATCGAGGAAGGGGGTCAACTGGGGCAGGAACGGCTTACCGTCCTCGCCCAACTGGGCGATGCCGTCCAGCGCCTCCGACATGTCGAAGGGTTCATCGGCCTCGACGGCGTCGTCGAGGCGACCCTCCCATTTCACCAGTTCCTTCGCCGCCTTTTGCCTGCGAAGCCGTTCCTTGCGCTCCGCCTCCCGGCGCGCCTTCTCTGCCGAATCGGCGGCGGTGCCCTTTGTCGCCATCGTCGACGACTCCTCCGCCTTGAACGTTTCCTGGCTCTCCACCTCGTCGTCGCCGCCTCCGCAGGCGCCCAGAAGGAGAAGGGCCGCAGTCAGAACCCAGACGGTCTTGCAACTCATGATCGGAACCTCCAGGATGATCCTATCCCACGTTGCCCGTTCGGCGTAGTCGCCGCCGCGAGGACGTGGAATCCAGCGCGATTCCCGCTATGGTCGGCCATGCAGCACGCCGACACGATCGTCACCAGCCGGGGGCCCTGGCTCACGCTTTCCACCTCTGTCGCTCCCCCCCGCGGGGGGGCGGCCATGAACGACCTGGGGGAGAAAAGCGACTGGGCCGCCGCCCTCGTCGAAGGCCGCATCGCCGGGCTGGGTCCGAGGGACGAGGTTCTCGCCACGTGGGAATCCAAAAACGTTCTCGACCTGGGAAGCCGCCTCGTCATGCCGGGCTTCATCGACCCCCACACCCACCCCGTGTTCCATGCGTCCCGGGAACTCGAATTCGAGATGCGGAACCAGGGGAAGTCCTACGTGGAGATCGCGGAGGCCGGCGGCGGCATCCGCTCCTCGGTCCGATCTCTTCGGGAGGCGTCGGAGGACCTCCTCGTGGATCTGCTTGCCCGGCGCGCCGACGGATTCCTCGCCCTGGGAACGACCACCATCGAGGCGAAAAGCGGGTACGGATTGAGCCGCGATGACGAACTCAAGAGCCTGCGCGCCATGCGTCGCGTGGCGGCGTCGCACCCCTTGGACATGATCCCCACCTTCCTCGGCGCGCACGAGGTCCCCGACGAGTACCGGGAGGACCGCGAGGGTTACATCCGGCTGCTCATCGAAGACATGATCCCCGCCGTGGCGGCGGAGGGTCTCGCCCGCTACGCGGACGTGTTCTGCGAAGCCCACGTCTTCACCACCGAGGAGTCGCGCCGCATCCTCGAGGCGGCGGCGGCCCACGGGATGCCCGCCCGCGTTCACGCGGACGAAATCGAGTCCACGGGCGGCGCGGAGCTCGCCGTGTCGTTGCGCGCCGCCACGGCGGATCACCTGGGAGCCATCAGTGAAGCGGGCATCGAGGCCCTCGCCGGTTCGGAGACCATCCCGGTCCTCCTTCCCGGCACGAGCTTCTACCTGAACCTGGACCACATCGCACCGGGGCGGCGGATGGTGAACCGGGGCCTGCCCGTCGCCTTGGCGACGGACTTCAACCCCGGCTCATGCCCCACGCGCTCCTTGCCCATGATCATGACCCTCGCCTGCCTCCACTACGGCTTCACCGCCGCCGAAGCCATCACGGCTTGCACGGTGAACGCCGCCGCCAGCCTCGGTCTGGCCGGAGATCGGGGGCGACTCGAGATCGGCATGCGCGCGGACATCATCGCCCTCGACGCTCCATCCTTCCGGTACATCCCTTACGTCTTTGGCGAGAACCTGGTGACCCATGTGATCAAGAACGGTCGCCTGGTCCACACGAACGATCGATGCGAGACGACGCCATGAACCCTCTCGACGCTTGCCGCCCCTTCATCGAAAGCCTGAAGTCCTCCGACCCCACCCCCGGAGGAGGCGCCGTCGCCGGGCTCGCGGGGGCACTCGCCGGAGCGCTGGCCCACATGGTGGGAAGCCTCACGGTGGGCAAGAAGAAGTTCGCCGCCGTCGAGGACGCGATGCAGCAGGCCATGGCGAAACTCGACGGCCTCATCGACGGCTTCTTCGCCCTCGCGGACGACGACGCCCGAGCCTTCGACGCCTACATGGA
The DNA here is from genome assembly GCA_964559135.1 of uncultured Planctomycetia bacterium. Classification (GTDB taxonomy): domain Bacteria; phylum Planctomycetota; family DRQF01; genus DRQF01. Next base: position 21,340 of record CAZLGG010000067.1, read on the forward strand.
GGCGTGGCGCTTGCCGAAAGCGACGGACGCCGAGAAGGCGGCGCGGAAAGAGGCCTTGAAGGGTGCGGCCCTCACCGCTTGCGATCCACCCCTCCGGACGATCCAGCTCACCCACGAGCTCATCCCCTTGATCGACTTCGTCGCGGAGAAGGGGAACCGGCACGCGGTGTCCGACGCCGGGGCCGCCGCCATCCTGTCCGCCGCCGCGGCGCGCACCGCCGCCCTCAACGTGCGCATCAATCTGCCGTCCGTGGCCCACGCCGACCGTCCTCCCCTGGAAGACGCCCTGACCCACCTGCTCCCGGACGTCCTCGCCCGCGCCGAGGCCCTCGCTTCCTCCGTCGAGCGGCGCCTCGAGGCTTGAAGCCGGGACCTCTCGTCCTCGGATCCGCCCCAGGGATTTCTTTTTCCTTGCATATCCCGATCGTCACCTGTCATGATCTTGACGATCGGGCGCGCAGACGAAAGGGAGAGACATGACGGCGCAACGCCCAGGCAAAGACTCCGACAGCCGGACAGCCGGACAGCCGGACAGCCGGACAGCCGGAACCCAAGCGGAACACGGGCATCACGTTTCTCCTCCACCGCATCTTTCGCGGGGAAGCCGGCATGCTCCATTCCCCCGAGGTCCGCTCGGAAGCGGCTTGGATTCTCCTCGCGGAAGAGGGAACTCCTCATCGAGACACCCTCGAGCGCATCCTTCGCCGGGCGACACGGCGCGTCGAACGATTCCGAAAACCGGGCGATACGAGCGGCGACCGACTCGACACGCTCCCAACGCCGGCGCGCACACCTCCCGCCCCCACCACCCCACGGAGAACACCATGCACAGCAAGTGGCTCTTACCTGCT
>CAZLGG010000068.1:0-6816 GCA_964559135.1 uncultured Planctomycetia bacterium
CTCGGCGATGTCCATCTTCCCCATGACCTTGATACGGGAGATGATGGCTTCCTGGACGCTCTTGGGGGGGGATTCCTGGTCGTAGAGGATGCCGTCGATCCGGTAGCGGATCTGGACCTTGTCCTCATAGGGTTGGATGTGGACGTCCGAGGCCCGCATCTTCAGGGCCTGGAAGAGGATCATGTTGACGAGACGGATGATCGGGGCCCGATTGGCCACGTTCAAAAGGTCCTCCGACTCGGAGACGAGATTGGCGATCTCATCGAAGTTGTCGGGGCTCAAGTCGTCGATGACCTCGTCGACGACTTCGTTGTGCTGTCGATACGCCCGATTGATGAGACCCGTGATTTCCTGGCGGGGCGCGACGACGGGCTCGATCTCCAGCTCGAGCATCGAGGCCAGGTCATCGAGAGGGTAGACGTCGAGCGGGCGACACGTGGCGACCTGGCAGGAGGATTCGTCCGCCGAGACGCCGATCAGGTTGTAGTTGCGGGCGAACTGCTGGGGGACGCGGTCGGTGAAGACCTCGGGGACGGTGACGTCGTGGAGCGAATCCATCCAAGGGAGTTCCGCGTGGTCGGCGTAGGCTCGGTTGAAATCTTCCTCCGTGAGGATGCCCCGGCGAAGGACGATCTTGTCGAGACTCTGCCCTGTCTCCTTTTCCATGCGGAGACAGTCCTGCAGCGTTTTCTCATCGAGTTTCCCGGAGGATTCGAGGATTTCGAGAATCTGCGTATTCACCTGCGTTCTCTCCCGCGGCGTCCTCCATGAGGGCCGCTCCAACGAGAAACTCGCCGCCCGCCCCCATTGGGCGTCGGCGGCGGATTCTCTGGGTCTCTATACGTCCACCGAGCCGGGAATTCAGGAACCCGTCTTGGTTGCCCTGCGCGGACGTTCTCCCGGGCGTCGGCTTCCGGGCATGCGGACCCCTTCGCCCCCCGTTTTCTTTTTCGGCGCATCCGCGCCCTCATCTTGCTTCTGGGCTTTGGACCTCGAGTTGGGCTCGGTCACCGGAGGTTGGGTCGGGACGCCGTCCGCGTTCATGCGCGAGGGAGGTTGCGGTCCCTCGACCGTGACGCTCGGCCGATACTTCGGCAAGTCGATCAGGCCCGTCGACTCGATGTCTTCGATGCTCATTTCCTCATCGTCCAGATCGATCTCACGGAAGTTGGGATCGACAATGTGAATCTGGCCGTCGAGCTTCGCAATCTCCAGTTTGCGATCGTAGGAGATTTTTTCCAAAGCTTCGAAGTCCGAGAGAATCGTCGGAGTGATGAAGACGTAGAGCGTGGTCTTCTCGCGGCTCTCCGACGTGCTCTTGAACAGCTCTCCCAGCACGGGGATGTCGGAGAGGAAAGGAACCCCCGTCAACGTTTCCCGATAGTTGTCCGTCGTGAGGCCGCCGATGACGACGGTGCGCCCGCTCTGCACGGTGACGCTGGTGACGATGCTGCGGGTGGTCCTCGGTGGCGGGACCTGGAACGACGCCTGGGCTCCCGTGAAGGCCTGGATCGTGATTTCGATGTCGAGCCGGAGGTAGTTGTCGTTGGAAATCGTCGGCGAGATGAGCATCTCCAGGTTGGCCTCCTGGTAACCCTGGAAGGACACCTGGTCCGAGAATTGCCCCTGGTTCACCGACGTCGTTGGAACCTCGGTCCCGATCGTGATGTGGGCCTCCTGATTGTCATTCACCATGATCGACGGGACACTCACCAGGTTGCCGCTGATCACCTGCTTGAAGAGTTGGACCAGGATGGGCACCTCCACGAAGTTTCTGAAGATGCCGCCCACGAGACCCTGTGCATCCAGGTTGGGAACGCGGATGAGGTCGCTGAAGAACTGGTCGGTGGACGACGTCGAACCGCCCGTCGTGCCCCCACCGGTCCCTGTCCCGTCGCCGCCTGTCGTGCCGCCGCCACCCAGGACATTCTGTCGCGTATCGATGGTGGAAAGGCCGAACGCCGTCGCGCCGAAGAGCCGTGTCTCGGCGCCGCCGCCTTCCACCTGAGCCAACTCGACGCCGATGTTCTGGAGGTCGGTGCTGGTCAACTCGGCGATGGCCGCCTGGACGAGAACCTGAGGCCGTCGTTGATCCAGCCGGGTGATGATTTCCGCGAGTTCTTCGAACCGTGCCTTCGTGGCGGTGATGAGAAGCGAGTTGGTATTGGGATCGGCCACGATGTTGACTTCGTCGGGGTTGCTGGACTGACCCAATCCGCCGCGACTGGTGTTGGAGCTGCGGCCGCGGCTCCCCCCCGCGCCCGTTGGCCGGACGCTTCGGCCGCCCGTGCCTTGGAGCAGCTGCGTGAGGACGTCCTGGATGTCCTCGGCATTCGTATTTTTGAGCTCATAGATGTGGATGTTGCTGTTGGGCTCGGTCACCTCCACGTCCAGATCGGCAACGAGACTCTTGATCTCCGTCATGTAGTCGTCGATCGCGTAGACGAGGAGGGAATTGGTTCGGGGGTCCGGGATGATCTTCGGAGCGGGCGTCGTGTTCCCGGCCGAAGACGGTCGCGGGGGACGTCCTCGGCCCGGCGCGGGTGCGCCGCCGCTGGACGAGATGTCGGTGCGAGCCTCCATGAGACTCTCGATGATGGGCCCCAATTCTTCCGCGACGTGGTACTCCAGCGCGATCTTCTCGAACTTCAACTCGTTGGCTTCGACGGGGACGTCCATGGCCTTCAGGATCTGGTACATGGTCCAGACCTTGGGAGCGAAGTTGACGATGAGCAGCGAGTTGGCCTCCTCGATGGTCTGGACGAAGCCGGCTCGATGCTCCTGGATGATATTCGTGAGGGCCCTTTGAGCCTTCTCGACCGGGATGTATTTCAGCGGGATCGTGACCGCGAGGATTTCGCCGACCCGTCGGCGGCGCGTTTCAAGTTCGTCGAGGGTGACGAACTTGGCGCGATCCTTGAGGGATTGGGACGTCTTGATGTCCTCGATGAGGAGGACTTCCGTCTCGGGAGGTCCGATGGGTAGGACAGCCAGGTCGTGGGCGAAGAAGAGCACTTGGAGGAACGAAAACACGTCCTCCTCGGCCACCTTCTTCGTACCGATCATGTTGATGACCTTGCCGCTCAGGCGTCGTGGATCGAAGACGAAGGTCTTGCCCGTGATGACCGAGGCCGACGCGACGAACTTCTCGAGCGGTACGCCCTCCGGCTGAAGCCGGAAGGTGATCATGTTGTTCGCATCCTTGCGAATGGGCTGGGGCCCTTCCTTTTCGCCATCTTGGGCGATCACCGTCGACGTGACGGCCGCCAGCATGATGGCCGCCATGGCCAGGAGGTTCCGCCCAGGTCGTTGACTCATCTCAGGATCTCTCCACAACTTCCGGTCCCTTTCGAAGGGCGATTCTAACTCGACTCGAGCATGAAACCGAACCGGGGCAGCCCCTGTCCCTCAATCGTCGTCCCGCCGGTCGACGGCCGCCCGCGATCCCAGCTTTCCGTTGACGCGCGTGGGGACCCCATATTCCCCATTTGCCCGTCGGACCCTGGGGTGGGTATTCTCCCACATTCTTTTCATCGGTGGTTGCGACCGGAAACTCGAGCCCAAGCGTGGGGGATACGAACCGAAGCCGTGAAGCTCAGCCGTCTCATCCCGCCGGAGAGAGTTCTGCTCGCCTCCGGAGTCTCCGACAAATGGAGCCTGATCGAGTCCCTCGTGGAGTTGGTGACACGGTCCATGGACGGCCAGGGCATTCGGCACGGGGCCGTGCTGCGGGCGGTCGTCGAGCGGGAACGATCCATGAGTACGGCCTTCGACCAAGGTCTGGCGGTGCCCCACGGTTTACTCTCGGAGCCCATTTCGCCCTGCGGAGCCCTGGCTGTCTGCACCGAGGGAGTGGATTTCGAGAGTCTCGACGGCGCGCCCACCCATTTCGTGCTTCTCCTCCTCTTGGAAGATGGAGACGCGTCGCGCCGGCTGCACCTCACCCTCTTGGCGCGCGCCGCACGACTTTTTTCACAAATGTCGTTCAGAGAAGGGCTTCTGCGTGCGGGGAGCCCGAGAGATGCCCATGAGCATCTCCAGCGGGCGGAGGCGACTCTGTTTTGATGAGGGGCCTTGCCGTGGGCTTCATGTATTCTATGAACATGGAAGCCGGCCTCGGTCGCCCTCCACGGTCGCAAGGCACGCCTTTTTCGGATGTCGATTGATCCGGAGCCGCTTGGTGTTGTATAGTGTGCGTCCTGCCAAGGGCTTACGAACTTGACCCGTTCGGGCCTCGGGCATGTGGAGGCGACCGGAGGGCTGCACATGGGTACCGTGACGAAGAAAGAGCTGGCCTATCGGATCTCGGAGAAGACCGGGCTGAAGAAGGTGGTGATCAAACGGATCATCCAGAACTTCATCGACGAGATCATTGACGAGCTGGCGAAGGGCAACCGCTTGGAGTTTCGAGAGTTCGGCGTTTTCGAAATCAAGACTCGGGCAGCCCGCAAGGCTCGCAATCCCCGGACCGGTGTCCGGGTGGACGTGCCGGCCAAATCCGTCGTGCACTTCAAAGCCGGGCGCCTCATGAAAGAACGGGTGCAAGCGGCGGACGAAGCCCGCAAGGCGGCCGAGAAGGGGCAGGCCGTCCCTGACAACGAGACTCCCAAGACCTCATCGGACCGAAACTTCGGAGACTCCACACCAAGCGGCACCGGTGAGTTGGGGGCCGAGACTGGAGGGAGCTGACGGTCGACCGGGCCCGGCGTTCTCCGAGTCCGCCCCACCCCTCAGGAGTTCATCGCCTGAATCACGTCGAAGCGGGTGAGAATCCCCGTCAACTCGGCCCCGACGCGCACGAGAAGGGCCGGGTTGTCTCGTCCCAACAACCGACTCACGTATTCCACGCTCTCATTGGCACCGACCACGGGGAAGGGCGGATCCATCGCCGTCGCGACCGGATCCTCCAGTTGGACGGACTTTTCGATCACCTGCGCCATGATCTTGCTCTCGCGGACCGATCCCACGGACTCCCCGTGGTCGATCACCGGGAGTTGAGACACGTTGTGGCGAGCCATGAGATCCAGTGATTGCTTCAGCGTGTCCGTGGAGGTGCATGAAACGAGCGTACGCGCGGCGGGCGTTTTCTGGAGGAGGAGGTGGCGCACGTCGCTGGCGGGCTCGTCGAGAAAGCGATTCTCTCGCATCCACTCGTCGTTGTGGAACTTGGAAAGATAACGCTCGCCCGTATCCGTCAGGATCACGAGGACGATCTTGTCGGGGTCGTCCAACTCGCACGCCAGGTCCAGGGCGATCTTGGTGGCCGTTCCGGAACTGCCGCCCACGAAAAGGCCCTCACGGCGGGCAAGCTGTCTTGCCACGTTGAACGAGTCCTTGTCGCTGACGGTGCGGAATTCATCGACGTAGTCCAGCCAGGCGGTTTCGGGCAACTTGTCCTGCCCGATGCCCTCGACCTTGTAAACCGAGCCCTCTTCGTCGAAGCGCCCTTCCTTGAAGGCCTTGAACAAAGAACCCTCTGGATCCGCTCCGACCACGCGAATGCTCGGTTCCTTCTCTTTCAAGAACTTGCCCACGCCGCTGATGGTGCCCCCCGTTCCCATGCCTCCCACGAGAACGTCGAGGCGGCCTTGGAGCTGTTCCCAGATTTCCGGGCCCGTCGTCCTGTAATGGGTCTCGGGGTTGACCTGATTGTAGAACTGGTTGGCGAAATAGGAGTTGGGCGTATCGTCCACGATGTTCTTGGCCACGGTGACATAGTAGTCCGGGTGCTCGGGAGGCACCGTGGGCGTGACGATCACTTCGGCCCCGAAAGCCTTCAGCAATCGCACTTTCTCCGTACTCATCTTGTCGGGAAGGGTGAAGATGCTCTTGTAACCCTTGATCGCGGCGGTCAAGGCGAGCCCGACGCCGGTGTTGCCGCTCGTCGCCTCCACGATGGTTCCGCCCGGTCGGATGAGACCGCGTTCTTCGGCGTCCTCGATGATGGAACGGCCGATTCGGTCCTTGACGCTGGCACCCGGATTGAAGAACTCGCACTTGGCGAGGACCTGGGTGCGCAGGCCCTCCGTCAACCGATTGAGGCGGACGATCGGCGTCATGCCGATGCAGGACAGGATGTCGTCATGGATGCTCGGATTGGATTTCGTCATGCTTGAGGGCTCCCGTGGGTCTTTGCGGGGGATCTTAGCAATCACTCGATCAGAGAACCCGCCCCATGACACTCGCCCAAGCCGCCCTTCTCGGTGTCGTCCAAGGACTCACCGAATTCCTTCCCGTCTCGTCCTCCGGCCATCTCGTGCTCGCCAAGAGCTGGCTGGGTGTCCAGGAGACCGGAGGGGTGGCCTTCGAGGTCATCGTGCATCTGGGGACACTTTTTGCCGTTTTCGTGGGCCTCAGAGGGCCCGTCCTCGAACTCCTCCGGGCCGTCGGCACACTCCCGCATCCGGGGCGTTGGCGGCAGGCCTTCGCCGAGGATCCCGGTTTTCGCCGGCTCGTTCTGCTCGTCCCCGCCACGCTGCCGGCCGTCATCGTGGGCCTGGGCTTCGCGGATGCCCTCGAGGGGCTCTTCGGAGCGCCTCGCTGGGCGGCCGCCATGCTGCTCGTCACCGCCATCATCCTCCTGTCTCCCTTGCCTTTCGGTGAGCGGCGCGGTCTGTTGGGATGGAGGAGCGCCCTCTTCATGGGGATCGCCCAGGCCGTGGCCATCATCCCGGGGATTTCCCGTTCGGGCTCCACCATCAGCACCGGCTGCGTGGCCGGCGTGAGGAGGGAAGAGGCGGGGGTTTTCTCCTTCTTGATGGCGATTCCGGCCATTCTGGGTGCGGTGATTCTCAAGGCTGGCGACGTGCTGGCCGC
>CAZLGG010000068.1:6826-21854 GCA_964559135.1 uncultured Planctomycetia bacterium
TGGCCGCGGCGGACGCGGCGGCGGGGCCCCTCGTGGTCGGCTTCATTCTGTCTTTCGTCGCGGGATGGTTCTCCCTGGTTGCCCTTTTGGGCTTGGTGCGTGCGGGCCGCCTCTGGGTGTTTTCTCCATACCTGATTCTCGTGGGAAGCCTCTCTCTGATCTTCGGTTGAGTCAAGCAGGCTCGCTTCCCTGGCCGATAGCATCCCTGGAGGGAATCATGACTGCCGGGGATCTGTCCGTCATCAATTCGAGCCTTTTGGAAGAGCGTCTGCGATCCGTGACGGAACAGGGGGCTCTCGACTTGCCCGTCCTTCCCGACGTCGCACTCAAGGTCACTCGCCTCTGCGGCGACGAGGAATGCGACCAGAAGGAACTGGCCGATGTCATCCGGCGCGATCAGTCTCTCATGGCTCACCTTCTTCGCGTGGCCAACTCCGCGATCTACGGGGGCCGGGTCGAGATCGTCTCGCTCCAACTCGCCGTGAATCGATTGGGACTCGCGAAGATGCGCGAGATCGTGCTCGCCGTCGCTTGCAAGGCTTCGCTTTTCGGTGAAGAGGGCCCCTTGGAGGAGATGACCAAAAGGTTGTTTCAACACTCCATGGTGACGGCCGCGTGCTCCCAGGAAGTCGCGCGACGCAAGCGACTCAATGTGGAAGAAGCGTTCACGGTAGGCCTCCTCCACGACGTCGGCCGAACCGTGTTGCTCCACCAGGCCCGCAAAATAGCGATCGCCGAGGGTTGGGATATGGCACCTGAAGAACTCCTGGCCGCCACGGACGGCTTGCACGCGGAGGTGGGCGCGGAAATGCTCGCCTCCTGGGGGCTGCCTGACACGATGGTGGAGGGCATCCGCCATCATCACGCGCCGGACTCCTCGGGCGGCGAAGCGACCCTAGCCCACCTGTTACGATTCGCCGACGATCTGGCCCACCTCATGATGGATGATTCGCGTGCTCCTGAATCCCTCGAGGACCATCCCGACTTGGAACGGCTGAACCTCTACCCGGACGACGTGGAGTGGCTGTTGGAGCGCCAGTCGAAGGTGATCGAACAGATGGAGGCCTACCTGTGACGTCACCGCATCGGTTCGATCTCATTGTCGTCGGCGGTGGTCCCGCGGGACAAAAAGCCGCGATCCAGGGCGCCAAGGGAGGGTGGCAAGTGCTCCTCGTCGAGCGAGAACCTTGTCCCGGAGGCGCCTGCGTGCGCCGGGGGACGATCCCCAGCAAGACGCTTCATGAGAGTGCCAGCCTCTTTCGTCGCATGGCCGGGCGCGACCCCTCGGTCTTCCCTTCACCGCGGGGCGAGGAATTACCCCTCCGCTCACTGATGATGCGCGTGGAGCAGGTCATCGAGGCTCACGAGAGCTACATGACCGATCAGCTGATTCGCAACGACGTGATCGTCCATCACGGCTTGGCCCGCTTTCTCGACCCCCACCGTCTGGAGGTCGTTCGCCCGGGGGGTGGGCGCACCGAAGTTTGGGGGGAGACCATCGTTCTCGCCACGGGTTCCAAGCCGCGCGACCCCGACGACGTTCCCGTCGATCACGAGAATATCCTCGACAGCGACTCCATCCTGTCGCTCCACCACCTGCCCAAGTCCCTCGTCGTGCTCGGTTCCGGCGTGATCGCGAGCGAGTACGCCTCCATCTTCGCCACGTTCGGCGTGGATGTGACCATGGTGGACAAGTACCCCTCGCCTCTCGGTTTCCTGGATGAGGAGCTGGTCTCCTGCTTCTTGGACGCGTTTCGCGATTCGGGAGGTCGGTTCCTCGGAGGGCACGCTCTCGAGGAGGTCGCCTTCGATGGGGTCTCGCAGGTGCGCGTGAAGCTGGAAGGGGGCGAAGAACTCATGGCCGAGAAGTGCCTCTTTGCGCTGGGGAGGGTGGCTCAGACGGGAGGCTTGGGACTGAAGAACGCAGGGATCGAGGTGACGGCCCGGGGCCATATCCCCGTGGATGCTCACTATCGGACCCCCGTCCCTCACATCCTCGCCGTCGGCGACGTCATCGGCCCGCCCGCCTTGGCGGCGACGTCGATGGAACAGGGCCGCAGGGCCGTCGGGTTCGCACTGGGACTGGATGGACCCGAGGATCTGAACGACATTCCCGTCGGCATCTACACCGTTCCGGAGATCTCGCGCGTGGGCCTCTCCGTTCAGGCTGCGGAAAAAGCCGGACGAGATGTGCTGGTGGGGCGGGCGCGGTTCAAAGAGATCGCCCGCGGCCAGATCGCGGGGATGAACCACGGTTTGCTGCGCCTCATCGCGGACGAGAAGGGCCACCGCCTCCTCGGAGTCGAAGTCTTGGGCGAGGGGGCCACCGAACTCGTTCACATGGGCCAGATCGCCATCAAGGCCGGTTGGGCCGTGGACGCGTTCGTCGAAGAGGTCTTCAACTTCCCGACGATGGCCGAGGCCTATCGCGTCGCGGCCCTGGACGTCGTCGAACAGCGCGGAGCGCGGAATCCAGAACCACAGCCGGTCTGATCGGCGCCGGCCGTTGGACATCTCGGGCATGCGTGGTCAGGATACCCGCCCATGGATTCCTCGGGCCCGCAAGCGAATGAAGCCTCCCTTCCGCCCCTGACCCGGAAACGACTGCTCCGGACCTGGAGTTTCGTGCGCCCCTCGTGGCGAGGGCTCCTCGCCGTATTCCTTCTGAGTGTCACGGGCGCCGCTTTGGGGCTCGCGATGCCTCTTTTGGTCCAGAAGTTCGTCGACGGCGTCCTGGTGCCGCCTCATAGGGCGGATCTCATCCTGCCGCTCAGCCTGATCGTCGCCGGCCTGGTCGTGGGGCGCTCGCTCGTGAGCTATCTCCAGGCTTGGGCCGCGACGCACCTCGCGACCCGGGTCCTCTTCCGCCTCCGGCAGGCCTTTTTCGAACACCTCCAGGCTCTGCCCCTCGACTTTTTCTCGAAGACTCGAAGCGGCGCCATCCTCACCCGATTCGGCCGCGACACGGCCGAGATCCAAGAGGCCGCCTGCGGCGCCGTCATCTCGCTCCTCATGGCGACCCTCACCATTGCCGGGACGGTCGCTCTTCTCGTTCACCTGAGCCCTCGGCTGTTCCTTTTTTCCTGTCTCGTGCTGCCCGTCGCTTTTCTGGCCGCTCGCGCACACCGACGGAGGCTCGTCGAGCGGACTCACGCGGTGCGTCGGTCCAACGAGGAGATGGCGAGCTTTCTGGTGGAGTCCCTGCGCGGCCGCGCCGCCATTCACGCCTTGGCCCAAAAGAAGAAGGAGGCGGCTCGGTTCGTGGGTCTTCAGGCGCGGCTCATCCGGCGCGTCCTGGCCATGGTCCGGGTCGGGGCGGCGGGGGCGGAGTGGCCGCGTGTCCTCATCGGGCTCTCGTCCGTCGCCGTGTTCGGCTATGGAGCTCTTCTCGTCACCGAGTCACGCCTGCTCCCCGGCGAGTTGCTCGCATTCGGAATCCTCCAGAGTCGGGTCTTCGGGCCGATTCAGGGCTTGGCGGGGCTGTATCTGCGCCTTCAGAGAGCGCGCGTGAGCATGGAACGGATCTTCACGTTTCTGGAGACCCCTCAGGCCAAGCTCGAACGTCCGGCGGCGCGCCGGGCTCCGTTGCTGGAGGGCTCGGTCGTCATGGAGGACATCCATTTCTCCTACGGGGACGGCCTCGACATCCTGCGAGGCGTGAACCTGACGATCCCGCCCGGGAGCCGGGTCGGGCTGTTCGGCCCGAGCGGGGGCGGTAAGTCCACGCTCGTCTCGTTGCTCTTTCGGCTCCGAATCCCTTCTCGAGGGCGCATCCTTCTGGACGGCGTCGACCTCATGACCTACACCGTCAAGAGCGTCAATCGACAGTTGGCGCTCGTGACCCAGGAGCCGTTCTTGCTTCACGCGAGTTTCCTCGAAAATGTCCGACTCGCTCGGCCCGATGCGAGCCGCGAGGCGGTCTCATGTGCCCTCGAGGCCGTGGGACTCGCGGAGCTCGTTTCGGGGACGCAACGAGGTTTGGATTCTCAGGTGGGCGAGCGAGGCCTCGAACTCTCCGCCGGCGAGCGGCAGCGTCTCGTGCTGGCGCGCATTCTCGTTCAGAATCCCCGTATCCTGGTGCTCGACGAGGCGATGAGCCACCTGGACCCGTCGTCCGAGGCTCGCGTGCGAAGTGTTCTTTCCGAGTTGATGGAAGGGAGAACCACGTTGACCATCAGCCACCGCCCGGAGTCGCTCGCGCATTGCGACACCGTCTACGCCCTCGAGAATGGGCGCCTGCGCCAACACGAGATGGCCCGATGAACGCGGACGCGACGAAGTGGCTTCTCGAGGAGGTGACGGGGCCGGTGCTGCGCCTGGCTGCAAGATCCGATCCGGACGTGGTCGATCTCCTCGTGGCGACCGCCGCGGAGGTGCGGATGATTGCGCCCGAGAACGTCGTGAACAGTGAACGGGACGTTTTCGAGGAGTGGGATCTCCCGTCGCATGTCGAGGAGATGGACTCCGTCGAGGATGCTTTGATGGGGGATGAACTCTTCGGAGCGCTCTTCGTCTCCGGCCTGCCCGCGGCGACGTCGGAGGCCCCTCGCCTCCTCGATCGCGCCCTCGCCCGTCTCGGAGACAAGGCCCCCGTTCGGATCGAGATCGCCAGGTCCACGGTCAGGGTCGATCGCGTTCGCGGTCTCCTCGAAGGAACGTGCTCGGAGGTGTCGTCGACGGATCTCGAGGACGGTTGGGTGCTGACCGGCCGCCGCCGGGCTCCTGGGCGAGACGTCCTCGTCTCTCTCGAGGCGATCGAAGGGTTGGCGGCCGTGGTGGTCGCGACGGCGGATGCGCGGGCGGGTCTCGAGGAGACCTTGGCGTCCGTGCTCTTTCACGTGAATCCCATGCCTGAGGTCGTCCTCGTTCTCGATGATGCCGGTGAGGTCTCCGAGGATCTCTTCGGGATGGCCGCCCACGCTTCCACGCCGGTCGCCCTGATGCGAACCGAGGGAGCGGGATTCCTGCCGGCTCTCGCCCACGGTTTGGAGGCCCTGGACCAGGAATGCGTGGCCATCGTCCAGCCGGGTTGGAGGCTCGCCGCGGGGGCTTTCCGGGCTCTCGCCGCGGGCTGGCGTGAGGACGAGGATGCGTCCGCGTGCCTCGCCGGCGAGTTTTCCGAATCGGACGAGTTTTCAGGGGTTCTTCTCGCTGCAAGAGCGAATTTCTCCACCGCGCTTTCGAGAACCGTCGATTGGGGGGTATTCCCGGACGCTCTTTCCGAAGCGGGTGACCTGATCTCTCTTCCCTTTCCCGTCCTCGTCGGTCCTGGAAACGAGTCCATCTTGCGATGAAGGCCCCTCGCGGCTCAGAATGGGGCCATCCATGACAAGGTCGAAATCCATGAAGAACGTTTCCGTCCTCACGCTCGTGACGTTGTTGGCAGCGATGTTTCCGGCTTGTGGCGATGACTCTCCGCCAAAGGCGGAGACAGGGTCCGACTCGGCCGTTCAGGAGACCCTCGTCCCGTCGGAGAAACTGGACCGGGATATAGCGCCGCGCGACCTCGCGGAGGGAGCCCTGGCCGGACAGGTCTTCTGGCGCCGCATGAGAGAGTTCGCGATTCAACTGGACGAACAGGTCCTCGTTTCCGAGCAGTTGCTTTCGAATCCGGCGAATCTGCCTCTGAAGCCCTTCACCCGCGCGACCCGCGAGGCGCGGGGATTGCCCGAGAGCTGGCGCTCCAGGGTGACGATTCGCACGATCCCTCTGGGTGAATGGAAGGGTCGAAGAAGTCGTCTTTCCTATTTCGGTGGAGGATCTCAGTCGCAGCACCTCCGCAACATGGTGGTGCACCCCGCGTCGCCCGCGGTGACGATTCGGGGCTTTGCCTTGGCGTCTTGGAACCGGGTCGTTAACGGAAAGGCGTCGGGCCGCAAGGTCGCGGCGTTCCTCCCGCGGTTACCGACTTTTGATCAACTCGCCGACGCGGCCCAGGCGGGGGCCGTGGCCTTCGTCTGCCTCTCTCGCCGCGGGGAAACGATTCAGGAGAATCAATACCCTTTGCTGCGGGACATCGACGGACGAGACGGACGCGGCCTCCCCATACCGCTCATCATCCTCCCCCAGTGCAATGAATTGCACATCGGCGCGAGCTTGAATGCGGCCGGCCCCGGGAAATGGAGGTTGACGGTCGAAGCCGACCGTGTCGATCAACCGGCGAACCTGCTCGCCGTGCGCCTCCCCGCTCCTTCCCGCGCCGCACGCGTCATCATCACTCACTCCCGGCGCAGCGTGCCCCTCTGGACGGGCCGTGGCTCCCAAGCGCTTCCGGTGGCGATCCTCGCGGAGACGGCACGGGCGTTGTCGGCTTTCGACGCGACGAACCCGGATCAAAGATTGGGGATCTCCGTGGAGTTCGTCCACGTCGCCGACGGCGGAGCCGGGTATGACTGGCTGTCGAAACTGGCCGCGTCGGAGGAGGATCACCCCCTGCTCCTCGGTGTCATCGATCTCGAGGATGTGGTGCCCGTGGACCCGACCTCCCAGGTCGCCATCTTGCGCTTCGACGGATCCGGCCGGACCTCGGCGCTCGGGCGCGCTCTCCGTCGGGTGCTCGCCGACTATGTCGGGAGGCCGGAGGCCTGGCTGGAAGCAGGCCTCTCCGGGGACGGATCTCGGGTCGATGCGGACATTGCGAAGCGATGGGGTCAGGAGAGGATTCCTCTCGTGGAGGTTTCGGCCGCCGCCTCTGAAGGGAGGGCCGCTCTGACTCCGCCGTCCGGCTACGATCCCTTGCCCCGCGGCCTGAAAGAACCCCCTCGACTCTCGAGAGACCTCGGCGGGGCCGCGGACGAAGTGCGGACACTGACCGACGAACACATGACCTCTCAGGTCGCTCTCGCTCGGCTGATCGCACTGAGCATTCGTCGTCTGAGCAAGTCGTGGAAGCCGTGAATCGCCGCGTCCGAGATGACAAGATGCTCTGCTATTGCAAGAGCGTCACCTACGGTGAGGTGCGGGCGAGCATCCGCTCCACCGGTGCTCGCTCGGTTCTCGACGTGACGAGGGAATGTGATGCCGGTGGGGGCTGCCGCACCTGCCATCCCGAGATCGAGGACTTGCTCGAAGAGGCCAGGCAGGAGCGACCCGGGTTTCTTCGGCGTCTGTGGGCGCGTCTGACGAAGAATCCCGTTGGAGGAGATGCGTGATCTATCTGGACCACAACGCCACGACTCCCATGCCCCCGGAGGTGCTCGAGGCCGTCCTGCCCTTCTTGGGCGACATCTTCGCGAATCCGTCGAGTCAGCATCGGCTGGGCGAGCAAGCCCGGGCGGCCCTCGAGGACGCGCGGAATCGCGTGGCCCAGTCCCTCGGCGCCCGGTCGGCCGAGATCGTTTTCACGAGCGGCGGCACGGAGTCCATCCACGGGGCTTTGACCGGGATGACGTCCTGCGGTGCGCGGGCGCTCGTGACGACCCGCGCCGAGCATACGGCGGCGGCCCTGTGCGCCGACCGTTTGGAAAAGGAGGGCGTCCAGGTCCGCAGGCTCCCCGTCGATCGCTCCGGTCGCGTTGAGCCGGACGTACTCGAAGAAGCTCTCGATGCGGTCGATGCTCCCGTGGCCCTCAACCTGATTTGGGCGAACAACGAGACCGGCGTCCTGCAGGACGTCTCCACCCTTGGCGCTCTCGCAAGAACCCGAGGCGCTCTCGTCCACTTGGATGGAGTCCAGCTGGCGGGGAAGGGAATGCCCAACCTTGCGGAGATTCCTGCGGACATGGTGTCGCTCAGCGGCCACAAGTTCGGGGCGCCGAAGGGTGCTGGTGTTTTGTGGATACGGCGTGGAGCGCCCGTGCGACCCCGTTTCGCCCCCGGCCATCAAGAAGGCGGCCTTCGAGGGGGCACGGAGAATCTCCCCGGAATCGTCGGGCTGGCGCGGGCTCTCGAAGTGGCCAAGGAGCGGTGGGTCGAGAACGGCTCGCGTGTCGAGGCCCTGCGTGACGCCCTGCAGCGCCGCATCGTCGAGGCCTTGCCCGGAACGCTTGTGAACGGCGCCGACGCCCCGCGGATCGGCAACACCCTCAATCTCTGCTTTCGCGGAATCGAGGGTTCGGGCGTGGTCCACTCCCTTTCCGAGGAGGACATTCACGTCTCCAGCGGCAGCGCCTGCCTCTCCGACGTCGACGGCCCGTCGCCCGTTCTCGCCGCCATGGGCGTCCCTCTCGACTTCATCCATGGTTCCGTTCGGTATTCCCTCTCGTGGACGACCACGTCCGAGGACATCGATCGCACCGTCGACGCCACGATCGGCGTCGTTCGGCGGTTGCAGGCCATGAACCCGTCTCGAGACTGAATGAATTCCCGGGCTGTGCCTCGCAACCGGATCTGGTCGATGTCTCGCAATACGCCCGAATTCCATCTGGAGGGTTCTTCTCTCCGATTCGGCACGATGCGGGACATCCATCAGCATGAAGAAGCTCAAGAGCTTTGCCAAGTTCCTCTCTTTCCTGGCTGTGCTGGGCGCCATTTTCGTGGGGCTCTTTCTCCAGGAGTGGGGTCTCTTCGGCAGCAGCTTCCGCGATGCCTGCCTCGAGAAAGGCGTCCGACTTCCTCTCGAGGAGCCGAAGCTCGTCGTCAATGTGAAGAACAAGACCCTCTCCGTGTTCGACGGAGACGTCCTGATCACGCGCTACGACATTGCGACGGGGAAGAACGCGGTTCCCGGCCTCATCAAGAAAGGCTCGGATAGCACCCCTCTCGGCGAGTATCGCATTCGAAGGAAGGCCATTCGCGAGAGCGTCTTTCGGCGCGGGTCACGGTTCATGGAACTCGATTTTCCCACTCAGGACGACATCGACGACGCCTACGAGCGGAGACTCGTGAACGACAACCAATACGAAGCGGCCATGGAAGCAATTCGGCAGGACAAGTCCTTGCCGCCGGAGTTTCCCTTGAACGGTCCCATCGGCATCCAGGGCAACGACTTTGTCTTCATGGGCGACCGGTTCACCGATGGCTCCATCGCCATGAGCAACGCGGACATCAACGACCTGTTCGAGTACATTCCAGTCGGCACTCCCGTGATCATCAAGCCCTGACAGGCCGTCGCGATCCGTTGCCGTTCTGGATCGTCGGGGCTACATTGCCGTCATGGATCTCGTCAAGGCCGAAGTCGAACGTGTCATCGGAACCACGGGGCAGGACTATGCCGTCGTCGTGCGGGCGGAGGGCCGCGCCTTTCTGATCTTCGTGGGACAGCCCGAGGTCGTCACGATCTATCGGGAACTCAAGGGCGAGACCACGCCTCGGCCGATGCCTCACGACCTGGTCGTCAACCTGATGCACGGGTTCGACATCGAGGTGCGTCTCGTCGTGATCTCCGCCATCGTGGACAACGTCTTCTGCGCCACGTTGCTCATGGCCCGGCCGGACGACGACGAGTCTTCGGGGCTGAGTCACGAGGTGAGGCTGGATCTCCGGGCCTCGGACGCGATGATCATCGCCCTCAAGACCGGTTCGCAACTCCACGTGACGCGTGAAGTGTTGGAGCAGACCGAGGACGTCTCCCAGATGCTCCCCGACGCCGAGTCGGAGTGACCGTCGTCCGTCGTGGGACTCAATCCTTCCCACTTGCCCAGCGATGGAGTTCCGTCGCGACCAGATATCCGACAAGAGGCATGGCGGCCGAGTCGGAGCGAAACCCCGTAAGGACCAAGAGCCAGGCCGCCCGGGTCAGGGCTGCGTTCGGCAGCAGCAACGTCAACCGGGCGAGTGCGAAAGCACCGGCCCCCGCGAGGATCGCCCACGCAGCGGGGGGAAGGGCCGTGCACCATAGCGCCGACGTCTCGGCCGCGAGACGGAGTCCATCCTCGCCGATGAACAGCGCCGCCGCGACGACGGCCGCGCCCGCGCCGAGAGCGAAATAGTCCCGGAGATCGTGGGGAAACCGGCCGGGGACGAGGAGCAGAGCCGCGAGAGAGACGGGAACGAGGATGTCGATGTCATGTCGCAAGGTCGCCACGACATCCCCGTCGGAGCCCTGCAGGACGGCCCAACGCCAAACATGAGGGAGCGCCGCGGCGATGGGCAAAAGGAGCACCCCCAGTCGCCAGGGACTTGTCCGCGTCGATGCGACCAGAGGCGCCAGGACCGTCGCGAAGGCGGCCACCGCGATCAGATTCGGAGCATACCGAGCCCAGGGCACGCGTCCTCCCCAGCCGACGTCGAGGACTGCGCCGGCCAGGGAGAGGACGCCCAGCGCGGCGAGCATGCGACCTCTCCAGGCGTTCGTGCGCCGGACGGCGAACTCGGGAATCACGAAGACGATCACCAGTCCGGCCAAGAGCAGGAGGAATCGGTCGGCGAGGTGAAGCGAGGCTTGCAGGCGGTTTGCAAGCCCAGTCAGGGACTCTGGAAGGCTCGTCGCCAGGAGAAGCACGCGCGCGGTGCGCGCTCCGAGTTCCCAGATCGCCGTCGCCAGCAGCATGGGCCAGAGGCAGGGTTGGACGAGAGCGGTAAGCGCGCGCATGATGGAGACCTCGGGGTTGAATTCCGGGAGCCGAGAGCTACCTTGAATCCTTCCGTTGCGCAAGGAATCGGGGCACAGGAGTTTACATGTTACTCGGACGAGTTGTCGGAGAGGTCTGGGCTACGGCCAAGGATTCCAAGGTGGAGAACATGACCTTTCTCCTCGTCCGTGGGATGCGACCGGACCGTTCTCTCGAGGGAGGATACGTCGTTGCGGTCGATGCCGTGGGGGCGGGTGTCGGCGAGATCGTTCTCGTGGCGCAGGGCTCCTCCGCGCGTCAATCCGAGCTCACCCAGGGCCGTCCCGTCGACGCGGTCATCATGGCGATTCTCGACGACGTGAGAGCGGAGGATCGAGATTGGGCCGCCTTCGACGAAAGCGGTGTCGCGTCATGAGTTTGAATCGCGAAAGTTTGAAGAGGATCGTGGCCCGAGTCGTCGGCGAAAAGCTCGACGGAGTCGCGACGGAAAAGACCGCACCGAGGGGGGAGGATGCCGACGGCGGACCTCGGCCGCTGATCACCGAAGGGGACGTCATGCGAGCCCGCCAGGAGGGTCGCAGCCTTCACGTCTCTCCTCGCGCCATCGTGACGCCTTCCGCCAAGGACGCCATCGCTCGCTACCGCGTTCCCGTCGATGAGGGCGAGCGCCCCAAGGGCGTGGGCGCCCCCGAAAAAGGGGTTCTCTCGTCGGCCCCAATGCGGGCCAAAGTCGTCTTGGGTTCGGACCACGGGGGGTACGCCCTCAAGGAAGCCCTGAAAGCATTCCTCGAGACGGAAGCGGGCATCCCCTGCGAGGACATGGGATGTTTCGGTCCGGAGTCGGTGGACTATCCGGATTTCGCCGCGAAGGTGGCGAGAGCCGTGGCGGACGGTGAGTGTTGTCGCGGAATCATCATCGACGGCGCGGGCATCGGTTCGGCCATGGCGGCGAACAAGATCAAGGGTGTTCGAGCCGCTCACTGCAGCAACGTCGTGGAAGCCCGCAACGCTCGCGAACACAACGACGCCAACGTCCTCACCTTGGGAGCGCGCGTCATCGGAGAGGACATGGCGCGGGCCGTGACCGCCGTTTTCCTGAAGACGGACTTCGGCGGCGGACGGCACAGGCGCCGGGTCGACAAGATCTCGCGTCTGGAGCGCTGACGTGCATCTGGCGCGCGTGATCGGTGATGCCCATGCCACCGTCAAGGACCCGATGGTCACGGCGGCCAAGATGCTGCTCATTCGTCCCATCGACGCCGCTCGCAGGTTCACGGGCAAACCTCTCGTCGCCGTGGACATGGTCGGTGCGGGGCCGGGAGAAATCGTCTTCTACACGACAGCTTACGAGGCTGTGATTCCTTGGAAACGACTCCATCCGGATGTCCCCATGGCTCTGATCGATGCCGGAATCATCGGGATCGTGGACCGCATCGACGTCGAAGGTGTTCCGTCATGAAGATCTGCCGCATCGCAGGGTCGGTTCACGCCACGGTGAAGGACGCCAGCCTCGAGGGAGAACGCATTCTCGTCGCTCAGCCTTTGAGCCTGGACGGTGAGGCGGAGGGGGCGCCGCTTCTGGCGGTGGACCGAGCGGACGCCGGCGTTGGAGATCATGTGCTCCTCATGAAGGAAGGCGGTTCAGCCCGTCTGATCCTCGAAAACGACGACTCTCCCGTTCAGTGCGTCGTGGTGGCGGTGGTGGACCGTTGGGCTCACGAAGGAAAGGAATTCCCGTGATCGACCGAAAGCAACTCATCGAAGACATCACGGAGTCCGTGTGGAAGGAACTCAACCGCGCGCCCCGAGCCAAGCTCGACGAGGTCTGCGGCGACTGCACGGGGACATGCGCCGGACGTTGCGCCTTCAAGATGCCGGCGTTCATCGACGCCGGCGTCGACCGCATCGCCGGCGCGCCCGGCATGGGCAAGGTTCGCGACGACGTGGCTTCGCTGATCGACCACACGATCTTGAAGCCGGACGCCACCCGGAGAGACGTGGAGAAGCTCATCGATGAAGCGGCCCGATTCCATTTCATGTCCGTGTGCGTGAACCCCTGTTGGGTCCGGTTTTGCGCGGACCGACTTGCGGGAACGGACGTGGCCGTCTGCACGGTGATCGGTTTTCCCTTGGGGGCCAACACGACCGAAATCAAGGCCGCCGAGGCGAGGCGCGCCCAGGATGACGGGGCCGTGGAATTGGACATGGTGATCAAC
Organism: uncultured Planctomycetia bacterium; assembly: GCA_964559135.1. Lineage (GTDB taxonomy): Bacteria > Planctomycetota > DRQF01 > DRQF01. The sequence continues at coordinate 19,494 of CAZLGG010000068.1, forward strand.
GTGGGGCGCCTGAAGGGGGGCGAGGATCAGGCGGTCTTCGACGACATCCGTGCCGTCGTGGGCGTCCGGCGTCCGGGGAGCCTCGTGAAGGTCATCATCGAGACGTGTCTCCTCACCGACGACGAAAAACGCCGTGCGTGCCGGCTCGCCAAGCGAGCGGGCGCCGACTTCGTCAAGACGTCGACGGGGTTCGCCGGGGGCGGAGCGACGGTGGCGGACGTGGCGCTGATGCGCGAGGAAGTGGGCGCATCCTTGGGCGTCAAGGCTTCGGGAGGGATTCGCTCTCGCAAGGATTTGGACGCGATGGTCCGTGCCGGGGCCACCCGCATCGGGGCGAGCGCGGGCGTGAAGATCGTGGGCGGCGGCGCCGACTGACAGGCTGGGCCACTCGGAGGAGGACGGGAGCATGAGCGATAGCTATGAATCGGCGGAGAAGGTCCACGACCAACAGGGGCATCAGTACCACATCGGCTTGGGACCCGGCGAGGTGGCGCCTTGGATTCTGACCTGCGGCGATCCCGCCCGAGCGGAACGCGCTTCCAAGCGGCTCGACCACATCGACGTCGAACGGCGGCATCGAGAGTTCGTCAGTTTCACGGGAACCCACGAGGGGCTTCCCCTCACGATCATCGCCACGGGGATCGGTTGCGACAACACGGAGATCGCCACGATCGAGCTCTGCCAGATCGTCGACGATCCCACTTTCATCCGCGTGGGCACCTGCGGCGGGCTGCAGGATGACATGGAACTCGAGGATCTCGTCGTGTCGACGGGGTCCGTTCGCATGGAAAACACGAGCACCTGGTTCGTGCCGGAGGGATTTCCCGCCGTCGCCCATTACGAGGTCGTGAGCGCCCTGCAGGCATCCGCGGAGAAGCAGGGCCGCCGACACCACGTGGGGATCACCGCGACGGCGTCTGGCTTCTACGGCGGGCAGGGACGCAAGGGGTTGGGCTTCCCGCCGAGGCATCCCGACATCGCGTCGGATTTGGCCCGTATCGGCGTCAAGAACCTCGAGATGGAGACGTCGACCCTCTTCACCCTCTGCGCCATGCGGGGTTTTCGGGCGGGCGCGGTCTGCACCGTCTTCGCCCATCGGCCCAAGAATCAGTTCATCGCTCCGGACAGGAAGATTCCCGCCGAAGATGCTGCGGTGGAGTGCGCTCTGGCCGCGTTCCACTCCCTCGCCGGCCGCTGACGGGGGCCGCGTTCACGCATTTCTCACACGAGGAACACTCCCGGCGCATCCCGCCACCCTAACCTGGGGGTGTTCCAACAGGAGTCGTGAACATGAATCTGAGAACTCTTCTGGTCGTCGGCGCCCTTGCGAGTCTGGTCTCGGCGCAGCAGACCCTTCCCGAGTACAAGGCCGTCGAGGGTGTCTCCGGCACGATCAAGAGCGTCGGGTCGGACACCATGAACAACCTGATGACGCTCTGGGGTGAAGGCTTCCGCCGCTTCTATCCCAACGTCAGTATCGAGGTCGAAGGCAAGGGCTCCGGCACCGCGCCGCCGGCCCTCATCCAAGGTGTCTCCAACTTCGGGCCCATGAGTCGGAAGATGAAGAAAAAGGAGATGGACGTCTTCGAGAAACGCTTCGGCTACAAGCCGACGCCCCTCCCGACGTCGATCGACATGCTCGCCGTCTACGTCAACAAGGACAACCCCATCCAGGGGATGACCCTGGCGGAGGTGGATGCGGTCTTTTCGAAGACGCGCAAGCGGGGGCATGCACCCGTTCGTACGTGGGGCGATCTCGGGCTCACCGGGCGGTGGGCGGCGCAGCCGATCAGCCTGTACGGCCGGAACAACGCCTCCGGCACTTATGGCTACTTCAAGAAGATCGCCTTGGGCAAGGGCGACTACAGGGACGAGGTGAAAGCACAGCCGGGCAGCTCGGCGGTCGTGCAGGGCGTCGCCACCGACAAGTTCGGGATCGGCTACAGCGGCATCGGCTACAAGACGGCGGACGTGAGGGCGATCCCTCTCGCTCGCGACGGCAAGTCGCCCATGGTTCCCCCGACGCCGGCGAATGTCTCCAAGTACCCGCTGGCCCGATTCCTCTACCTCTACGTGAACAAGAATCCCAAGGAGGATCTGGACCCGTTGCGACGGGAGTTCATCCGGTACGTCTTCAGCCGTCAGGGACAGGAGGCCGTCACCCAAGACGGCTACATCCCCGTCAGCCGGAAGATCGCCGCGAAGACCCTGGCATCGGTCGGACTCGCTCTCGAGGCGGGAGAGACGTCCAGCCGCCGCTGAGCGTCCCTCGGGTTTCTTGACATCGTCGCGGGTGGCGGGTTTCGACCCGCCGCCCCGTTTCCGTGAAACGGCCTCATGAGCGAATCCAGAACCAGACAT
>CAZLGG010000069.1:0-20903 GCA_964559135.1 uncultured Planctomycetia bacterium
GGTCGGAGCCCGACGAGGCGTCGAAACCGAAGGCCTGCGGGCGGGAGTCGGACGACGGTGTTCCTGAGGCCGTGACGTGGAGCGTCGAGGCGCCACGGGGCGCGGAGCCGCCCGGCGGGGTGCGGGACGCGGAGCCGCCCGGCGCACCGGAGCTTGCCGACGAGGGGGCGTCACGGTCGACCTGCGCGACAAAGAGGGGCGCCGACGACTCTGTGCTTCCAGATCCCCGACCATGAGGCCGCCCACCAGAAGAAGAAGGGGCAACGCGTTCTTGAGAAGTGTTCCGATCATGACTCCACCTTTCTCGGGAAGGCTCCCCACCTGGGGACTCCCGGCTCCTCTCTCATATCAAAGACCGTGCCAGCCCGTGTCGGAACACAGTCGCCGGACCCATATGAACACAACTCCTTTTGTATCCACATTTTGCATTGTCATTGACGACCGCGCTTCTCCAAGCCCCGCCACCGCTTCCTGTCCCATTCCCGGGACGATCGGGAGCCGTGTGTCCCCTCTGGAGGACAGGTCGCGGTCGCGGCGCGGGTGCGAGCCCCGCGGTCATGATAGATTCTTGCAGCTCACGCACCCCCACGGTTCGCTCGGCGAGCCGACATGAACGCTCACGCTGCTCCGGCGTTGACTTCACGGACACATTCATCGAATCAAGGGAGCGTCAAACGATATGACCACTCGCCGCGGCACCGGTCGTCGCAAGCCCCAGGACCCTCGCGTTCGGGTCAGGGAAATGAAGGAGAAGCAGGAGAGCAAGATGGCCACCCAGGCCCTCGTCATCGGGGGCATCGTCATCGTCCTGCTCTTCGGGTTCATCGCTCTTTCATCCAGCGATGACGACCAGATCGAAACCAAGCCGAAGGATCGGACAGACCCTCTCACGGCGTCGATCCCGGATGATCGGCTGGCCAAGCCCGACGAGGAGAGCCAAGTCCCTTATTGGCTTGCGACGCGTTTCATGATCGCCCTCGCCAATGAGGACGCCGATGCGCTCGACAAGATCATCTGGTGGGACAAGTTCTTCTCACGCCTCGAAGACAAGAACCGCATCGACGCGGAGAAACGGTACGCGAATCTGGACGAAGCGGGGAAGGAAGCCCTTCGGCAAAGATTCCTCATCCGCGTCATGGATCCGGACTACATCCAGCTCATTCGGGAGAACATCCTCGACGATCTCATGGCCGGAAAGATCGGGCTGTTCTCCCACTGGGATGTGCAAGCGGACTACGGAAAAATCGTCATTCCCGTGGAAGACCGGAAGACCGGCAAGAAGAAACTCGACATCACCGTAACGGCGGAGTTGCTTCCGGACTTCGACCCGATCAAGGACGCCCAGAACCGACAGGCTTGGAAGATCGTGGGGCTTGCCCACGAGCAATACGGCAAGGTCAAGAACGGCCTCAAGGTCCGATCCAAGCAGAAGGACTTCGGCACCGACATCGTCAAGAACAAGAAGAAGAGGAAGAAAAAGAAGCGGGGACCGAAAGGTCCGCCGGAGGCCGACCCGGCTCCCGTTCCGTGGCTCCCCGACACGCCGGCCGCAACGCGAACGAAGGTCCAAGCGTTGATTGGCAAGATTCTGGATCTCAGTCACCCGCGAGAAGGCGACCAAGCGCGTCGCGAACTCATCGGTCTGGAAAAGGCAGCGATTCCAGGCATTCTCACGGCTCTGGCTCCCCTGAATCACAAGGACAATCTGGAGGACATCTCGAAGGCGTGGCTCCTGGTCCAGGTGTTGCGAGAGATCACCTTCAAGGAATTCGGATACGGCCCCGGAACCACGAGCCTGGGAATGGGGCGTGGCGGCATGGTCCGGGCGACACCCGAGGAACGGGTCCGCGCCATTCGCCGCTGGTTCGGCTGGTGGAAAGTTTTCGGTCCCAAGTGGGATCGAGCGGCCGAGATCCAAAAGATGGAAGACGCTTCAGGGGAAGACGACGGCTCCGACAACGAGTAGACTGAGGACGAGGAGCCCGAGCATGAAAATCAAATGCCCCGAATGCGGCACGCCCGCCCCGATCAAGTCGCTGAAGGATCACAAGATCACCTGCCCCGGTTGCGGAATGATCCTCGTCCTCGACAAGATCCTCGGCCCTGACTGGGCCGACAAGATCCGAGCGCGCCAGGAGAAGCATTCCGGCAACGAGGCGAGTCCCTCGAAACCGGCGACGGCCAAGTCGGTGCACAAGCGTTCGACCCCCACGCGCCGAAAGACCGCATCCCGGCGGAGAAAAGGGCACGCCGAGCCGGAGGTGGACCACCGACACGTCAGTCATCGGCACCATCACCAATCTCGAGGCGTCTCCCCCACGTTGCTCTGGGGCAGCATAGGGGGGTTCCTGCTCGTCATGGCGATTCTCATCGTCTACCTGATGAATCGCCCGCAACACGAACCCGTCGACAAGGGGCAAGTCGCGGAAAAGCAGGCAGCGGCTCCCACATCCGGCCTCGACGACCTCACGGAGGAAACGACGGCAACCGAGGATTCGGTCGGAGTCTCCGATCCTGCCGAAGAAAAGCCCGCGGCCAAGATGGAACCCGCGAAGAAGCCCAAGAAGAAATCGACATCGAGGAAGGCCGCGTTGACCCCCTTCGGGCTTCCCCAAGGCGTCACGCAAGCGGACTTCGACGATGCGCAAAAGCAGCTCGAGGTCTTGAGGGACCTGAACGCCACGCGCGCACTAGGTATTGCCAAGGACAAGTTGGCCGCCAAGCCCCGGGCCGCCATTCCGGTCCTCATCAACGGGCTCTTGAAGCTCGACGTTGCCGACAGCGACGACTCCAAGCGGGGATTCCAGATGGTCGACTCCCTGAAATGGATCACCGGCAAGGAAGACATCTGGGAATCGGATGCCTTTCAGATCTTCCGCGCGCCGGACTCCGAAAAAGAGAAACAGGGGGCCACTCTGACTCGCAAGCAGGCCATCAAGCGCTGGTGGCGATGGTGGGACAAGGTCCAGGACACCTGGCAGCCCCCCAAGGAAGACGAAGAAGGCAACTGACGCCTCCACCGCTCGCAGCGCCACGATGTGGTCGGTCCAGCCTCCCGAGAGGAGTCCGAGGACTTTCCCGGTCCCCCACCGATACCTCTTGCAGAGAGGGAAGCTCGAACCCTCGCCCTTCGAAGGAGTCCTCCTCGTGAAAAACTCACTCGTATTGATGGCCGCCGGTCTCCTCTGTTTCCTTCCGGCCTGTCGTTCGGACTCGTCCCCGCAGGCTGCATCGCACGAAGTCCAACTCTGCTCTCTTTGCAACAAGCCGATCCGGCCGGGTGAAGAGGTCGTGCTGGTGGACGGCAATGGGAATCGCTCCGCCTTCCGATGCGTCCACTGTGCACTCACCGCCCAAGCGGCTGCCGCGCCGCCTTCGGCCATCGCAACGCATTCGCCACTCTCCAAGACGGCTGTCACGATTCGGCGCGACACCGAGGGTTGGAGCATCACGCCTGTCTCCGCCGTCATCCTCAGTCTTCCCGAAGAAGCGGGTGAGTGTGTCGATCGGCATCGAGTCTTTCCCGATCGCAATGAATTCCAGCGCTACATGGACGCCCACCCCGAACTCCCCCGGGACGATGCGGTCCCCTATACCATCGACCGACTCGCCCATCTCCTCGCCACCGGGCTCCCACAGGACGGGATTCGGCCCCCCGCTCCCGTCCAACTCCTTGTCGTCGGGATGCTCACCCATCTCCCCTTCAAGGAGGACGTCCTCCCCGTCATCGAGGCCGCTCTCGAAGATGTCGGCGACACTGCGGGCGCTCGATTCGTCGACGCGACCCGTCCCGAGGGCAAAGCCATCCTCTCGGCCCACGGCATTCACGAGCACTCTCCGGTCTTCATGTTCCTCAATGACGACACTCACGTCACTCTCGCCTCGAGGACGATCGACTTGCGCGGTTTCCCAGGCAAGACCTGGACCCACAAGGACCTTGTCGCGGCTCTCCGCCAGGCTGCGCACGACCATTGATTTCAGGCTCGCGCCCGGGCGACATCATCGAGAGGAGTGATGACCTTAGGGTGGGTCACGCGACTCGACGCGTCCCCCATGAACGCGATCCATGCTGCGGCGGAGGATGACCGGCTCAGGGGGCGGCGACACGGCGGTAACGGGCGTCCACGGCGAGCATCTCTTCGCCATCGGGCGTGACGTTGTACATGAGGATCTGCATCGCGTCCGGACTCTCGGCGCCAATGAGGATGCGCCAGCCCCAGTCCGGCCCTGGAGGCGCGCCGTACCGACCGTGAACCGCGACCAGCCCCTCCTTCGTCTCCTCGTTGCGAAACAGCATGAATTTCGACGCCGTGTGCCAGGAGTCGACCCAGACGACGTCGGCTTCATCCGCATTCGAACCGGTCTGTACGACGATGAGACCCTCTTGAGGTTGGCCCTCGTACGACCACGTGTACGCAATCGTCGCGACCGCACCGCCGACGGCGCGAGCCACCGTTGCCGTCGTCTCCGACTCTCTCACGGGGTCGCCGGGCATGACCCAAAGGCGGTTGACGCCGATCCATTGGCCGGCGAGATCGGTCAGCGCTACAGGGGTGCTCATCTGATGCTTGCTCCCTTCGCGTGAATCCAACGCATCGGACTGACCATGGTGATCCGCGCAGCCGAGATACGTGACCACGAAGGCCGCGGCGACAATCGCTCGGCCAGACCTCATCCTCATTCTTCCCGCTCGTCTCATCCACTCATCATCCCTCGTCCACCGCGAGCTGTCCAGGGGTCCGAGCGCGGCGAATTCCTCCGCCCATCATTCACGAATCCCCCATCCACAGAGGCCGTAGCCGCCGCTCCGGGCCAGGGGCGCTGAGGACCTGGGCGCCTCGTCGAAGATGAGACATCAACGACATTCGACCCGACGAGGAGGGCCCGGCTCCAGAAGAAGGGGGCCTCTCACGGAGGCGCAGAGGCACGGAGAGGCATGGTTCGAGAAGCCGAGGATTCCCACCGCCTTCTCTGTGACTCCGTGGCTCTGTGAGAGAAAGACCTGAACGTCAAAGAGGCTCCAAGCGCTCGTTGGCCCGCCCTGCCGCCCGCGGGACGGGGACGTCCCGGATCCAGGAAAAGGGCCTTCTCTGTGGCTCCGTGACTCCGTGGCTCCGTGAGAGAAAAAAGAGGACGTCGGGGAATGTCCAGTCGCTCGAACCCAAGGCTCGCGACGATCTCTTCGTCGTCAGGTGGGATCCCAAATGGCAATGTCTTCGAGGGGTTTGCGGCGAAGGTCAGGCACCTGGCAACACTTGGCCGGATAACCGATCGGGAAGAGGACAAAAGGGCGCTCGTTCTCCGGGCGCTTCAGGATCTTCCGAAGAAACCCCATCGGGCTGGGTGTGTGGGTCAAGGTCGCCAGTCCCATCCCGTGAAGGGCGGCGATGAAGAGCCCCGCCGCAATGCCCACGCTCTCCTTCACGTAGTAATTCTTCCTGGGGCTCCCGTCCGGATTCACGCCGTGCCTCTCCTCGAAGAGTACCACGATCCAGGGGACGATCTCGAGAAACGGCTTGCGCCAGTCCGTGCCGAGGGGCCGCAGGGCCTCCAGCCATTCCGGCGGCATACGCCCTTCGTAGCTCTTGCGTTCCTCGTCCTCCGCCGCCTCGCGAATCGCCTTCTTCGTCGAGGGTTCACTCACGGCGACGAAACGCCACGGTTGGCGGTGCGCCCCCGAAGGCGCCGTGGAAGCGGTGCGGATCGCCAACTCGATCATTTCCCGGGGCACGTCACGGCCCGAGAAATGCCGCACGCTGCGACGCGCATCCATGAGGCGGAAAAAGTCCCGGCCGCGCGCGAGCCCCTCCTCTGGGGTGACGCGCGGCGGAGCGTAGGGAATGAACCGCGGAGAAGGCTCGGCGCTGTGGTGTGTGTCTTGGTCCATGAAGAGCAGGATAGCTCATCCCGCCCGGAGTCTCGACGCCCCGTCGAAGATGAAGCCCCAACGAGGTTCGACGGGACGGGGACGTCCCGGCTTCCAGCACCGCGACATCACTTCGCCGGTTTTTTCTCGGCCTTTTTCTTGGCGGCTTCGGCGCGGGCCTTGTCGGCCGCCTCCTGCGCCAGGACGCGTTCACGAAGGATCTCGAAATGCGAGGCCGCGTCGGGCCGATTCAGCGCGCGGGCCAAAGCGGCGACCTCCTCGAGGACCTCGGGGTGGTGAGTTTCCCCCGCCATGGCGACCCCCAACAGGAAGGCGACGTCGGTTCCGTCCTTCTCGCCCGCCTCTTTCAGGTGCCGGGGGTAGTCCTTGATGGGCAAGAGGTGCTCTTGCAATAACCGCGATTCCGTGGCGTAGGCGCGGTCATCGCGGTGGATCTTACGGTCGAGGGCAATCCCCGCCTTCAGCACCTCTCGGTCATCCGTGGGCATCGCGGCCAGAAGATCCGCGAGGTCCGTGGCCGCCTCGTCGTCAAGTTCCTTGGCCCGAGCCCAGTGAGAGGCGAGAACGCCAAAGGCCGCCTCGGGTTCGAGAAGACTCCCTTCCTCGTACCAGCCCCTCAGTTGCCGATAGAAGGCGGCCAGGGTGGCGGGAGAAGGAGTCTTGCCGGCGCCGCCGACGCCCAACGTCTGATTGAGGATTCTCCGAACCGTACCCGCATCCACGAGCAAGCTCGGGTTTCCGGATTCGGCGGCGACGCCCGCGCGAAGCCAAAAGCCAAGAACCTCGGACGCCTTTTCGGCATCTCCCGCAACGAGACACATGCGTGCGACCTGGGATCGGGCGTTGTCGACCGCCCATCGCGTTCGCTCCCCTTCACCCAGCTCTTCCACCAGGGTGAGAGCCTTACGACTCGCCTCGTCCGCGTCGAGCAGGCGTTCCCAGGTGTCGAGAGCAATTCGCATCCAGGAACCGACGCGGTAATCGGACGGCCTCAAGTCGTCCACCAGGGCCAAAACCGTCTTCGGGCCGAGTGACTCTCCGAGGTTTTTCTCGACTTCGCTCAGGAGTTCCCGCCAGGACGGCACCGAGGACAAGTATCCTCCGTTCTCGGCCAACGAAGCCAGGATGGCGGTCAAGCGATAGAGCCGCTGCGCCACCTCCAGCCGGCCATCCGCCGCCAACCCCCTCGCGAGTCCGCGAATCCGGCGAGCCCCGGGAACGCTGGGTCGTGAGAGGAGTTCCCGGATGATACGCTTGCGATCGTCATCGGTGACCTGCTCGTCCTCCAAGAGCATGAAGACCTTGTCGACGGCGAGGTCCCCAGCCGACCCATCGCGGATCTCGTTCTCCAGGTCCTCCAAGAGGCGAGCCCTCTCCTCGGGCTTCTTCGGGAGCACCAGTTCGAGAAGTTCGCTCCGGAACCACTCGGGCGTGGCTGTTTTCTCGTCCTCGAGAAAGAGAAGAAGCTTGCGCGCCTCATCGGGAATGAAGTCCGCGTCCTTCGCCAACGCGCCGAGGAGCGTTCGAGGCTGCTTCTTGGGCGCCTGCCCGTTGACGATCGTTGGCCCACCCGGGGGATTCCACCGCAGAATGAAACTCAGAGGCCGGGGATAGCGAGACGTGTCGCCGAGACGGCGCCAAAGTTTTCGGAGCGCCGCACGTGCCGCGTTCTTCTCTCCCTTCGCGAGGAGACCCTTGATCTCGCCATAGGCTCCCTTCTCCTGCCCCCCTCCGCCGGAGGAGATCAGGATCATTCCTCCGCCGGAGGAGATGATCGTCGAGGTCGCGATCACGGCCCCGCCGGCACTGATGATCGTCCCCGCGGTCGGAATACCCTTGGCCGCTTCCGGCTTCTTCTTCTCTTCTGCGTCGGACTCGCGGAGCGCGTTCGCATCGAGAGGCCGGCGGAGAGCGAGATAGGCGGACACCAGTTGCGTCTTGTAGCTCTTGTCATCGGGTTTCGCAGCCACGAGGCGTTCGAGGATCCTCGCGACCTCGACTTGATTCCCACGGCGGCGTTCCAGACTCAGAAGACGCGCCAGAAGAGCCGTATCCTCTCCGTCCTTCCGCAGCCCCTCCCTGAGGAAAGCCTCATACTCCTTCCCGCCGGCGCCGGCCAACTGGTTCAAGTAAAACTCCGCGAGGTTGCGGTCATCGGGCGCTTTGTTCACCGCTCTCTTCACGACAGCCAGGAACTTCGTTCGCCATTTTTTTCCGCGCAGCCGCGCCAGCAATTGAGACGCGTAGTAGCGCTCGGTCCCCTGGCCGCGGACAGCCTTCGTCAAGACGGACAGGTCGGTTTCCAGCTCCTTCAGGACATCGTCTCCCCGGTCGGTCTCCACGAGCGCGGTCCAGCGCATGAACCGCTGATCCTGCCCTCCTCCGAGCCCCTTCGTGGCCTCCAGAGCGGCCAGGTGCAGGCGGCGCGACGAGGTCGGGCTGGGGAAGGAGAAGAAGATGTTGGGCGGCCCATTGGAGGATGTCGCCTCGATGGACTTCTTCAACGCTCCGGCGAACCACGCGATATAGCTGTCGTCGAGGGGCTCCCGCAGGACACGGACCGAGTCCAGCAAGAATCGCATCCGACTCTCGCCGTCGATGAGGCCGCTGACCTCTCGCACGAAGGCGGCTTGTTCCTCCTGCGGCAAAAGTTTGACCCAGCTGCCGAGGCCGTAGAGGACGCGTCCCTTGACGGACGTCTCGATGAGGCGTTTGACGATTCTCCGCACCGTGGACGACGAGAGCTTCACCGAAGAAAACGCATCCAGTTGATAAGACAACGACGTCGCAAGCTGAGGTTCCTTGCGGAGTACACCCTCGATGAGCGTCTCCAGAAGGTTCTGAGAGAGTCGTGGCGAGATCCTCGAGGAGAGACCGATGAGATTCAGCCCCTGGGCGAGGGCTTGGTAACCCTTGCCTCCCGTCAACCTCACGGAAGCCCGCACGGCCGCCTCCGCCACGTCCGGGCTGTCCAGGACGATTCCGGCACTGACCAGGAGAGGTAGAACGCCGTAGGAGTCATCTCCCCCAAGCGCCATGTCGACCCGCTCGAGCCGTTGCCGCAACGCATCCGGGCGGTCGATCCACGGAACGATTTCCTGAGCGACCGCCCCCGGAGACAGCCTGCGCCCTTCGAGCGGTGCGATCCCCGTGAGGGTGGCGAGTTTCATGTCGTCGCCATGCCCCGCGGCGCGCAACAAGGCGGCCGCGGAACCGATGAAGCCACGGCGGCTGCGGGAAACGATCGCTTCCTCGAGAAGACCCCGATCCTCCGGAAACGCCGCGAGAAGCAGAGTATCGGCCTCATCGACCGCGGCCAGCGAACGGGAGGCCAAGCCCACGCGGCGGACGGCTCGGGCGAGGAGTTCCGCTCGGGGGTGATCGCCCAATCGGTCGGAGCGGCCCGGACCCTCCTCCTGCAAGGCGTCCAGTTCGGTCTCGAGTCGGCGAACGAGGGCCTCCACGACATCACGTGTCGCTCTGGGCCCTTCCAACGTGGCCATCATTCCGGCGATCAACTTGGCCGTCGCTGCGTCGTCAGCGTCGACGTTGCGCTGAACCGATCTCCCCCAGGGATCGTCGGGCGCTTTCGCAGCGTGGCCTCGAACGACACGACGGGGGAGTTTCGCCAACGCGACGTCGAACCCTCGACGATAGATGGCAAGGGCGGCTTCCTCCCTGCCGGAGAGTTCTTCCAATTCCCCCACCTTCGCCATGAGCGGAGTCGACTCTGCATCGGTGGCGAGCAAACGTCGGTAGAACGTCAGCGCCTCGGCGTACCGTCCGGCTTTCTCCAACACGCGCGCCGCCTGATACGTCACTTCGCTCCGGTCGAGAAGTTCCGACGCCCGGCTGAACGTTCGCATGGCGTCGGCCACCTTCCCCTTCGCCAGAAAGACCGCCGCCATGTCCATGAAAACCTGAGGGGGTACGTACTCCCCCTGGCCGAGCAACCGCCGCCCCACCATCAGATAGTCCGTGGCGTCCCACTCCGGGCTCACCTGCAGGCCGCCGTCTCCTCCGAAGACCTGTCTGCTCGAGGGATCGAGAGTACGCGCCTTGCTCATGATCTCGCGCAAAAGAGAGGTTCGGCGATCGGACGCCACGGGGATGGCGGCCTTGAGGTCGCGGATCGCAAACTCCATGTCCTTGACCTCGACCGCGAGATCACTGGCCAGACGGTAGAGATAGAAACGGTCGGGTTTCCGCGCCAAGCGTTCCAGAGTGACGCGCAGCGCCCATCGAACGACGCTGTCCGGGACGCGACTGTTGCGGGGAGCTCGAAGATTCAGGATGCCGTCGATCGCGATGGTGAAGAGATCGTCCTTGGGCGCGTGGAGGGCGAGGTACTGAAAACGGTGGGCCGCATCCATCTCTCTCCCGGTCTCTCGCATGAGGTTCGAAACGAGAAGGAGCGTATCGATGCGTTCCGGATGGCGCCCAAGCCCTCGCATGTAGGACTCGATGGCTTTTTCCTTGAGCCCTGCCAACCCGTAGACGCCCGCCTCGAATTCGTCGGCGATGGCTTCGCCCTCCCCTCCGACCTTACGGATCTCCGGGAGGAGAGCGATGGCTTGATCCCTGCGGCCTCGGTCGAGCTGGCTCATGACGAGCTCGCGCAGATGATCCAGACGGTTCTCCTCGTCGAGCTCGATCAGCTGGTGGACGACTTTCTCGTAGTGATAGAAATCGTTGCATGCCGCGTAGATCTGCGCCTTCCTCTTCAGGATTTCGAGATCGGAGCCGCCGATCCTGTTCAGGTACTCCTCGATGATCTCCGTGGCGGACGCAGGGTCTCCCACCTTGATGTAGAGCCGGACCAGCAGGTCCACGTCCTTCGTGTCCGCCGAACCCGCTTCGAGACGGTCCTCCAATTCGATGGCGATCTTCGCCAAGGCGCCGATGCGCGAGGCCACGGTCATGAGACGCTCTTCCACGTAGCGCCCACGAGGCGATCCGCGCAGCTTTTCCCAAAGGCCTCGCCAGACGGCCATCGCGTCCTCTTCGCGCTCCACCTTGCTGAGAAGGAGGGCATACTTCATCTCGAGGTCAGTGCCGAGATTCCCGCCGTGTGCCGTCCGTAACGCCTCAAACGTCTCGACCGCCAGATCGATCCGTCCCATGCGCTCGAATTCAACCGCCACCTCGGCCCGCACACCCGCTTTGGGCGGCGCACCGTCGAGAGTCTCCTTCAAGACCGCGATGGCGGCATCGGGTCGGCCGGCGGCCTCATCCAGGCGCCCGAGGAAGAGCAGAGCCGTCTCCCGCATCTTCGAAGACCGGGCGGCCGCGCGAGCAAACCTGCGACTGACGTCGTTCAGACCGATGTCGGTGAGCCATCGCGCCGCTTCCATGAGCTGCGACGGGTCCACCTCGGCGGGGTGGAAGTCCGCCCAGACATCGCGGGCTTCCTTCGCCCTGCCTTGCTCGAGGTAGTAGCGACTGAGCCCGCTTCGCCATTCGAGGTTATCGGGCTCCTCCACGATCAGCTGCCGAAACGACTCCACGAGGACCTTCTCGTCTCCCGTCTCCCGGCAGATCTCGAGAAGCCGCCGTCGCATGAGCGGCGTCCAGTCCTCGGCATCTCCGTCCGTGAAGAGCCGCAGGGCATCCTTCGATCGCCCCTCCTCGCGCAGAAGATCGATCCATACCTTGCGCGCCTCCTTGCCCAGATGCGGCATCGATTCGAACTTCTCGAGCAACTCATCGATCTTCCCGTCGCTGCGATACGCACTGGCGACAAGGCTGAGGCCGTACCGCTTGTCGCGACGGGTCACGGCGGACTCCGCCGCGCCCCAAGCGAATTCACGGGCTTTGTCGTACTGCTTCGAACTCAGCGCCCACTCGGTCAGCCGCACGAGCTGGCGGAACCTCTTCGTCTTTTCTCCCGCGACCTCGAAGAGGTCGACGGCGTCCTTCTCGCGCCCGAAAAGTCCCAGGATCACGGCGGCGGCATTCCTCCGCGTGCGGTCGAGGCCCTCTCCGCGGGCGTAGGCCGCCAGGGCTTCGTAGCTCTTGGCGGGATCCATGAGAGCCAAACGGAGGAGGATGCGATCCTTTCTGTCCTCGAGGAGGCCCTCGTCCAGCAACGCCTGATAGGCTGCCCTGGCCGCATCGACCTGGCCCCGCATGTCGAGGATCTCGGCCAGCTCGAAACGCAGGTCGGGCGATCGCTCCTTTTCGGGGATGGCGGCCAAGGTCTCATAGCCCTCGAGAAGCCGGCCGTCCCGGCACAGCAGACTCCCCAGAAGTCGACGGCATCGCCTCTCGGCGGCCCCCTCGGCGCTCCCCAGTCCTTCTCGCAGGTGCTCCAACAGAGGTTGGATGCGGCCGAAGTCCCGATGGCAGAATCGCCACAGGTTCTCGACATGAGCGGACGTCGGTTGAGGAGCGTCCATCGCCGCGCTGAGGGCATGCGCCAGCTCCGGACTGAACGTCTGGGCGGGCGACGACTCCGCGGTCACGAATCCGAGGACGAAAAGGATGGCGGCGGTTCGAATGAACATCAGCGGTTTTCCATGAGCCCCCGCGGCAGTCGCCGCAGAAGGATCTCGGTCAAGTACAGAAACAGTGCAGCGAGGACGAGCCAGGGCCAGACCCGCGACGCCGACCAACCTCCCCCTCCCGTCTTGCCGCTCCACGCCGCGGACGCGTCCGCCGGATCGAGCACGGCCCCGCCGGTGACCGACGCGGCGCGGACGAGATCCAGGCGCCCTTCGGGGTCCACCTGGAGTTCGGGGGCGCGAACGTCGAGGGGATCGCTGCACACGCGATAACGCCACGCCGCTGCGGCGTCGGTGGTGAAGAGGAGGTCCACGCTCTGTTCCGACTCCACGTAGAAGACGGTCTGGAAACGACCGGGAGCCGTCTCCTCGAGGTCCCGCGCGACGGACTTCCCGCTCGGCGCGTTCACCCATGCCACCCGAGGCGACCCTGCCCCCGGCCGCAAGCGCGTCGCGATGACGCTGAGCCGTCGTCCGCGACGAAGGGTCTCGACGACGAAGGGCGGCTGCCGATTGGCGCAAGTTTTCGCGAGAACGCGTGCGAGGACGCGGCCATAATCCTGCCAGTTCGACCAACCCCGGGTCCCCGGCCCCACGGGCTCCGTCATCAACGCCGTCGCTCGACCGAGACCGTATTGCCAGGACGCCAACAGCGGAGCCTTCGTCTTCGCGATGCTCATGAGAATCTCGGCGCCCGGACGGGGCCGGGTCTCCACGTAACCCTCGATGGGCGGGAGGCCTCGGGGCACCTCGCCGCCCCACCACCCGCGGCTCCCTCGCACGTCCACCTCGACGCGACCCGGGCGGTAGGCCGGAAGAGCCGAGGTGTTGGGCTTCTTGAGCATCAGCTCCGGGAGATTGAAACGGTCGGGCGCGTTGTAGTACCGCCCTCCGCCCCAGTCCGCCAACTCCACGAGAAACTCACTGTGACGCCCCGGTCCCACGAGGACCGTCGACACGGTGATCCCGTCGTCGGACATCTTCCGAAGAAGCGCCTCATAGGGGCCCGTCTCCACGCCCGCATCCGTGAGGACCAGGACGTGTTTGAATCGCGTCTCGACGTTCTTGAGAGCGTAATAGGCCTCCTCGACGGCGGGAAAAAGGACGGTTCCTCCCTCGGCGCCCAGACGATTGATCGCACGTTGCAGGTCGATGGCGTTGGCGGCCGACTGGATGGGCGCCGCCCACTGTTTCGTCCCGTAGAACTCGACGATGCCGATCTTGTCGTGGGGCTCCAGACGGCGCATGGCCAGACGCGCCACCTCCTTCGCGATCGTCATTCGGTTTCCGACCATCGACCCCGACGTGTCGATGATGATGGCGAGGGTCGTGCTCGGATCCTTCTTCTCCTCCTTCTGAAGGAATTCGACGGGGGCCAGATCCTCGATGGGGGTGCGGTGGTAGCCTCCCGGCCCGAACGCGGCGCGGCCGCCCGAGAGAAAGACGCCCAGCCCCTCGGATTTCGCCCGACGACTCAGCTCCTCTTGCCAGGGCCCTGGAAGCGTCTCCGCAGGACGATCATCCAGGATGACGCCGTCGTAGTCGTCCAAGAGGGATGGGTCCTGGACGTCGGCGGGTGAATCGAGCTCGAATCCCTTCCCCAAGAGATCGGCGAGTTTCTCCGCGGAGCCCTCGACGCGCCCACCGAGATAGGCCAAACGGAGGGGCCCCTGAACGGCGACGCCGCGAACGAGCCGCGAACCCGGTGGGGTTCCGTCGCCGAGAGAGGCTTCCAAGGCTTGGAAACCCTCCCGGGCAGGGTCGAACTCACCTTCGATGCGACGCGCGCCGGCGGCGACTGTCCTCGTCAGAATCTCTTCACCGCCGAGCCTCACGCGCAACGTCGTGGGACCGCGTACATCCGCCAGGAGCACTCTTACGCGAGCGGTCTGTCCGACCCGCGCGTCCGCCGCCAAGTCCAAGCTCACGATCCGCGGTCCGCGATCGACCGCGGTCAGGGGAACGGCATGGAATGCGATCCCCCTCTCCTCCATCTCCTCGAAGGCTTCGCCCCAATCGGAGGTCGTGGCCTCGGCATCCGTGGCCACCGTGATCGACCCCTTGGCGCCGTCGGGAATGGAACGGAGCGCCAACGCGAGCGCTCGCGAAAGTGGCGTGCCGCCGCCATGACCAGGCGAGATCACGCGGTCCATGAGTCCCGCCACGTCGTCGTCGACCTCGCGCCCCAAGGTGACCAGAAGGCGTCGCCCGTCTCTCCCGGGGCCGGTCGCCAACTCCGCGAGGACGCGCTGCCCCTGGGACCACGCCGCATCCGATACGCTCGCCGTCCCGTCGAGAATGAAGACATGGGTGGGTCGATCCTCCTCGGTCAGGAGGATCGGACGGGAAAGAGCGAGGATGATGAGCACGAACACACCCGTGCGGAGCGCGCGGTGCCGTGCGGAGAATCGCCCCGAGCGCCACCACACCAGCGGCACCGCCACGAGAATCCAGAGGAACCCAGGCTCGAGAAAACGTAGGTCCATCAAGGCATGCTCCCCCGGCGAAGAAGAATCCACTCGACGGCCAGCATTCCCAGGGCGAGAAGAAGAACGACGCTCACGGCGTCCCACGACCCGCCGCGATTCCCCGTCGAGGTGGGAAGGTCCGCGGGGCCGCCGGCCGAGATCGGCTCCAGGACGGACGCTTCGAAGGATCGTCCCGCCGCGTCCGCGTGCACGCCTGGCCATCGCGGCGTGAACAGATCGCCGACGGGGTCACGGTCGTGCCCCGAAGGCGTGGTCACCGGGCCGGAGACATCGATGAGCGGTTCACCGACGGCCACGCGCCGAGGCTCCTCGCGCCTCGCTGCCAGCCAGCGGAGCGACCGAGCGACGAAGACGGGGAACGCGGCGGTCGCCGTGAAACCTGCGTCCTCACCCAAGAGTTCTCGCCAGACGCGAACAACCCGTCGCGGGCCGGGTGAAGCCCCGATCGTCACGGTGCTGCGGAGACGCTCCGCGAGACCCGGTCCGTCCACGGTGTCGAGCCCGAGGTCCTCGACCAGGTCCCGAAGTCGCGCGGCGTCCACGCCTTCACCCGGCTCTTCGAAGTAAAACGCATCTTCCGCTCCCGCGGCGGCGCCCAGCTCGAACGCCGGCGCGTCGCCTCCGAACCCGCTGCCCTGCCATCGCACCACCAGGACTGCCGAGGACGGGTCGGCCACGGCCACCTGGGGGTCGGCTTCGAAGACCCGCATCAGCACTTTCGGTAGGCCGGGCTCCATGGCGACCGGGAGGGGGCGGAGGTCGGAGAGGACGAGACTGAGCGACACGTCCTTCGCTCCGTTCTGTCTTCCATCGGAGGAGATGGCCGCCACGGCGAATCGCCCGCCTTCGGCGGGCAGGTCCCTCCACCGGAACTCCCAGGTGTCGTCAGCGATCCTCGAGCCCTTCGCGGCCTCCACGGCGCGTCCGTCGACAGTCGCCCGGAGTGTCGGCATCTTCCCGTCCGAGGTCCGGAGGGTGACGAGGACGTCGACCCTGTTCGCGCTTCCGGACTCTGCCGGCCCCTGCCCGAAGGCGACGACGCGCGTTCCCATCGATGTGCCAAGAGGCATCAGGCGGCGAACGCTCACGGTGTCGGGAAGCGTCTTCACGAAGTCGGCATCCAAGACGGCGTCGCCCACGAGGGTGACCGTGAGGCCCGACGCGGCGTCTGCGGCGAGAAAGGTCTGCACGAGCCCTTCGAGATCGACGCGCCCGCGTACCGGAACGAAATCCTCGCAGCGCGCCTCGAGCAAAACCTCGTTCTCGCCCGGCAAGAGGATCGTACGAGGGACGTCGCCACAGAGGACGACCGTTCGAGACGAAGACGGAAGAGCTCGAAGCTCTTCGGTCAAAAGCTCGACTGCCTCGTCGATGCGGCCGGCCATCGCGGCTGAACCGTCCAGGAGGAAAAGGTGCCGCCGGTCTTTGTCCGCGGCAAGCTCGGGCGTCGCGAATGCGATCCAAAGACAGGATGCAATCGCGAGGACGAGGACATACGCCCAGGGGTGGCGAAACCGCTTCACGAGGACGCGAGCACGGGCCTCCTCGATGGCGTCGTTCCAAAAAAGCGTCGTCTCCACCGTGAGGGGGTGATGCCGCACGCGAAGTCGCTGAAGGAGAAAAAGAGCGCCCGCGAGAGCGGCGATCCCCAGCCCGACCCCGAGAAGCGACATGCCGGTGAACGTCATAGCGCATGCACTCCGTCCGCGAGCAACGACGCGATCTGGTCCACGACCGGCTCGTCCACGTCGAGGCGAAGGAGACCCGCTCGCTTCGACTGAGCCAGCTTCAACAGACCCTCCTGGAACCGACGATAGGAGGCCTCGTACGCCGCCCGCACGGACGGCGTGAGCGAGACGTCCCTGGCCTGACCGGTCTCGCAGTCCAACAGACGCAGGTCCCCCTCGAGGCCAGGTTGCGCGTCGTCGGCGCGAACCAGCTGAATGAAAAGCAGACGATGCCGCACGCCCTTCAGTGCGCGTTCGATGGCTTCCAGGCCCGCCGCGTCGAAGAAGTCGGAGATCAACACGAGCAGTCCCCTCCTGAGACCCAAACCATTCAGGCGGCGCATGGACCGCTCGAAGTCCGTCCGACCCTTGGGTTCGAGATCCGCCAACACCTGGGCGACTCGCATCTGCTTGCCGTGGCCGCTGCTGGGTCGCATGGCGACTTCGAGCTCGTCGGAGAACGGGAAAACGGCCACCTTGTCGTGCTGCTGGAGGGCCACGGACGCCAGAGCGAAAGCCGCCTTGAGCGCGGCATGCCCACGAGGATTCTCACCCTGAAACATGCTCTTCGAGACGTCCACCGCCAAGTAAACGGGTAGGTCCTCCAACTCCTCGAAGAGCTTGAGAACCACGCGCCCCAGGCGGCGATAAATGTTCCAGTCGATGGCGCGAAAGTCGTCGCCCGGCGTGTACGGCCGGAAGTCGCGAAATTCCATGCCCCCGCCCAGATGCAAGGAACGCTGTTCCGCGGGCATGCCGCCGCGGGCCACCCGCCGCACGAAGAGCTGCAAGCGGGAAACGGCCGCCAGGAATTCCGGGTCGGCGAGATCGCGAAGAGTCAGTCGGTTCGATGACATGAGATCCGAATCATCAGGACGGGATGGCGACGTGTTGCAAGACGGAATCCAGGATGTCGTCGGCGGTGACGCCGTCGGCCTGGCCGTGGAAATTGATCAGCACGCGGTGGCGCAAGACGTCGTGAGCGACCGCCTTCAAGTCGTCGACGGCCACGGCGAACCGGCCCGCGAGCAGAGCCTTCACCTTGCCGGCCAACATGAGTCCCTGAACTCCACGCGGACTGGCGCCCAGCGCCACGTGATCGTTCACGGTCTTCGGGGCGAATTCGCTTCCGGGCTGAGTCCCCACGACGAGGTGGATGGCGTAATTCTTCGCGCGGTCGGGCACGGGCACGCCGCGAACGACGCGGCGTAGGTTGATGATCTCTTCGGCCGAAGAAACGCGATGGATCTCGGGCTCTTCGTTACCCGTCGTGCGGTCGACGATGGCGCCGTAGTCGCCGAGTTCCGGATACCCCACCACGACCTTCATGAGAAAGCGGTCGAGCTGAGCTTCGGGCAACGGGTAGGTGCCTTCCTGCTCCACGGGGTTCTGCGTCGCCATGACGCAGTAGGGCTCGTCCAGGGTGATCGTGCGGTTGCCGACCGAGATCTGATGCTCCTGCATGGCCTCGAGCAGAGCCGACTGCGTCCGGGGCGTCGCACGGTTGATCTCGTCCGCCAGAATGAGATTGGCGACGAGGGGCCCCTGCTGGAATTGCAGTTCGTGGCCGCCCCCCTCCGTTTCGACGAGGACGTTCGTCCCCTGGATGTCCGCCGGCATCATGTCGGGGGTGAACTGGATGCGTGAGAAATCGAGGTGGACGGCTTCCCCGATGGAACGCACGAGCATCGTCTTGCCCAACCCCGGAACGCCTTCCAGGAGGATGTGCCCTCCGGCGAAAAGACCGGTCAGCGTGGCGTCGATCACGGACTCCTGGCCCACGATGAAGCGCTGGACCTCCGACTTGACTTTTTCATGGACCGACCGAAACAATTCGGCGTCCTTTTGTGCGACGTCTGCACCTGTGGCTTCCACGGTCTTACTCCGTTGGTCTCGAGGGAATTCTGGACAGGAAAAACTTGGCGACGAGCGACTGCATCCAGGGCATGAGCCGCGGTGTGGCCACGGCTCCCACGGGAGCGGACCGCGCGGCCCGCTCGGTTGCGGAGACGTTGGCAGCCTTCTCGGCCTGAGGTTCGATGCGATCCTGAGTGATCTTGCTCATGCCGGGATTCGGCTTGCCGGAGATGTGATCCGGAAAATGGACGCCGAGGACCAGCTGGGCCACGCCCCGTTGCTTCTTGGGCGGGCCGGCGCCGCCGCGCCCGTTTGCCATGGGGTTGGGACGCCCTGAGCCGAAACCGATCTGGAGGTCGCGATTCACCGGCGGCTTGCGGGAGCGAAGATGAGGTTGAACGCCGCCTCGGGCCTTCGACTCCTCGAGATCGTCTTCCACCTCCTCGTCCTCATCCTCTTCCAACTCGTCGCGCGACGTGACCTGATCCTTGCTGGCCCAGGGGGACGCGGTGGGGCTCTTCGCCGATCCCCGGCCGCTCCCTCGGCCCGACGTGGAGCCGGATTCCTTCTCGTCGCGACGCTCGCTGCGGGGGCGTTCCTCCGGCTTCGCCGGGCGCGGATCTTTTCGGCGACCCGAAAGTTTCGGTCGCTCCCCGGATTTCGAGGGCTGCGATTGGCGACTCGCCTCCCCTTGGCTGGCGCTTCTGCCACCGCTGGAGCGGGTTTGAGAACTCCTCCCGGCCGAGCTGTTGGAGCGCCGCGGGGTGGCCTCTTCGTCGTCGGGAGGGACGCCCTCTTGGGCTGCTCCTTCGGATTCGCCTGTCACGGGCGGCGTCGTCGGACGTTCCGCAGGCGTCTCGTCCGGCTTGGCGCCGCTCGGCTTGGGAGGCAAGGGGGCGGCTCGTCCGGGCTCTCCCTCGGCGACGGTCACTGCCGGTGACTCCCCGTCCGCCACGGGACCGGACGAGAACCGAAGCCGGTAGGTGGGAACGAACAAAAGAGCGCAGCCCAGCACCAAGAGGGCGAGATTTCGACTTCCGAATCGCAAGGGGCGAGTTTCCAGCGGCAACTCCTCCGCCGCCACCTTGGCGATGGCTTGGGAAGCATCCGCGATGGCGGCCTCCATGAAGGCGGTGCGCCGGGGCGACCCCAGGAACTCCGCCGCCGCGGTGAGGCGGTCCGCCAGTCCGAAACGGTCGTCCAAGAGCGCCAGCGCCTCACGCTCGCTCGCCCGCTTGGACTCGCCCAACCAGCGTGCGGCAAGGACGAGGCAAAGGGGCACGGCGGGAGTCAGCAAGAACCAGATCCACAGCGGGCCGGTGGCGAAGCCGAGGAAGGCCAGACACCAGCGAAGGAGCGGCATGAACAGGATCCATGCCCCGAGAGACGACAGGGCGCGCCGTGTCCGCTCCCGCCGTCGGGACTCGACGATTCGGGTGCAAACGGGTCGGGCGAGTTCGGTCAAACGCCTGCGTGTTTCGTCGGAAGGAAGACTCATGCTCAACGCACCTCGGTGCTATCGGGAACGACGTCGAAGTACGCAGCCTGCAGAACCCGCATCGAACCCGGAGCCCTGAGGACGGCGACCACCGCGAGGTTTTTGGGGTCCATGGCGAGCGACAAACGGGTCGCCGAACTCCCGCCGCCCTTCTCGTAGGCGTCGAGAAACTTTTCGTTTTCGGCAACGATGGATGCCAGCTCGACGTCGATGGGAACGGTTTCCTCTTCGGTAAAGAAATCGAGGGGGGTCCCCTCGAGTTCATCCGTCAGCGCTCCGCGGGCGAGCATCCGGTGGATCACGGCTCCGCCGAGCCCCGGATAGAGCACGGCCTTCTCCACGAGAATCAGTTCCAGACGACCCGATCCGCCGGCACCCGACCGAACGCGGATCTCACCCACGATGCGAGTTCCCTTGCGTCGCACGTTGCCCTCTATGTCGAAGTCCGAGGGCTGCGCGATGGCTCGGGTGATCATGGGCTCGAGGGCGTCGTAGGCACCGTCGGCCTTGAAGTAGGGCAACACGCCGGCGGCCACGGGGCGACCGTTCACGGCAAAGATCGGGCGGTTGCCCGCGTCCTTCCACGCTCGAAGCGACAAGGAGTTCATCGTCGCCACCGGCCGGGGCACGTCCCCGTGGTAGGAGACGAGCGCCACGCGGTCTCTCGGAAAGTGGGTGAGCAGAGCTTGGAAGACCATCGCCCCGCCTTCGGCGAGCGGCAGCCACTGTTCCCCGCGCTTCCTCCCGAAGTGGGGGTTGGTCAGGTGCTCGACCAAGACCACGCGATTGCTCTTGACGGTCTCGAGATCTTCCTCGAAACGGGTGGGAGCGGTCATACCGCGGACGCGGCCGGAAATGAGTTTCTCGACGAAGGCCACCGAGAACGACGCGCCTCCCATCTTCGTGTGCAGAGCATACAAGGCGGCGATGGGCTTGGGCCCG
>CAZLGG010000070.1:0-20747 GCA_964559135.1 uncultured Planctomycetia bacterium
GGGACTTCCGCGGTGATGGATTCCTCCACCTTCACATCATCCCGGGCCATATCTTCCGTGAGGTCGACGGCTTTCTCCTCGGTCGTGTCGGTCTCCCGAGGCGCCTCGATGCGATTCACCGGCGTCACCGGCCGCACCTCGTCCTCGTAGGGACGAAGGTCGATACCGCTCAGCTCCGATCGCCGGGTTGCGGGACGTGTCGGGTCAGGTTCCTTCTCGGGTTCGACCTGAACGCCTCCGCCGCCGGGCACGCCCCAAGCGAAGGCCTCGCCCGTGGACCTTTGGACCCAGTCCTTCAGGCGGTCGAAGAAGAACCAATCGCGAGCGAGGATGAGGGCGAAGGCGAACAGGGCCAGGGCGAGGACGATGGCCAATCCATGGGGAAGGACCATGAGGAAAAACACCCGCAAGCTCTCCCCGAAACGTCCTCCCCAGACGACGCCCTGTCCTTCCACGAGGCTTGCCAACCCGGCGAGGGACAGGAGCAACAGGGGAAGGCCGATGGCGCGCCTCTCGGCGTGGTCGATGCCCTTTTTGACCCACCAGACGACCACGAGGGTCAAGAGAGCTCCCATGAGCAAGTAGGCGCCGGGGAGCCCCAGGCTGCGCACCGGGAGCCCCACGAGACGGGCGATCGGAGACGCCGGGGTATCGAAGAAGCTGTCCGCCCCTTGCTCCAAGTGTTGCCCGACCAGGGCCGTGAGCTCCAGGATGACGAGAGCGAAGAGGACCACGGGCAGGACCTCGATCGTCCTCTCCTTCGCTGCGTCCGATTTGCGGGAATCCGTCATGTCCACTCTCCATCCGTGGGATCCAGCACGTGGCAAGTCAGGTCAAGAAGTCTGGGCTTCCCGCCGCGCTTCCCAATCCTCCAGCGTCATGAGCACCTCGCGGGCCTTGCTCCCCTTGAAGGCACCGACGATTCCGTCCTTTTCCATGAAATCCATGAGGCGGCCTGCTCGCGTGTAGCCGATCTCCAGTTGCCGTTGAAGCATGGACACCGACCCCCGCTGACTGGCGAGAACCACGCGAACCGCCTCTTCATAGAGTTCGTCTCTGTCTTCCATGCGCCTCTCGTCCGCATCGGATTTGGTGCGCACCTGTGTCAGTTCACGACTGTACTCCGTCTGACCGACATCCTTGACGTAGCGAACCAGGTTGCGGATCTCCTTGTCGGTGACGAGAGCCGCCTGACAACGGGTCGGAGTCGAGGTGCGCGGAGCGATGAAGAGCATGTCTCCCATTCCAAGCAGACGTTCCGCGCCCATCTGGTCGAGGATCGTTCTGGAGTCGATCTTGCTCGCGACCCGGAACGAGATGCGCGAGGGCATATTCGACTTGATGAGGCCCGTGATCACATCGACGCTGGGCCGCTGGGTGGCGAGGATGACGTGCAGGCCCACGGCGCGGGATTTCTGCGCCAGCCGGCAGATGCTGGTCTCGACTTCCTTCGCCGACGTCATCATGAGGTCCGCCAGCTCGTCCACGACCAGGACCACATAGGGAAGATTCGTGGGCAGACCGGCCAACTCGTCGGGCGTGTAGTGCTCCGACAGACGCTGGGTGACCTCGTCCTCGCCGAGAGCGTTGAACCGCTCGATGTCCCGCACGTTGACGGCGGAGAGAAGACGGTACCGCTGCTCCATCTCATTGACGGCCCAATCCAGGATCTTCGGGGCCTTTTTCATGTCCGTCACGACGGGCGTGAGCAGGTGGGGGACGTCGCGAAAGGATTGGAGCTCCACCATCTTCGGGTCGATCAGAATGAGTCTGAGCTCGTCGGGGTATTTGGTCAGCAACAGGCTCGCGATGATGCTGTTGATGCACACGGACTTGCCGGAGCCGGTCTGGCCTGCGATCAGCAAGTGCGGCATCTTGGTGAGGTCTTCGATGAGAGGATCGCCGGACGCGTCCTTGCCGAGGAAAAGAGGGATGCGGACCTTCCTCTTTTGCAGAACGTCGGAGACGACGAGCTCTCTCAGACAGACGGGTTCCCGGGTGTCGTTCGGGACCTCGATGCCCACCGTCGACTTGCCGGGAATGGGGGCCACGATGCGGATCGTCTTGGCCTTGAGGGCCATCGAAATGTCATCGGGAAGCGACGTGATGCGTTTGACTTTCGTCCCCGCCGCGAGTTCGACCTCGTAGACCGTGATCGTCGGGCCTCGGCTGATTTCCACGACCCGTCCGTCGATCCCGAACGTGGTCAGGGTCTCTTCCAACTTGTGGGCCTTGCGTCGGATCTCGGCGTCCCGTTCTTCCACATCGGATGTGGCGGGGGCGTCCAGCAGGCTGAGCGGCGGGAGGGGGTAGGGCTCCTTCCCCTTGAGGTGTTCGGCACGGGAGATCTGGAGGATTTCGATGTCGTCCCCGGTCGCCTTCACGCCCCCGCGGCGAATGCGTGGTTCGGAGGGAGGGGCCGCCACCACGGGCTCGGCCTCCACCTCGTCCGGCTCCGCCTCTTCGACCTCAGCGTCCGCCTCTTCGACCTCAGCGTCTTCGTCTTCGATCTCCTCGTCTTGGTCTTCGTCCTCGAGGAGGGCATCCAAGTCGTCCTCTTCCTCTTCCCCGGTCTCTTCCCAGTCGAACTCGTCCTGGGAAATCTCTTCGATCTCGGGAAGCTCGGCCAAAGCCGCCTTGGTCCTTTTCGGTTTCGACTTGGGCTTCGACTTCGACTTGCCCCGTCGCGTCCTCGTCCGGCCTCCGGGCGGTCCGAGAAACGCCAGACGAAAACGGGGACGCAGCTTTCCGATGTCGCCCAGGATCTCCGGGATACCGCGGGCGAGTTCGACGAGAAACGTGTCGGTGGCGAGGACGAGCGCCGCCAGGGACGAGAGTCCAAGGATCAGCCCGGTCCCGAGAGCTCCAAACCAGATCAAGAGTTTCGATGAGAGGACGTCGCCGATGATGCCCCCCAGGAGAAAGGGACTCCGGGCGTAGCCGGAGGTGGGGAACAGGGCTTGCAGCGCCGTCGAAAACGACACCGCCAGAAAAAGGGCACCCAGGCACTTCACGACCGGCGCGGTGACGGCCCGTCGTACGAGGACCGAGTACCCGACGAAGAGGAGAAAAAAGGCGAGCACGAAGGCTCCGGCTCCAAAGTATTCCAACAGGAGCGCAGCGAGGGCCATGCCGGCCTGTCCGCCCAAGTTGGAAAAAGGGCTCAACTGGGAGGGAGGACTGACTCCGTCGTAGGAGACGAAGGAGACCGCCATGAAGAACGCGCAGCCAAACAAGGTCGCAGCGACCAGGATGCGCTTTGCCGGCATCTCATCCTCCCTACCGACTCTCTCCCGCCAAGCAGGGTCGAGCCTGTTCCCATGAGGGCGCCGCCGCCGTGGCGGTTCGCCCGTGCTCAGTCGGCGCGGGCCTCGAGGCCCGTGTGTCCGAAACCACCGCCGCCCCGCTCCGTTTCGGAGAGACGGACTTCTCGAATCAGTTCAGCCCGCCCCACCGGTGAGATCACCAGCTGAGCGATACGCATCCCCCGCGTCACCGTGAAGGGCTCGTTCTTGAGCACCGTCAAGATCACCCCGATCTCTCCTCGATAATCGGAGTCGATGGTGCCCGGACCGTTGACCAGCGAGAGACCGTGTCTGAGGGCGAGCCCGCTCCGGGCGCGTACCTGGCCCTCCCAACCCCGAGGAAGGGCGATTCTCAAGGCCGTGGGCAAAAGATGGATTTCTCCGGGGCGTAGGGTGACCGGTTCGCGGACCGCAGCGTGGAGGTCCATGCCCGCGGACCCGTCGGTGGCGTAACACGGATCGGGCAAGTCCTCGTGACCCGGTTCACGGAGAATGCGAACTTCGATGGGGGAGGCTCCGCTCACGGCTCGCTCCGAGGGTCGCCGGACGCGAGACTCTCGACGCGGTCGATGAGGATCTCCGCCAACTCCAGTTTGGAGACTTCGAGGGGGGATTCGAATCCCGCTCGCGTCAGCAGCCGACAACGGGCGGTCTCCGAGCCTAGATTGTCCGGACCGTTCAAGACGAGGAGATCCATGCCCTTCGTCTCGAGTTTCCGGCGCGCTTCGGATTCCGCGTCCTGCACCTCGAGGGCAAACCCCACGACGACCTTGTCGCCCTTCGCGGGCCTCAAGGTTTTCAGGATGTCCGGGTTTCTCACCAGCTCGAGAATGAGAGGTCCCTCCGTCTTTTTCAGTTTGCCGTCGAATCGCCGCGCGGGTCGGTAGTCGGCGACGGCCGCCGTCATGACGAGGGCGTCGACGTCCGACCAGGCCTCCTCGATGGCGGCATGCATCTCTCGGGCACTGACCACGTGCGTCACTCTTATCCCCCGAGGAGGGGACAAATGAACCGGTCCGGAGACGAGATGAACGTCATGATCGCGGGCAGCGGCCGCTTCGGCCACGGCGTACCCGAGACGCCCCGAGGAGAGGTTCGAGAGATACCTCACGGCGTCGATCATCTCTCGAGTCGGTCCGGCGGAGACGAGGAGGCGCATCAGGAGAGGGGGGGCAGAGCGTCCCGCACGCGGCGGAGGATCACATCGACGGGGGCCAGACGCCCCGGCCCCTTTTCGCCGCATGCCAGATCCCCGTCGTCCGGGGGGATGACCTCCCATCCGTCCGCCTCGAGGCGCCTCGCGTTGTCCTGGACGATGGGTTTGGACCACATGCGCCAGTTCATGGCGGGGGCGATGAGGCGCGGTCCTTCGAAGGCGAAGGCGGTCGTGGCCACGAGGTTGTCCAGAATCCCATGGGCGAGTTTTCCCATCGTGGAGGCCGTGGCGGGGGCGACGAGAAGCAACGCTCCGTCCTGCGCCATGCGGATGTGATCATGGTCCCGCGAAGGGCCGACGGACCAGGGGTCGTGGTAGACCGTCTCCAGGCTCATGGCCTGGAAGGTCAACGGCGTGATCATCCTTTGGGAATTGGGGGTCATCACCACCGTCACCCGGTGCCCCGACTTCCGCAGCTGCGAGGTGATGTCGAGAGCGCGGTGAATGGCGATGGACGCGGTGACGCCCAAGAGAATTCGTCGAGAATCTGCCATGGGACGGTGCGTCGTCCCGGTGGTGGTGACCGGGACGACTTCCTTCGACTAGGCTTCGGTATCCTTCGAGAGAGCGGAAAGAATCCGTCGTTCCAGCTCGTCCTCGGAGGACTCGAGAGGCACTTCGGCCTGGGGAACCCGGTGCCCCCCCGTCAGTTTCTCGATCTCCTTCCGAATCAGCTCCCGGTTTTCTTCGGTATCTTCCACCAACTCGATCTTGTCCTGCTCGATCTCGGCGATGGCGATGTCGATGGGGTTGCGGAAATCGCCGTCGACCAGGCGTTTTGCTCCCTTCGTCAGCTCGCGAATTCTCATCTGGATCAAGACGGTGGCGCGGAAAACGCCGCCGCACTTTTCGAAAAGGTTTTCAAGTCTCTCGGGATCGATCATGGTCCTGGGTCCTCGTCACGGTCTGTAGGGGCCTTCGACCTCGGAACGGAGTCGACCGTCGCGGTCAGAAGGGCGTCTCGCAGGGCTGCGGTCGTCGTCTTCAGGTCATCATTCACGAAGACCTGATCATATTCATCCTTGGCGTCCAATTCACGTCGGGCTGTCCGAAGTCTCTCGGCCACGGCCTCGTCGGTGTCGGTTGCACGGCCTCGAAGTCGCTCTTCCAGCGCCTGCAGGCTGGGAGGAGCGATGAAGACGGAAATGTGGGGAATGCCCTTTTCCCGGAGGGACCGGGCGCCCTGGACGTCGATGTCGAGCAAAACGATCCGGCCCGCTCGCACCAGGTCCGCCACGTCTTTCTTCAAGGTTCCGTAGTGATGGCCGTGGACCAGGGCCCATTCCAAGAATGCGTCCTGTTCCACGAGTTCCCGAAACTTGGTCTCGTCCAGAAAACGGTAGTCGACACCGTCTCGTTCGCCCTTGCGCGGCGGCCGCGTGGTGGCGGAAACGCTCAGGGCAAACCGCGGGTCTTCGAGGAGGCGCTGGATGAGCGTGCTCTTGCCGACTCCGGACGGGCCGGAGATGACCGCGAGGACCCCTTGGGGAACACCGGCGGTCATTCGACGTTCTGCGCCTGCTCGCGCAGGCGCTCCAGATCCGATTTGATTTCGACCACCCAACCGCTCACCTCGGCATCCGAGGCCTTCGAGCCGATCGTGTTCGTCTCCCGCAACATCTCCTGGACCAGAAAGTCCATCCTTCGACCCACCACGTCCTCCTGGGTGAGCGCATCGAATTGATGGAGATGACTCTCCAGTCTCTGGATCTCCTCGCTGATGTCGGAACGATCAGCCATGACGGCGACCTCACGCATGAGCGTGGACTCGTCCAAGGATACGTTTCCCGGCAGATCCGTCAGGAGTTTCGTGAGTCTCTGGCGGAGCTTGTCTCTGTATTCGACCACGAGTTGCGGAGCGCGCTCCTTGATCTGCGCGACGACGACGGCGATGCGTCCCGTGATGGACTTCAGCTCCTTCGAGAGGCGTGCCCCTTCGTCGGTACGCATGGTGACGAGAGCGTCCAAGGCATCTCTCACTGACGCCTCGAGGTCGTCGAGGAGGGCCTTCGGAAGCTCATCGACGGAGTCGGACGGAATGATGACGCCGGGGAGCTTGAGAATGTCGCCGAGGGACGGAGTCGAATCCTCGCCCAACTCCTGGGCAAGGAGTTTCGCTTCGTCGTGCAAGCGGGTGGCCAGGGCGCGATCGAGTCGGTGTCCGCTGGGGATGGATTCGTCTTCCACGCGCAACACGAGGCTGACCGTACCGCGGGAGATGCGCTCCTTGAGCAAGCTCTCGATGCGCGACTCCATGGCCGCAAGATGTCGTCCGAGGCGCAACTGGATCTTCAGGAACCGATTGTTGACGCTCCGCACCTCCACCTCGATATGACGGTCGGAACCGTGCAGCGACGAGCGGCCGAAACCTGTCATGCTTCGCATCAGCATCCCTCCTCGGGACGGCTGCCGGGCTTCACCACGGGCAACTCCTGCGCGCAGAGCGGGCAGTCCTCAGGCTTCCAGACCTCCAGACTCAAGGAAACGAGGGGGGTGAAGGGGATGTCGAAGGGCTCGTCCGTGCCCCGATGCACGAGGGATTGAACGCCGACGACCTCTGCGCCCAAACCCCGAAGAACCGGGATGAGTTCCCTCACGGAGCCCCCCGTCGTGACCACGTCTTCGGCGATGAGGATCTTTTCACCGGCGCTGATCGAGAATCCTCGTCTCAGGACGAATTGACCGCCGACGCGCTCCGCGAAGATGCCGGGCACGTCGAAGGCGCGCGCCATTTCGTAAGCGAGGACGACCCCCCCCATGGCGGGGCCTACGATCACGCTCGGCCGCGGGCCGTCCCACAGATCGCGCAACGCGCGGCAAAGGGCCTCGGCGCGTCGCGGGTGGGCGAGGACCCGTGCACACTGGAGGTATTGATCGGAATGGAGGCCGGAAGAGAGCTTGAAGTGCCCCTTCATGAGCGCCCCCGTGGCCTTGAAGTGATCCAAGGCCTCTTCCCGCGACGATGAGGAGGATGTCACTTCAGAGGACTGTAGGCTTGTCGACCAAGGCGATGACCAGGGCGACGACCATGAAGAGAACGGCCACGATGGTCGTGAAGCGGTTGATGCCCCCCGTTCCGTGGCCGAAGGCCTCGCCGCCGACTCCGCCGAATGCGGCGCCCATACCACCACCCTGACCTTCCTGGAGCAGGATGATCCCGCCGAGGATGACGCAGAGAAGGAAGAAAACGATATACAGGAAGAGGCTCATATCGGGGCCTTCCTCAGGTTCGGGTTTCGAAGTTCACGATGCGGGTGAAGTCGTCGGCCGTGAGACTGGCGCCTCCCACCAACGCTCCGTCGATGTCCGGCATGGCCATCAGGCCGTCAACGTTGCCGGGTTTGACGCTCCCGCCGTACTGAATGCGCAATGCGCGGGACACGGAGGCCTGAAAGAGCTCCTCCACCTCACCGCGGATGAAAGCATGGGCCGCGTTGGCGGTTTCGGGCGTCGCCGTCTTGCCCGTGCCGATGGCCCATACAGGTTCGTAGGCCACGGTGACCCGAGTCATCAGGTCGGGGGCCACGCGAGCGAGTCCGGAGCGGATCTGCCGCGACAGCACCTGTTCGGTGAGACCGCCTTCTCGCTCCTCGAGGGTTTCGCCGACGCAGAGGATGGGGTTCAGATTCGCCGACAGCGCAGCCGCCATCTTCAAGGAGATCCAGTCGTCGGATTCGCCCAGGATGTGTCGGCGTTCACTGTGCCCCACGAGGACGTGGACGGCTCCGACACTTCGCAACATGGGGCCGCTCACCTCGCCGGTGAAGGCCCCTTCGTTCTCGAACCAAAGATTTTGGGCGCCCACCTGGATGGGGGATTCCTCCAAGGTCGCCGCCACGGCGGGGATCAGGGGAAAGGCGGGGAAAAGAGCGATGTCGCGGTCCCGAACCCCCTTCAAGGACGTCGCCAGATCCGCGGCCAGCTGGCGCGCAGCGGCCCTGTCCAAGTGCATCTTCCAGTTTCCGGCGATGAAGGGGCGTCGCATGTCTTTGTCTATCAAGTCCTTGGGGCAATATGGAACCGGACTGTCCACGGAGATTCCGCGTCCGACATCTTGGCAATCCACGGTCGCAGGATCAAGGTGCCCGACATGGGGAAGGCCGACCCCACAGGAAGCGGGGTCGGCCCATTCGGTCGAAGCGACGAGATCGATGCCTCGCGGATCAGTACATGTCCGCTCCGGCGGGGTTCGGAGCCGCCTTCTTCTCCGGAAGATCGGCGATCAAGGCCTCGGTGGTGAGCAGCAACGCCGCGATGCTCCCGGCGTTTTGCAGCGCGGAACGGGTCACCTTGGTGGGATCGATGATGCCGGCCGTGATCAGGTCGGTGTATTCGCCGACGGCGGCGTTGAACCCCTCGGAGTTCTTCATTTCCTCCACCTTCGAGACGACGACATCGCCCTTGTGGCCCGCGTTCTCGGAGATCCAGTAGAGCGGCGCGGACAGGGCGCGGTAGACGATGTCCATTCCGATCTTTTCGTCTCCGTCGCACTCGGCCTTCGCGAGAATCTTGCGCGAGCGAAGGAGCGCCGTGCCGCCTCCGGGGAGGATGCCTTCCTCCACCGCGGCGCGGGTTGCGTTCAGCGCATCCTCGACGCGGGCCTTCTTCTCCTTCATCTCGGTCTCGGTCGCGGCGCCGACGTTGATTTGGGCCACGCCGCCGGCGAGTTTGGCCAGGCGCTCCTGGAGCTTCTCCCGGTCGTAGTCGCTGCTCGTGTTCTCGATCTCCGTCCGGATCTGCTGAATTCGAGCCTGAATGCCCGCCTTCTTGCCCGCTCCCTCGATGATCGTGGTCTCGTCCTTGCCGACGATGACCCGCTTGGCCGAACCGAGGTCGGTAAGCGCCAAGCTATCCAGCTTGATGCCCAAGTCCTCGAAGATGGCGGTGGCGCCGGTGAGGGTCGCGATGTCCTGCATCATGGCCTTGCGGCGATCCCCGAAACCCGGGGCCTTCACGGCGCAGCACTGCATGATGCCGCGGATCTTGTTCACCACGAGGGTGGCGAGCGCTTCACCTTCCACGTCCTCGGCGAGGATGAGGATGGGGCGTCCGGACTGCGCGACTTTCTCGAGGACGGGGATCAGATCCTTGATGTTCGAGATCTTCTTCTCGTGCACCAGGATGTAGGGGTTGTCGAGAACGACTTCCATGTGGTTGGAGTCGGTGACGAAGTACGGGGAGATGTAGCCCTTGTCGAACTGCATGCCCTCGACCCAGCTCACCTCGGTCTCGAGGCTCTTGCCTTCTTCCACCGTGATCACACCGTCCTTGCCGACCTTCTCCATCGCTTCGGCGATCTTCTCTCCGATGGCCCGGTCGTTGTTCGCGGCGATGGAGGCCACCTGCGTGATCTCCTCGGAGGTCTTCACCTTTTTGGACCGCTTGGTCAGATCCTCCACGACGAGCTCGATCGCGCGCTCGATACCGCGTTTGATGCCGATGGGGGAGGCCCCGGCGATGACGTTCTTCAGGCCCTCCTCGAAGATGGCCTCGGCGAGCACCGTGGCCGTGGTCGTGCCGTCGCCCGCGATGTCGTTGGTCTTGCTGGCGACCTCGCGAACCATCTGAGCGCCCATGTTCTCATAGGCGTCCTCGAGTTCGATCTCCTTGGCCACGGTGACACCATCCTTGGTGACGGTGGGGCTTCCGAAGCTCTTCGCGATCACGACGTTGCGACCGCGGGGGCCCAAAGTCGTCTTGACGGCCTTGGCGAGTTTGTTCACGCCGGTACGCAACGAAGCGTAAACTTCCTGGTCGAATGCAATCTTTTTCGCACCCATGTTGTTCCACTCCTGATGTCTCTGACGGGGCTGACCCCGACTAAGATCCGAATTGACTCACTTGACGATGGCGAGGATGTCGTCTTCGCCCATGATGAGAAGCTCATTGCCGTCCACCTTGATCTCGGTGCCGGCGTAAGAGCTGAAGATGACGCGGTCCTTGGGTTTCACTTGGAGGGGAGTCGTTTTCCCGTCCTTCGTGCGCCGCCCTTCTCCAACCGCCACGATCACGCCTTCCTTCGGCTTCTCCTTGGCGGAGTCAGGCAGGATGATCCCACCCTTCGTCTTGGATTCGGCTTCGACGCGCTTCACGATGACTCGGTCGTTCAGGGGTTGCAGTTTGGTTGCCATGATTCTCAATCACTCCCACCTGGCCGCATCTGCGCGGCCGTCACACTCCAAACATGTATTGCCGGGGGCGACTCGCCACCCGGCGCCTTATCTTTCAACTTGCAAGGGCTCGGACCGCTGTCCGGACATTCTCGAGATCCAGCGGCTTCTCGAGGACTCTTCGGACACCCAACTGCTCGGCTTCTTGGCGGATCTCCCGGGTGAAGTTCCCGGACATCAGCACACAATCGAGGGGTGGGTAGAGGTTTCGCAACTGTCGGAGGGTTTCCAGACCTGTCGCGTCCCCCAGGTGCATGTCCATGATGGTCGCGTGGATCAGGTGGCGGGCGGCGATCTCGAAGGCCATGGACATGGAGTCCGCGGCAAAGCAGCGGTGCCCCAGCTCCTCCACGATCTCCTGGACTGTCAGGAGAACCGGTCGGTCGTCGTCCACCACGAGAATCGAGATCGTTGTCGTTGCCATACCATTCCGTATCCGGGGACCTTCCCCTGCCCCTGGCGCGAAGCAAAGGGCATTCCGCACGAGCGATCCATTTCGACGCAATCCGATTCCCAAGGAAGGTAAAGGGTTAGGAGAGATTTGCGTCGGAGCGAAGGTCGTGACACTTTGACAGGGAAGCCCTGGTGCTCCGGGGTGTGCTGTCATCTTGGCAGCCGGGAAAGCGCGTACCCCAGTGGCGAGGAATTTCGATGAAGTCCGTGTTCCCGTGGATGGCCGGTTTGCTGGCCCTGGCGATCGTCCTAGCTGTGTGGCTCTTCCTGCGGTCCGAGAATGTCCGCCCGTCGAAGGGCGCGGGCAGCCCCCACGGGACTCCCTTCGCCGTGGATTCGCCTCCGGAGGCGCGAAGATCAAGGACCAAGGCGGCGGGGCTTCCGGAGTGGGTGACAGGCGAGGGCGTGCTCGCGCGCGCCCCGGCGCGGGGACCCAAAGGCCTCCCGAACGTCGTGAACGAGCTGGCTGCGTTGTGCTGGGGAAAAAGTCCTCTCGCCGCGAACACCATCGAGGTCAAGCAAAAACTGATGGAGCTGCGGCAACAACTCCCCGACATGTCCCCCGAAGAGTTGCAGTCCATCGCCGACTTCTTTCGGCAAAGTGATCAGCGGGGATTCAAGTATCACATGCTGATCGCGTTTCGCAGTTGGTGCGGCGACCCCTTCGTCGAGCCGGTGGCGGAGTACTACGAGTCCGAGCCGGATCTCGTGGGGGAGGCGTTGGGCTATATGATCCTGCGCACTCCCAAGGCCGCGGAGGCCTTTGATCGCCTCCTCCAACGTGAAGTCGATCCCGTGCGTCGGGCCAAACTCATTTCACGCCTCGGTTTCGTGGGTGCCCCATCCGCTGAACCGATTCTCACCCGATGGCTCGAGTCGGGCAGTCCCGTCGATCGACGCCAAGCTGTCGCTTCCCTCGCGCGCATTCCCACCGAGACCGCGCGGAGCAAGGTCTGGGAGATTCTGAACGGAGACTTCGAGGCCGCAGGTTGGGATCTCGCCGAGTCGCGACCGGACATTCCCGTGTTCGACGATCTGCGGGCGGTGGCCACATCGGCCATGCTGGGCAACGGCTCCCGTGAGGATGTGAGTCGTCTCTTGGAGCGTTTGAAGAACGACGACGGCGGAGACGACGCGATCGCGGGTTACGTGGAGGAACTCTTTCCGGCCGCCCAATCGCCTGAATTCGTGGGCGATGTCGTCGATTTGATGATGCGACGGCATCACGTGTCGCGACCCCTTCTGTTGTACATCCGCAAGGTGGGGGGCCCGGAACACTTCGCGAAAGTCCAGCGGCTCCTCGACCTCGACCTGAGCGACGATGAGAAGACCATGGTTTCGAGCGTGTTGGACGGCTTGCGCTGACCCCCGAGTGCGGACTCTCAGACGCCGGGCGGGGGCGGGACGGGGTAGTCACCGTTGAAGCACGCGAGGCAGTACGAGTTTCTGGCGCCCGAAACCGCGTCGAGGAGCCCCTCCTCGGACAGGTAGCCCAGCGAATCGACGCCCAGGAACCGGGCGATCTCCGCCGGCGATTGTGTCGCCGCGATCAGTTCCGTCTTCGTCGGGAAGTCGACGCCGAAGAAACACGGGTGACGGGTGGGGGGGCAGGAGATTCTCACGTGGATCTCCTTGGCACCCGCCTCGCGCAGCGTCTTCATGCGCGAATGGGACGTCGTCCCTCGGATGATGCTGTCGTCGACCACGACGACGCGCTTCCCATCCACCACTTCACGAACGGCGTTGATCTTCAAACGGACCATCAGGTCCCTTCGGTTCTGGTCGGGCAGAATGAAGGTCCGTCCGACGTAGTGATTCTTGATGAGTGCGCGATCTTGGGGGATCCCGCTTTCCAGAGCAAAACCGAGAGCGGCCGAGTTGCCCGAGTCGGGAACGCTCGTGACCAGGTCCGCGTCGGCCGGATGTTCGCGGGCCAATCGACGGCCGAGGCGAACCCGCACCTGGTGAACGGTGTCGCCGAAGACCACGCTATCCGGACGGGCGAAGTAGACGTGTTCGAAGATGCAGCGACTGAGCCGATCGGTCCATGGGTCTTGGAAGCGTTCGGATCTCGGGCCGTTTTCGTCGACGATGACGAGTTCTCCCGGCTCGACTTCCCGTTCGTAGTCGATTCCGAACAGATCGAATGCGCAGGTTTCGGACGAGAAATAGACGGCGTCGCCCCGACGCCCCATGACGAGGGGGCGAAAGCCACGAGGATCTCTCACGGCGATGAGGCGACCGGGCGTCATGACGAGGAGGGCGTAGGCGCCCTGGAGACGCGGCAGAACGGTTGCCAAGCGTTCGAGTATCGTGGATCCCGTCGAAGAGGCCACCAGATGGAGAAGGGTCTCCGTATCCGTCGTCGACTGGAACAGGGCTCCTTGGGCTTCCAATTCTCGTCGGAGAGTGTCCTTGTTGGTGAGATCGCCGTTGTGAGCGACGGCGATGGGACCCTTGGCCGTGTGGGCGAGAAGAGGTTGACAGTTGGAAGGGTTGGAAGAACCTCCCGTCGTGCTGTACCGGACATGGCCCATGGCCACGGGATTGGCGAGTTCGGCGAGCAGCGTCGGGTTGGCAAAGACGTCCGCGACCAGTCCGCGGCCGGCGTGGAGCTTCAAGTCGTCGCCCCCGGTGGAGGCGATTCCCGCTCCCTCCTGCCCGCGGTGCTGGAGGGACTGGAGGGCCCAGCAGGTCTTGGCGACCGCCTCGTCGTCGCCATGAACTCCGAAGATTCCGCAGGAGTGCTCGATGCTCATGGGGCGTCCTCTCGAAACAGACGGCCCATCTCTCGCTCGATGTCTCCTCTCCAGAAACCCCGGCGGTCGGCCTGCAGGGCACGCTTGAACGACCGCCGCGCCAGAAGGGTGCGACCGGAGTCCCGGAAGATCATGCCCTCCCAAAAGAGGATGCCCGCATCCGTGGGCGTGAGGCGGAGCATGCGTTGGACGGCATCTTCGGCCTGGCCGAATTCGTCGCGGAGATAGTGGACGACCATGCGTCGAAAGAGCGTGCGTCGGCGTTCGAGCCCTTTCTTGCTTCGACTCCAAAAGACGATCCTGAGCACGTCTGCCAAAGAGAAGGCGAAGAGTCCGGCGGCTCCTGCCCAGGCGACGTTCGTCGGCAGTCTTCCCCAAGGTTCGAATGCCCCGACGTCGGTGAGAAAAGCGTAATTGACCAGAGCCGCGAAGAGAGCGAAGAGGAACACGCCGCGGGCGTTGCGCCACAGCCAGATGTGACCCCAGCCCGGGACCAAGGCGAATAGAATGGGGAGGACGATCCCCCGAATGGGCCCGGTGCGATTCATAGAGATTCAAGGTACCATCCGGTACCCGGTCCTCAAGCCGTCTCGCTCCTTCGGAAAGGGAGAACCTTGTCGTGTGGCAGCCTCCGCCATCCGCACTCTATCTGATTGCCGGTCGCGCCCGGGCGAGGGGAAACGATTACCTCGGCTTGATTGCCGCCGCTCTCGATGGCGGCGTCGACGTTCTCCAGATGCGGGAAAAGCGCGGGGCGAGAGGCGACCTGTTGGAGCTCGGCCGACGCCTTCACGATTTGACCCAACGCCACGGGATCCCCTTCGTCGTGAATGACGATCCCCATCTGGCAAGGGATCTGTCCGCGGAAGGGCTGCATCTGGGCCAGTCCGACACCTCTCCGGAGGCGGCCCGCGGTATCGTGGGAGAAGACGTGTTCCTGGGCCTCTCGACCCATAGCGAAGACGAGATTCTGGCTGCGCGAGGGCGCGGTTTGGATCTGATCGGGGTGGGGCCCCTTTACCCGACGAGGACGAAGGAGAACGCGGAAGCCCCTGTCGGAGTCGACCTCCTTCGGCGTGCCTCCGTGCTCGCGCCGGAACTCCCCGCCTTTGGAATCGGGGGCATCGACCATGAGCGGGCCCAAAAGCTCGCCGCGAGGGGCTGCCGCCGTCTCGCCGTTTCCGCGGCCATCCTGGAAGCCGACGACCCATTCGAGGTGGCCTTTCGACTGAAGAGGATCCTCACGGTCGTTCCCGCCGAGTGACGCCAGGTCTTTCCGCTCAAGCCGCCCCCCGCTATGGGCCGACAAGGGATCGGGGGAAGGAGCTGGAAGAAGGCCACGCCATGAACGCCAACGAACGTCTGAATCGAATCCTCCGTGCGGCCGAGCAGTTCCTCGAGCGGGCCGAAGTGCATATCCCCGCTTTGGAACTTTGGGCCAATGATCGGGTCGAGGAGAAGGATTTCCTCACGGCGGTCTCCCATCTGCAGCATCATCTGGCGAAGGTGAAAAAGCAGCAGATGCGCGTCAAGATGGCCGGCGGTCAATCCAATGCCGACGTCAGCACGAGGACCTTGATCGCCCTCGCATTCATGAATGCCGTGGACGATGTCGAGGCGTCTTTCGCGGCGTCGCCGGCCGCGGCGGAAGTGAGTACGACGTTTCCGGGCGCCGTCTTCACGATCGCGGATGTCTTGCGATTCATCGGCTCATCCCGAAAGACAGGGGTCGTCGAGGTCGCGTCATCCGACGAGCGATTCAGCCTGGATTTCGTGGGTGGAGAACTCATGAGCGCCATCTCCGACAACAATCCTCCGGGGTGCCGATTGGGCGAGATCCTCGTCGCCCAGGGGACCGTGACCCAAGAGCGACTGGATGCCTTCCTCGCCTACCACCAGGAAGACAAAAGCCGCATCGGCGAGGCCCTCATCGAAGAGTCCTTGGCCAGCCGGACGGCGATCGACCAAGCGATCGCACGGCAGACCCGCGACCTTTTTCAAAGACTCCTCGTGCTCGAGGATGTCGATGTCACCTTCACGACCAAGCCCGAACCGGACGGGGTCGACGAGATTCCCCTCAACCTCGGGGAACTCCTCTACCAGTGAGCCTCTCTCGCAGGGCTTTCGAACAGGAACATCGTGAATCGTTCGCCGGCCCGACGAGGGGTTCATGACTCCACCGGGTCGCCCAGTGGGGTCAACTCGCGGGCTACGGAGAGGCCTTCTTCGGCGAGCTGCTTGCACAGGGATTCACGATCGCCCACGAGAAGCATCATGCCTGTCTCCAGGGGGAACGCCCCTTCGGCGCGGGCGTTCACCTCGTCGAGCGAGAGTTCCTCCATGAGTCGGAAATCTTCTTCCAGCACGTCGTAAGAGGCGCCCACCCGATCGAGAGAGGCGGCGGTGTTCAGCAGCCCGCGACTCGTCTCCAGCGATTCCACCACCGAGGCGCGGCGCTGTTGCTTCGACTTCGCGAGTTCTTCTTCGGTCATGCCGTCGCTGCGGATGGACTGGACTTCACGAAAGATTTCCCGGACGGCCGCCGCCGAGTGGGGGCCCTCCACCGTCGTCGCGGTGACGTGGTAGCCGCAATCTCTTTCGAGGACGAGAGACGATTGAATGCCGTAGGTCCAGCCCTTCTCTTCGCGAAGATTCCGGTTGAGTCGGCTGGTGAAGCTGCCACCCAGAGCACCGTTGAGAAGGAGCCGATGAACCCTGTCTTCGCACTGGAACGGGGGGGCGGGCATGTAGAACCGAATCACCGTCTGGACTGCGTCCGGATGGTGAACGATGTAGATCTCGCCGCTGTGCTCCTGCGCCTGAGAAACCGTCGGGTTGGCGAGAGGCCGCGCAGCGTTCGCGAGCTGGCCGAATGCGCCTTCAAGAAGGGCCTCGAGCGCGTCTCGTTCAAGGCCCGAGACGATGAAGAGATGCATGTTCGCCGGCTGAAGGACCTCCGTGTGGCGGGCGACGATCTGATCGCGCCCAATTCGAGGCGTGGTCTGTGGATGACCCCAGGAGGCCCACCCATAGGGATGCCTGGCTCCAAAGTAGACATGCGGGGCGACGCGCGTGGCGACGCGCCCCGCATCGTCCGACTCCGCGGCCAGGGACTCCAGGTGGATGCGATGGACCCGCTCCCACTCCTTCTCGAGGAAGGGCGCTTGTATGACCGACTCGTGAAGGAGCGCCAACCCGCGATCTAAGTTGCGCGGCAGAACGCTGAGTCCCGCTTGAATGCGCTGCTGATCCGCGCCCGTTTTGAGTTGAGCGCCCAGACGTTCCAACTCCTGGGAAAGGGCTTCTGCATCCATCCCGGGGGCTCCTTCGTCGAGCATTCCGGCGAGAAGGGCGGCGCGTCCGCAGAGCTCGGGGGGATCCGCCGCGGCTCCGGGGGCGATGCTGAGCATGATCTGGGCCATGGGGGCCGAGACCCGGTGGAAGGACGTGACGGTGAGACCGTTGGAGAGATGGAAGACTTCCGGGCGCTCGGGCGCCACCGTTGCCCGACGATCGATGCTCGGTGCCGATGCCGGAAACACACGCCTGGAATCCTCCGAGATCTCCGGCTCGACCACGAGGCACCCTTCCCGATCGCTCCTCAACCATGTGGCGGCGGCGGTCTGGATGTCCGCCGTGGAGAGCTTGCGATACCGGTCCAGGTCGGTGGAGACGCCGTCGGGACAACCGAGGGACGCCTCGTACTGATTGAGCCTGAGTGCGCGATTCAGCAGCGGCTCCAGACTGGAAAGGATGCGGACCTCCTCCGTGGCGACGTGCCGCAGAAGCTCATCCTGACCGGGGCCCTCGTCCAGGAATCGGGCAAGCTCTTCCCGTGCGATGTCCTCCACCCGGTTCAGGTCGACGCCGGGTCGGCAGAGGATTTCGATCTCGAAAAGTGACGTCAACTGCATGGAGAGCTGGCCGGCCCGTACGCGGGTGGCGAGGGCTTCCTGCTGGATAAGGCGCTGATAGAGACGACTCGATCGGCCGCCTCCGAGGATCGACGAGGCGAGATCGAGGGCCGCATCGCCGTCCTCGAAAAGGGCCGGCGTGTGCCAGACCAAAGTGATGCGAGGGTGTTGGACCTTGTCGCGAACTCGGAGCCGGCGGGGGCGGGGGAGAGATGCCGGCACGCGGGGCGGGCGAGGCGGGACGGGGCGAGAGTCGATGCCCCCGAAGAGCTCTTCCACGCGAGCGACCGTCACGTCTCGATCGAAGTCGCCGGCCACGACCAACGCGAGGTTCGACGGCGTGTACCACGTCTCGAAGAACTCGCGTACGTCCTCGACGGTGGCGGCTTCCAGATCCTCGTGGGACCCAATCACGGAGTGGTCGTAGGGGTGCCCCTTGGAATAGAGGAATTCCGGAAGGATCAACTCGGCGCGCCCGTAGGGGGCCATCTCATAGCTCTGCCGGCGCTCGTTGCGCACGACCTCGCGTTGGCGGTCCAATTTGTCCTGGTCGATGCAGCGGCCGAGTGACTCCAAGCGATCCGCTTCGAGCCACAGAAGCGTCGGGAGCATCTCAGCCGGGCCGAAGTCATAGTAGTCGGTGCGATCCTCGGAGGTTGTCGCGTTGTTCCACCCTCCGCCGGATTCCATGATCGCGTCAAATTCCCCCTCGGGAACCCGGTCGGTCCCCATGAACATCAGGTGTTCGAAAAGATGAGCGAAGCCCGTGCGCCCCGGCGTTTCGTCCTTGGCTCCGACGCCATACCAAAGGTTGACGCAGGCCAAGGGAAACCGATGGTCCTCATGGAGGATGAGGACGAGGCCGTTCGAAAGTTCGATGCGTTCGTGGGGAATATGAATCACGGTGGCTTCCTTCCTCGGATTCCCGAAAACGACTTTCAGGTTTCGGGGCACCTCATGTTATGTTGTGCCCGCGGTTTCGGAACCGCTCGGGGGAGCCCATTCTCCCGTGTCGATAAAGTCTTCAGGGGATTTTCACGATGACCAAGTTCCTTTTCTCCCGTCCCGCGGCCGTTTTGACCTTTGCCGTCGCTGCGTTGGCGCTGCTGACCGGCATGGCCATGTTGGACAACAATCCCGTTGAGACGAGCGGAGGCGCCAGGCCCCTGATTCGCGATTGGAATCGACCGGTCCTCCAGGACGACCGGGTCAAGCCGCACATGAAGAAAATCCGTCGGGCCGTCAAGACCATCGAGAAGAACCTTTCGGACCAGGGCATGCGCGAGGAGGTCCTCACGGCCGTTCGCACCTTGCAGATGGAGGCCCTGCTCTCGAAGAACGGAGTCCCCAAGAACGCCCGTCGGATGGACGACGGCGAGGCGAAGGCGGCCTTTCTGAAGGGCTATCGCTTGATGTTGGTTCAGTTTGTCAAGGCGACTCTGGATCTCGAGGCGGCGATTCTCCAGGACAAAATCGGTCACGCGAAGGAGATCCTGGAGCAGTTGGAAGAGCTCGAGGACGAAGGACATTCGAAGTACAAAAAGCGGAGGCGCTGACCCGCCCTCGATCCCGAACAAATGAAAGAGCGCGACACCCCGGAGGTGTCGCGCTCTTTTCGATCCGGGTGATGATCAGTTCGAGGTCGAAGGCGTCTTGATGTCCTCGGGTTTGGTGATTTGGAACTCGAGCTGATCGCGCGTGGTGTGATCCACCGAGATCGTGGCCCCCGGCTGGAGGCCGCCCCGGAGGATCTCCTCGCTGAGCGGGTCCTCGATGTAGCGCTCGATAGCCCGGCGCATGGGACGAGCACCGTATTCCTCGCTGTAACCCTTTTCCAGCAGGAATTCCTTGGCTTCGTCGGTGAGGGAGAGTTCCATGCCCTTCGCCGTGACCCGCGCATAGACCTCGCGCATCTCGATCTCGATGATCTGCTTGATGTCGTCCTTGGACAGGTGATGGAAGAAGATCACGTCGTCGAGGCGATTGAGGAACTCGGGGCGGAAATGGCGGTCCATCTCACCCTTGAGACGTTGCTGGACACGCTCGGCCGATTGCTCTTTCGAGCCGCCCTCGAAACCGAGGGCCGTCTGGTTCTTCAAGATGTCGGCGCCGATGTTGGACGTCATGATGAGAATGACGTTCTTGAAGTCGACGTGCCGCCCGAAGGAGTCGGTCAGGCGACCCTCCTCCATGATCTGCAGCAACATGTTGAAGACGTCATGGTGAGCCTTCTCGATCTCATCGAGGAGAACCACCGAATAGGGGCGACGTCGGACCTTCTCCGTCAACTGGCCGCCTTCCTCGTAGCCCACGTACCCGGGGGGCGCGCCGATGAGCTTCGAGGCGTTGAAGTTCTCCATGTACTCGGACATGTCGATGTGGATGA
Organism: uncultured Planctomycetia bacterium; assembly: GCA_964559135.1. Taxonomy (GTDB): domain Bacteria; phylum Planctomycetota; family DRQF01; genus DRQF01. Next base: position 20,204 of record CAZLGG010000070.1, read on the forward strand.
GGGCGTCTTCGCTGCCGAACATGAACTTCGCCAACTGCTTGGCGAGGTGCGTCTTTCCGACGCCGGTCGGTCCGAGGAAGATGAAGGAGCCCATGGGCCGTCTCGGGTCCTTCAGACCGCTTCGCGCTCGGCGTACCGCCTTGGCGATGGCCTCGGTGGCCTCATTCTGCCCGATGACCGTCTCATGGAGAGTGTTCTCCATCTGAAGGAGCCGCTCCGCCTCGCCCTTCTCGAGTCGCGTGAGCGGAATGCCCGTCATCTTGGAGACGGTCTCCGCGATGATGTCCTGGGTGACGTCGGCATTGCCCTCGTGGCGTTCGGTCTTCCACTGGGCGACGACCCTCTCCTTCTTCTTGCGAAGCTTGTAGGCCTCGTCGCGGAGTTGAGCCGCGCGCTCGAAGTCCTGGTTGGCGACCGCCTCCTCCTTCTCCTTGTCGAGGCGGAGGATCTCCTTTTCGAGTTCGCGAAGGTCGGGGGGTTGGGTCATCTGGCGCAGGTGCACGCGGGCTCCCGCTTCGTCGATGACGTCGATGGCCTTGTCGGG
>CAZLGG010000071.1:0-20679 GCA_964559135.1 uncultured Planctomycetia bacterium
AAAAGGAAGGCCTGGGCGGATCTCCAAGTCGCGGCCCGTCTGCTGGGCCTGGAGATTCCGCGAAAGAGTTGATGTCGCTTGACGTTGTGGAGCCCGCCGCCCTATAGTCCAGCTCCCGGACCGCGTGGGCGCGGAGCCGGCTCATCGAGAAGAGGACTGTGCCCATGGGGGACCTCCCAGCCTGGGGTATCCACGTCACCACTTCATCTCTCCGCGCCGCCAAACTGGTCAAGGTGGGCGAAGAGGTTCACGTCGTGGCCTACGACCAGTTGGATTTCACGGAGGACATCGAGGATGTGTCGAGCCTGGATCGGCTGGGACCCCAGCTTCACGCGCTCAACGTCTTCCAAAAACGACACAACCTGACGAAGTCCAGGGTCTTCGTCTCCGCTGACGGCGTCACCGCTTTCAACCGTTACGTGGCCGCTCCTCTCGTCCAGGGTGAGAGCCTTTCTCGGATCCTGGCGTATGAGGCTCAGCAGCAGATCCCCTTCGACCTCGAAGAGGTCTACTGGGACTTCAAGAGCCTCGACGTGCGCCAGGAGGACGGAGAGGCCGATGTCCTTCTCTTCGCCGTCAAGCGGGAGGTCGTCGACGAACGGATTCGCCGCTTTCAGAAGATGCACATCCCTCTGGACGGAGTTCAGCTTTCTCCGTTGGCTCTCTACAACTGGGCGTGCAAGGAACACCTGGTCAAGGACGGCGTGGCGATCGTCGCGGTCGACATCGACCGCATCGAGATCATCATTTGTCTCAAAGGGCGGTTCTGGTTCCGCATCCTTCCCACCGGGACCCACGTCCTCCACACCGAAATGCGCGAGGCCCTCGACGTCAAGCATCGACAGGTCGTCAAGATCTTGAGGGGCGAGGAACCCTGTCCCGATGCCGATGTCAAGGCTGACCTGATGGAGTCGGTGGGGCGTCGGCTTGCCCGCCAGGTGGCTCAGACGCTGGCCTACTACGAAGGGGCCATCGAGGGCCTCAGGATGCAGGGGTTGGTTTTCTTGCCCGCGGCGTCGGTGGTGCCGCCCATGGCGAGTGCCTTGGCAGAGGAGACCGGACTCAAAATCTATGGGGCGAAAACGTTTCGGCATTTGAAGATCGCCGACGAGATCATCACTCCTGAATTGGAGCGTACCGTCGCCCCTCTCGCGCACGCGGTGGGGTTGGCGTTGCAGGGCCTGGGCGAAGCCGAAGTGGCGGTGCGGCTCTATCCTCAGGACTTGGAGCGGGTCATCTCGGGCCGTCGGATCTACTGGGTTCTTTCGGCCTTGGTGCTCCTGCTCTTCGTGGGGATCGCCGCATTCCAGAGCCGCCGCCATGTGGAAGACGTGCGGGATATGGGTGAGACCTTGGCTTCCCGGACAGGTCTTCTCGAGGCCGGGCGCCTCAAATACCGCGAAGTTTCCGAGGTCGACCGTATCAAGGCGGCGATCCTTCCCTATCGGGAAGCCGGCCGCCACAGGCTCGCTCCCGTTCGCGCCGCCGACCTCGTGCTGAAACTGCTCAATGATGCGTCGAAGAATCCCAAGGACGCGGGACAGGTCCATTTGTTGGGCTTGGACACGGGTCGGAGTGATTCCATGGGAATGGGCTCCCCGGGGCGTCGGGACGTGTCATTGCTTATCGGCGTCAGGCAGGACGGCAGTCGTGAGGAAGCGCTGGCTCTGCTCCGGTCTCGCTTTCTGGAACCCCTGGCTTCCGATTGGCGCGTCAAGGATCTGAAGGAAGGAGAGGACTACGCCGCGTCGAGCCTCTCATTCGGGCCGACCCCCGAAATCGAGACGAAGGAACTTCGGCGCCGTTTCTTGATGTTGCGGGTGAGCTTCGTTCATGACGATGAAATGCACGCAATGGGTGAAGAGGGGGGACGATGAGCGCGATGCGAATGATCCGGCGTTTGGAGTCGATCCATGTGGGGTAAGTACTCGTTCTGGTTGCTCCTTGCCGCCTGCGTCGTCGTCGCCGCTGTCGTATGGGGGTTCAACGTCAAAAGGAACGTCGCGGAATTGGAGCGGGCCACCGAGAATCTGGCGGAACTGGAAAAGGAAGCCCAGCGCACGGCCGCCGTCGGCATCGGTCCCGCCACCCTGAAGAGTCTTGAAGCGGCTCAAGACAACCTCTGGGGGAGCCTTCGCGATCTCGAAGAGCGATTCCTCGTGATCGACGAGGACAATCTGGATCACTGGTTCGACGGCCTCGACCTGGACTGGAACAAGCTTCCCAAGCCGGAGAACTTTCGTCGCCAATTCGCCTTGGCGCGGGACCAGCAAATTCGGGAAGTGAACGGCATTCTGAAAGAGAGGGGATTCGACGGGGCCCTTTTTTCGCCACCCGACCCGGCGTGGCTCAGTATCGACAAACCTCTGAAAGCGAAGGCGTTGAAGGCCATCCAACGGACATTCTGGATCGAGGACCGTATCGTCAGGGCCCTGGCTCGATTCGGCGCCGTTCCCATTGGAGCCATGGACGGAGGCGATGAGGAAGCCGTGATGGGAAGCGACCCCGCGGGAGGGCTCTTCGATCGAATCCGCTACACGGTGAAGGTCCATTGCCCCGCCGAACAGGCCTTGAACACGGCCCACGCTTTCGATCGACCCTTCGAGGTGACCCACGAGAACGGGGACAAGGAGACCATGAGCCTGCCCTTCGTGGTCGACAATATCTCCATCAAGCGTTTGGCGCTCGATCCGGTGACGGCCAACCGGTACAAGGGGCCGCCGCCCGTGGAAATGAGATTCTTCCTCACGGTGCTGGATTTCAGACCCGAGCGTGCGAGGGCCGGCCGATGACGTGGCTCAAGGATTCCATCGATCTGATCGTCTTCGGTTTCGTGGTCGTGGGGGCGTTCACCGTGCTTCTTACCGGCGACGCGATCGGGCGTCATCATCGGGACGAGGCCGTTGCGAAGGCGAGGCAGACTCTCGAATTGCTGGACGACGCGCTCTCGGAGGACCGATTCGAACAGCAGGACGAAGCGCGTGTGCTTGCTATTCTCGCGGAAATCCCTCAGGTCGTGGAGCGGCAGTGGAATCCCGCACCCTGCGACGAGGTGCTGGATAGCAGCCTTTTCTATGATTCCGCGACCCTGGAGGACCTCAGAGTGGGACGGGAACTCGAGCTCCGATTCCCTGCGCCCAAAAACTTGGCCGCACAGGCCGAGGTCGGTGTCATCCGTCTCCAGTGGCGTCGCGACGACACGGGAACGGTTCCAGTCACGGGTTGGGCCGTTTATCGCCAGGCACCGGGAGAAGAAGAGAGACGCATCGCGTCTCTACCCTTCGAACGAGCCCAGTATGACGATCGCTCCGTGAAGGCGGGAGTCCTCTACACCTATCGGGTCGCAGCGTTGACGGACGAGCCGATCCTCCTCAAGCGAAAGCGCAACGAATCTCGCAAGAGTCGGGGGATCAGCGTCCGCGGGAAACGCGACTTCGAGATCCTTCCGCTCGCATGGAACGAAGGCACCAAGACGTTTCGCGTGAGGGTGAAGAAGTATCACGGTGGGACCTGGTACGAGAAGGACTTCGATGCGGTGAAGGGCCGCATGATCGGTACCCTCGATCCGGGAACGGGTGTCGACTATCGAACGGGCTGCCTCGTCGTGAGTGTGGACATACGAACGGAGGAGGTGGAGGAAACCCGGGACGAGATCCAATTCGACGAGATGGCGCGGGTTCTTCTCAAGGATGGGAAGCCGTTGACGCGTCGCATCACGTATCGCAGGCCCGTGCAACGCATTCTGCTCCACTACAAGGATCCGGTGGGGCGTTTGACGGACCTGGAATTGCGGCGGCCCGTCGAGGACTAGTGCGCGGCGACATGGATTTCGAGCGTCGAGGCACCCGGGCGGCCCCCTCCGTGGGAATCTTTCCCTTCGAATTCCAGGCCCGGGACGGCAGGCTTTGAAACCGGGAATCCGCGAAGTTCGTAACGACAAGACAACAGGGGATTTGCCCGGTTTCGAGTCCTCTGGGATGGGGGAATCCGCCCAGGCTTGCATCGGAGCCCCTCACCCCTATAATTCGCACTCGACCACGAGAAGACTCTAGCAAGAAGAAAAGGTCCCCGCGTTCCAAGTAGGTGAGTTCCAGCGATTTGGAACTCCCTTGCGCTGTCGGGGAAGACGGGAGATGTCGATGATCCGATCGAAGGCTCTGAGGTTTTTGGTACTCCTTCTGCTCGGACTGGCCTTCGTCGCCTGCTCCTCCGATGGGGGGGATGACATGGCGGAGGGCGAGCAGGGCACGCCCGATGAGGCCGGGATGCAGGCACAGGGGACGGAACCCCAGGAACACGTCGACGAGGGGATGTCCCTTGCGATCGCGGACGCCCAGCGTCGTGCAGCCATCGTCAGCGACCTGATCGCCAAGGCCGAGGCCGCCGCCAACGCGGGGGATCACCTGAAGGCTCACGAGTATTATCGCCAGGCCTTGGACTACGACCCGACGAATCGGCGGGCGTCGGCGGGCTACGACGCGATGACCAAGCTGCTCATGGGTGAGCGGCCGAAGACCGACGGATTCAACGCGGTGGTGGCCAAGCAGCAGGAAATCCAAGTCAAGGCGGCTCACTACTACCGCGAGGGCATCAAGGCCCGTGGCGAGAATCGACTGGCGGACGCCGTGGACAATCTGGACCGTGCGTACCAGCTTCTGAAGTACAACGAGTCTCCTCTTGCCAGCGACCTCAACGCCGACTTCGTCAAGAAAGTGCTCGACGAAACCCGTGAGCTGAAGGACCGGCAGGATCGCATGGCTTCTCAGCGGGAGCAAGAACAGATCGCTCGCATGAAGCGGGAGGAAGAGGAGCGAGAACGGCTTCAACTCCAGCGCCGCAAGCGCGCCCTCTGGGAGAACCTTCTCGACAAGTTCGAAGCCGAGGAATACGACAGGGTGGAACGGATTGCCGATGCCATTCTGAAACTGGACTACAAGGATGTGGACGCCGCACGCATCAAGGAGGCCGCGCGGCAGGCGCGCCGGGCGATCGCTCGTGAGCGCAACGTCAGCGATCTACGCGAGGAGTGGGTCACGACATTCATGGACATCAAGTCCAAGATGGTTCCGGAGACGGGCATCATCGGGTTCCCGAGCGAAGAGAAGTGGAAAGAGATCAGCGCTCGCGGTCCCATTCAGCTCAGCCGCGCCGCCGTCGAAGACATCAGCGACGCCGACCGCGCCGTTCGTGACGCGCTCGCGAATACGGTGCTCCCGAAGGTGGATTGGTCCGCCAAGACTTTCGCTGAGGTGGTCGATGAACTGACTTCCCAAACGAACGTGAACATTTTCGCCACTCCGGAAGCCCGGACGGCCGGCGAGGATGCCGGGGAATTGGGCCTCGAATTCACTCAGATCGCCGCGGAAGACGCTCTGGCCGCTCTCTGCGGCCGCACGGAGTTGGTCTTCACCACCGAGAGCGGACTGGTGAAGATCCAGACCAAAGCCGAGGCTTCCAAGAACAAGGTCGTGGAGTTCTACAACGTTCGCGACCTCGTCAACGGCATCCGCAACTTCCCAGGCGTCCAACTGAACCTGAATGCGTCCGGAGTGGGCGGCGGTGAGGAGGCGCTCGAGGAGGAGGACACGGAACCGACGCGGACCCTGGAAATGGAGGGACTCATCAACCTCATCAAGGCGACGGTCGATCCGGCTTGGGACGATGACGAAAACAACCGCATCGATCCCATGAACGAGACGGGGGTCCTCATCGTCAAGCAGACCCCGTCACACCACCGTCTGATTCGTCGCATTCTTCAGGATCTCCGCCGCAACACGGGTGTTCAGGTCGCCATCGAAGCCCGCTTCATCACCGTCGAGAACAACTTCCTCCAGGAGATCGGGGTCGACCTGCGAGGGCTGGGCGATGACACCGCCGGCGTGGGGGTCGCTGGACCCGGTACGAATCGTTCCTTCGACGATTTCGGGCAGTCCGGAAATGGATTCGGTTCGCCGAGCGCACCCCTGGGTATCGGAACGGGCAACGACTCCGGCGTCTTCTTCTCCGACCGCAACGGCAACACCGACGTCCGCGGAAGGGTCGAGAATCTCTTCGACGAGAGCCTTGGTAATCCGGCGACCCTCGATAGCAGCGGTGGCACGTCCTTCCAGTTCGCCTATTTGGATGACGTCCAGCTGGAGGCCATTCTTCGCGCGGTTCAGAAGTACGAACGGACCAACACCGTCACGGCGCCGCGTCTGCTGATGCACAACACCCAGCGCGCCCACCTCATGGTTCTCAATGAAGTCTCCTACGTGAAGGATTTCGATGTCGAAATCGCGCAGGCGTCGACGATTGCCGACCCCGTGATCGACAAGATCCGGGAAGGCGTCATCCTCGACGTGCGGCCCATCGTTTCTCATGATCGGCGCTACATTACGCTTGAGCTGAGGCCGACCGTGGCGACGCTGATCAAGCCCATCCGCACCTTTACGACTCAGTTGGGTGTCGGCGCGGCCGTCACCTTCCAGTTGCCGGAATTGCAGAAACAGGCGGTCAACACCACGGTGGTCATCCCTGACGGCGGGACACTCCTGCTCGCGGGGATGAAGTTTGCCGAGGAAAAGACTCTGGATTCGGGGGTGCCGATTCTGCGGGACATCCCGGTCGTGGGCTTTTTCTTTTCCCGGGACGGCAAGGCCACGAGCATGAAGGACCTCATCATCCTTCTGAAGGTGGACATCGTCATCGGCTCCGAGTTGGAGCCGAATCCCGAGGACGAGACGGAGCTGCTCCGCTGAGTGAACTTGGGGCCGGATCCCGGGGATCCGGCCCTTTTTGGCCCGGGCAACGCCCTTTTTTGCTCCGCGACAAGAAAAATCCTCCGCGATCGGAGCTGTTTCTCTGCGCGTTCCTTCCTATACTTACGCCCCCAGCTCTGACCGATTTCCCACGGGACGCCGCCCTGGACGCGGTGTACTCCCGCGATAGTTCATCAACGCGAATCTTGGGAAGACCACCCCATGCGGAATGCCCGTTCATCGTTCGGCCGCCGGATCCAGCTTTCGGTCTGGATCGGGCTCGTCGCTTTGCTCATGGCCGAGCCGGCCATCGCCCAGCAGGGAGGCAAGCTCGACTATCGTTGGGCCAATGCCCTCATGGAGAAGTACCGCTACTACGACATGGCGGAAACGATCTTCAAGCGCCTCGAGAAGAGCAACGACAAGGAACTCAGGTCTCTAGGGTTGCTGGGATACTCGAAGTTGAAGCGCTTCGAGGCGCGTCGCACCACCGACATCGAAATGCGCCGCAAGCTCAACCTGGAGTCGATCTCCCGTCTCAGGGAAGTCGTGAAGAGCCTGAAGAAGGGTTCCAAGGAGTACCTGGAGGCGCGTTTCAATCTGGCAGATACCCTTCAGGGGGTGGCCACGGAGAACATCGACCAGATCAACCAGGGCCGCGTGCCCGCCGACCAGGTCGCCGCGCTCCAAAAGGAGACACAAAACCTTCTCGACGAGGCCGAGACCGTCTTCAACGACGTCGTCCGAAGTCTTGGAGAGGTCGACCCCGATGAAGACAAAGCGAAGTGGGCCCTCTCCGTTCAGGCCAAGCTCTACACCTTCCAGGTTCTCTACAACAAGGCGGAGTTGCTTGCGACCGACCCCGCCAAGTTGCAGTCCTCCAAGCGCATCGCCGCTCTCACCGATGCATCCGAGGGTCTGGACGAGTTCATCCTCGAGAATGAGGCCGAACTCATCGGATACTACGGCTGCTTGTGGATGGGCAAGGTCAAGGCCGCACTCTTGGATGCGGGTGAAGACGTCAGGATCGAAGACGTGCAGTACTACTACAAGTACGTCTACGACACGATGACCGACGTTCCCATGGACGAGGACTCGAGCGGCAACATGGTCGCCCGGAAGAATTGGGCGCCCCCTCCGGCCTTCCAGGACCTCGCACAGCGGGCCTGTTGGTGGCTGTTCCAATTCAACAACACCCACGGCAATACGGTGTCCACGATCGAAATGGGAACCCGCCTCCGGCAGGACTGGAAGCGGTTCAAGATCCAATTCAATCTCTTCGGCAACTTGGCGTTGATCGAATACGCGAAAGCTCTCCACTCGGAGGGGCGTTCCGCCGAGGCGTTGGAGGTGGCGGCGACCGTTTCCTCCAGCGGTGGGTTCGCGGGACAGGAAGCGGACAAGCTGATGTCCGTCATCATTGCGACTGCGCGCAACAAGGATTCGTTTTCGCCCACGATCCTCGCCGCGGGTGCGAATGGTGCGTTTACGACTCGGAACCGTCCTGGGAAGGCCGTTGAAGCTATTCAGCTCTATCAGACCATGCTTGCGAATCTCGACCAAGTGAAGGACGCCAAGGAAAAAGCGATTCTCGGTCGAACGGGTTGGTACCGAATCGGCGTCTGCTGCATGCAGCAGAAACGGTACATCGAGGGCGCCCGCGCCTTCGAGCTCGGCTACAGGAATTACAACAACGATCTCCTTTCAGAGGAGGAGTCGAAGCAGAAGATCAACAAGAAGATGTCCAAGAACTGGATTGCAGCTCTCGGATCTCTCGTGAAGGCGACGAACAAGGACCCATACGTCCGGTCTCTCTACGACGAGGCCACCTCTTATTTGATCGACCACCCTCCCGTGGGCGCCGCTACGAGTACGGATGGACTGGCATGGCAGAAAGCGGAAAACCTTCGTCGCCAGAAGAAGTACGATGAGGCGCTGAAGGAATACCGCCGCTTGGCCGACAAAGTCGGCGAGTACCGCGAGCGGGCCAAACTCAAGATCGCTACGATTCAATACCTGAGGCTCTACGACAAGAAAGAGAAGGCGGCGGAGCCCTGGATCACCGTCGCCAAGAGCTTCGAGGAATTCAAGAAGCTCGCCGGCCAGAGTGATCTGGCGGACTCGTCCCAGAAGGATGCACGCAAGGCCGCTTTGATCGAGGCGGACTTCTACATTGCGGACAGCTATCTGAGGGCTGCCAAGGCCACGGCGGAGCCCGGGGAGCGTCGGCGCCTCCACGATCTCGTCTTGCGGGCCACCGATGGTCTGGTGGCTCGCATCAAGGACAAGGGGCTCAAAGCCCGAGCGCTCTACGATCGTTTCCAAGCTCTCATCGGCCTGGATCGGCTCGACGAGGCCGAGTCGATCTTCCACCTGATGGTCAAGAATCCGCCGGCCGGGCGCATCCTCGAGTCCATGGCCCTCTCCACCTACAAGCGTCTGAAGGTGAAGGCCAAGGGAATGCCCACTCGGAACGAGGCGGACTTCACGGCACGGGATGCGGTGATCCGTCGCGCCGCCAAGGCCTATCGGGTCTGGCTCTTCCGAAAGAACCCGAAGAAAATCGGCGAGTGGGTGACGGGCTACAAGCTCTTCTACGACCTCGAGGACTGGGCGGACGCCAACGAGGTCCTCGAGAAGGCCATCGCGAAATTCGACGGCAAGTCGAAGTACGCGAAGAAGGTCAAGCTCATGAAGCGCAAGCAGGCCCGTTGCATGCTCGAGTTGGCGAAGGCCGCCTACGCATCCGGCGACAAGGCCAAGACGGAGGCTCTGTTTGCGAAAGCGGCCAACGTCTACAAGGAGCTCGTCGGGCCGGACAACAAAGCGCCCGCGACGATTCTCGAGGAGGCGGCTCAGATCTTCGGCGGATTCCTGGCCGGTCCCGATAGGCGCGGCAACTACACCTACTACCCTGGGATCGGCGAGTTCGATCGTGCGGCGAACATGTGGGCGAAAGTGCGCAAGTACCAGCAACCCAAACTGGATGACCCGAACCTCGATCCTGAGAAGGAACGTCGCCTCAAGAAGAGCATCGAGCAGGCCAGGTTCTACGCCATTCTCACCTACTATTGGGCCAAGAAAACCGCGAACGACAACAAGGGGCTCCAATACGTGAAAAAGCAGGTGACTTCCATCTTCTTGAAGACCCGGAACCAACCCGGAGCTCCCTGGTTCACGCCATATTGGGAATGGCTCAGGAATAGGATGTGATTGGAATGATTCGGAAAAACGCTGGGATTTCGGCGCTGGTCGCCGCCTTGCTCTTGTCCTTCGCAACCGCGCGGTCGCTTCTCGCGGACACGATCATTGTCAAGGGGAAAGCACCGATCAGCGGGGTGAAGGTCAAGTCCGAGACCTTCGACAAAGTGGTCTACATTCAGAGAGGGAAGACGAAGGAACTCCCCTCGTCGGAGGTCCTCGACGTCATTCACGACGGTCAATCCAAGGCCATGAGATTGGGGATCGAGTACCTGAACCTCGGTGACAATCTCAACGCCGTGGAGCAATTCAAGGCGGTCGTCTCGCAGGCGAGTGGCAGCGGACTGCCTTGGTTGCCCGAATATGCGAATTTCTATCTCGGCAAGGCGGATCTCGGTGCCGGGCGCTTCGACGCCGGTGCTCAAGCTCTGAGAAAAATGATCGCCCTCAAGCCCGATTCGCGTCTCCTCGGGGAGGCCACCGTCCTCCTCATGCGATGCCTGGCGCTTTCCGGCAAGGTGAAGGATGGGGCCGACTTCGTCGGGAAGCTCGAGACGGCCGCCAAGACCCCAGCCCAGAAACTCTGGGTGTTGGAGGCGCGGTTGGTCGCGGCGGAAGGGCTCCTGGACAGCGGAAAGGCTCGTGAAGCGGCGGACCTCGCCAAGACCCTCGAATCCAAGGCCAAGACCCTGAAGGCCGAGGGGGCGAATGCTTTCGGTGCCCGCGCCATGATGCTCGAATTCGAGGCTCACCTTGCGGCGCGCAACCGTCCGAAGGCGAAGAACGTCCTCGCCGAACTCAAGCGCGAGGGTGGAAAAGGGAACCCCCATGCCCTTGCGGCCGACTTTTGTTGCCGGGCGATGGAGATCCTGGATTCCTCTCCGGTGGAGAGCGACCTTTGGAAAGCCGTTCATTTCGCAGGGCGAACCTATGTCGAAAATCTGGAGGCCGTTTCCGAATTGCCTCGAACTTGCTATCTTCTGGGCCTCACCCACCTGCGGCTCTCCGAGTCCAGATCCGGTGAGAAGGAAGTCGCCAAGGGGTACTTTGAAGAACTTCGGCGTCGCTTCCCCGAGACTCGGGAGGCCTTCCTGGCCCGCGATCAGCTCAAGAAAATGTGAACTTTGACGGACGAGTGGAATCCCTCGCAACCAGGATGCCGCGGGAGGCATCATGATGAGACTCGAGGGTATTGAACGAGACGGGAGAATAATAACCGCCATGTACAAGAAGACTCAGGCATTCCTCTTCGGGCTCATCGCCCTCGGCGCGCTCGCGACGCCCTCCTACGCCCTGGCCCCCACGAAGCTGATCACGGGCGGCGGCGCGATCGGATACGTCATCATTCTGCTCTCCGTGGTGGGAGTCGCCCTCATCATCGAGCACGCTATGAACGTGCGCCGTGAGAAGTTGGCTCCGCCCGAGTTGATCGACGAACTGGAGCAGCTCTTCGCCGAGGAGCAATACCAGGAAGCTCTCGAACTGTGCGAGTCCGAGCCCGGCTATTTGACGAACGTTCTGGCCGCGGCCCTGCCCAAGGTGGACATGGGGTTCGAATCCATGGAACAAACGGCCCACGACATCGCCGAGGAGGAGTCGATCAAGCTCCTTGCGAAGGTGAGCTGGCTTTCGCTGCTTTCGGCCGTGTCCCCCATGTTGGGACTGCTCGGTACGGTTTGGGGAATGATCGGCGCTTTCGACATCATCGCGACGTCCTCTGCTCCCGAGCCGTCCGAATTCGCCGGAACGATCTCCCTGGCTCTCATCACCACTGTGCTCGGTCTCATCGTCGCTATTCCCATGATGATCGGGTACTTCTACTTCAAGAACAAGGTGACCCGCATCAACCTTGAAATCGGCGCCATCACGGAAGACTTGCTGGATCGCTTCCGCGGATGAACCGGCGGCCGTCGGTTTAGGTTGAAGGATTCACAAACCCGAGCGAGAGACTCATGGCTGCAAGAAAGAAGAGGAAGCACGACACTTCGGCGTCGGACGTCGAAATGGACATGACGCCCATGATCGACATCGTCTTTCAGATGGTGATGTTCTTCGTGATCGTGTCCGACTTCAGTCAAAAGGATATCGCCAAGCTGACCTTGCCTTGGTCGACCGTGGGAGTGGATGATGAAGGGGACGACGAGTCGCGTCTCATCATCAACATCACGGCACCCAAGCTGTCGGACACGAAGGTGAAGAAGGGTGACGAAAAGATCTTCAGCAGGATCATGGTCCGCGGGAAGCCCTACGACTTCCAGTCACTCCAGAAGTTCTTGGAGCTGAACGGCGTTCAAAACCCGAAATACCGGGAAACGGACCCTTCGAAGAAGGGACTTTCCAACCGCTCACTGCTGATTCGTTGCGACAAGAACCAGTCGTTCGATTACGTGAAGGCGATTCTCCAGATCTGCGCCCAGCCGGACATCGCGATCTACAAGGTCGAGATCGCCACCGCAGAGCAGGTCGACAAGAAGAAGGCACCACGGAACTAGGAAGCGGGTCTCCCCCCGGTCAGGTCCTCTGATAGGAGCTCAGGTATGGAACAGGAAGTCAAGATGGACATGACGCCGATGATCGACGTCACTTTTCAGCTCCTGATCTTCTTCATCATCACGATGAAGTTCAGGACCCTCGAGAAGAAGCTCAACTCCTATCTCCCCACGGACTTCGGATTGAATACATCGTCCGCTCCCGTGGAAGAGAACTTCATCACCGTCAAGATCCGGCAGAAGAAGGCCTCCGAGGACCCTCGTCCCATTCGTGAGCGCAGTTCCTACTACTACGTCGAAACCGAGGAGATCAAGGCGCCGACGGAAAAGGAGATCTTTCAGAAGATCTACAAGCGCATCAAAGCTTTCAGGGACCAGAACAAGGACGCGAAGGGTAAGATCGATGCGGGGACGGGAGTGCCTCATTACCGCGTCGTGTCGATCCTCGACCTCTTTCACAAGTCGGGATTCGAAACCATCACCTTCGTAGGCCTGACTGTGAACAAGAACATCTCGGAGGGATTGCAGTGGTGGCGGAAGATGAGGGAAACCCTCGGCGACACCTGATCGCCGTTTCTTGTCCATGATCACCCAACGACGCGTCCGCGGCCGCCGGCAGATTCTGTTGGCGGCCGTTGTTTTTCTGGCGGCCTGTAGCCGAAGCGGATTGAGGCCCCACGGAGAGGGTGAGCCACTCCACATCCTGCTCGTCACCCTCGACACGACGCGGGCCGACCACATGGGTTTCCTAGGCGCCCGCGCGGGCGACTTGTCTCCCACTCCTGCTCTCGACGCCCTGGCCGCCGAGGGAATCGTCTATGACCCCACGTTCGCCTCGGTGCCCTTGACCCTGCCGTCCCACGCCACCTTGCTGACGGGCCTCGAACCGCCTGAGCATGGGATTCGGGAGAACGAAGGGTATGCCCTTCCACCTCCCTCCGCCCGGAATGAAAGAACGTTGGCCGAGCTGCTTTCGAACTCCGGTTTCGAAACCGCGGCCTTCGTCAGCGCCGAACCCCTTCGAAGCGATCGTGGTCTCTCCGCGGGATTTCGTGTCTATGACGCTCCCGCTTCGGAGGGACGCCCGGGCGCCCTTGCGCTTCCCGAGCGAGCCGCCCATGCGACGACGAGCGCCGTTCTGGAATGGTTGTCCAGTCTCGTGGCGGATCACTCATTCGTCTGGGTCCACTTTTTCGACCCTCATCGGCCTTGGGAATCTCATGGCGGGCGACCGGATGCCGTTGCGAAGGCTTCGGGAAGTCCCTATCTCGGGGAAATCGCCTACATGGACGGCCAGATTCAGCGTCTGTTCCAGGCTTGGAAGGACAAGGGGCTTTGGGACCAGACGCTCGTCATCGTCGTCGGTGATCACGGGGAGAGTCTCGGGGAGCATGGTGAGGCTACCCACGGCCTCCTCGCCTACGGCGCTACCTTGCGGGTACCCCTCATCGTCAAACCCCCGAAGGGACAACGCACGCGTTTCGTGAAGCGACCCGCGCGGGTGGCCGACGTCTATCCGACGATCCTCGAAGCGGCGGGGCTCGAGGCGTCTCCTCGGACCTTGGCTCGGAGTCTCATGTCGGCCGATCGCGAATTCGTCTCCTACGGTGAAACCGTCTACCCGTGGCGACAGTATGGGTGGGCACCGGTCCGCGTACTGCGGCGCGGCGAGTGGGAATGGGTGGCCGCCGGGAAGAGAGGGGAACTCTATCACTGGACGGACGATCCCACCGAGTCCACCGACCTCCGGACGTCTCGACCCGCGTTGGCCGGGGAGTTGGAGGCGGCGTTGCTCGAACTGCGCCGACGCTTTCGACCAGCCGTGGGTACGGACCGGCGTCGTCGACCTCATGAGGGTCTCCAGGCGCCGTATCTGGCCGGTGCCGGCCCGGAAGTCCCCGACGAGCCGCCCGTGGGCCGAGAGGCTTCCCTTATGGCGCCCCAGGATTTCATGGATATCGTTCGGCGACTGGAAGCCCTGCGCGTGGCGGTGGACCGACTCGCCAAAGGGCAGGATGTCGAGAACTCCTTCACCGAGGCGCAGCGATGGGTGCGGATGTTGGAGGGCGACGACCGCGAAGCTGTTCAGGGGGCTCCGGCGGTTCGATTCTGGCTGGGAAGGGCCAGGCTTTCCCTCGCGCGGCCCGGGATCGCGCTGGGCATGCCGGCCTCTTGGGTGGAATCGTCGTTGGCGGGGGCGGAGCGGCATTTCGAGGCCTACGCGGCTCTCAGGCCCAAGGATGTCCGGGCTCGCGTCCTGGAGATCCAGTGTGACTGGGAGCGCTATCGCAAGCTGAAGGACGCAGGGGCCCCAGCTCGCATCCTGGAGCGCGCTCGCACCGCGCGGGCCCTCGGATTGGAGCATCCTCTTCTCCACGTCTACCGCGCCAGGGCTCTGGAAGCTCTCGGAAGGCTGAGCGATGCGATCCGAGCCATGGAGGAGGCCGTGGCGGCTGCTCCGCGTCGATTGGATTTCGCCCGGGATCTCGCGGCCCTCCGCCGTAAATCTCGGGATTGAGTTGAAACCCGCGGCCGTTGGGGAACGTGCTCAAACCGACGATCGAGCCCCGAGCACGGGAGGGGCTTGACAGTGGGGAAACGGGTTATGTAGAATCCCGCGCCACAGAGACCGTGCGTTTTCTATCTGACGGCGCAATAGGTCTTTAGGAACCCTAGGGAAAGGGAGTGCCTCTCCAGGCGCTAGCGGCAGTGCAATTCGAGGACGTCGCCCGTGGCTACGTTTCCGTCGATTGCGACATAGTTCCGCCTGAAAGGTCTGACATGATCCAAAAGTTTAGGACGAATGGGCTCTCGATGCTTCTTCTCTTTCTCGTTGCAGCTCTGTCGTGGAGCTGCTCGTCTGGCGACGATGAAAACGCCGCCGGCGAGGAAAAGATGGAGCATGCCGCCGAGGTTATGGAGGAGCCGGCCGGGGACATGGCGATGCCTTCTCTCCAGGACGGAAGCCCCGAAGCTCAAAAGCGCGCCGCCTACGTGGAGGCTTTCCTGAACCGAGCGTCTCGTCTCCAAGAGGAGGGGAAGCTCGACGAGGCGAAGCAGCAGGTCCTTCGCGCGCTGGAATTCGATCCGAAGAACACCACCGCTCAGCAAAAGTTGAAGCTTCTCAATGATCTTCTGGGCACCGGAACGGAGCCCCAGGATCTCGCCCAGCAAGTCATCGATCACCGCAAAGCGATGCGCTCGCGTCAGCTTGCCGAAGTCAATGACCGCTACCTGCGGGCAACGCAGGCCTACAATCGGGGTGAATTGGAGGACGCCCAGCGTGAGTTGCAGATCGCTCAGCAATTCATCAAGTTCGACGTCTACCAAACCGATTGGGGGAATCTGGCCGACGACGTGAATCGCCTCGCCGCCGAGGTGGCCCGAAGTCTGGAGTCCCAAAAGGCCAGCATCGAAGCTCAGCGCTATGAAACCGCGTGGCAGAAGCTGCGTGCCGAGGACCGCAAGGAGCGGGAACGCCGCGGTCGGCTGGTACGTTCCATGATGGTCGAGGCCTTCGAAGCCTTCGAGCGTCAGGACTTCAACCACTCCGAGGAAGTCGCTCAACGCGTCGTGGACATGGCTCCGGGGCTCAAGAAGGCTTCCGACCTCGTCCAGATGTCACGCCAAGCTCGGCACGCCGAATGGCGTCGACGCTATTACAAGCGTCGCCGCGAGCAGATCCAGATCTGGAAGCAGCAGATGCGGGATCTCCAGATCCCTTGGCAGGACACCCTCACCTTCCCGTCACGCGAGGAATGGGACCGCAAGGGCCGCCTCCGCGCCGCCAAGAACGTCATCGAATCCCCGGCAGACGACAACGAGCTGGTGAGGGACCTCAAGGCGCGGTTGGACAATGAACTCGTCACTTGGTCCTTCGAGGACGTCACCCTGAACGAGGTGGTTCAGCACATTCGGGACACTCAGGGCGTCAATATCATGATGTCCCGGACCACCATCGACGAGAAGGGCGAAGAGGTCGTCAACTTCAAGGTTCGCAACCTCAAGTTTGCGGACGCCCTGAAGGCGATGCTCGAACCGACTCCCCTCGAGCTGACCTACACCTTCCGCTACAACTCGATCTACATCGTCGGGTTGACCGAGGCCTCCGGCAACGTGGTGCCCGGCGTCTACGACGTTCGGGACTTGACCATCCAACTGCCCAACTTCGTGCCGCCCAGCCTCCAACTTCGGCCGGGTCCCGCCGCCGACGCCGCCATGGCGGCCGTTTTCGGTCGCGAAGACGAACCGGTTCGGGAGACTGAGCCGGGACAGATCCTCGAGTTGGTCCAGCAGAACGTGGCTCCGGAGACATGGGAGATCGAAGGGCGATCCATCGATCTCTCGGCCGGACAGCTCGTTGCGGTCACCACTCCCGACGTCCATCGCCAGATCCGGGATTTCCTGGAGGAGATGCGCCAGTTCACGAAGGTGATCGTCCACGTCGAGACGCGATTCATTGCGCTCCGCGAGGGATTCCTCTCCGAGCAGGGCATCGACATCCGTGGAGGCGGCGGCACGAGCCCCGGCAACATCGCCCTGTTGGACGACGTCACCAACGGTTTGGACGACAACGCTTCCGCGGGCTTCGACAACGGCGGCTCGGGGAATGCTTCTCAGAGCCCCGCGGCGGGGGCGTTCTTCCGCAAGAACAACGACCTCGACTTCCGCGCCCGGAGTGAGAACATCTTCAACCGCGTGCTTGGAAGTTTCCTTTCGAGCACGGGCGGCGCCAGCATCGGATTCCAGTTCCTGGACGACGTGGAATTGAACGTGATCTTCCGTGCGGTCGAGAAGTCGGCCTTCGCCAACGTCCTCACCGCTCCGCGCCTCACGATCTACAACAACCAGCGGGCCAATCTCACCCTCGTGAATCAGGTCAGCTATGTGAAGGACTACGACGTCGAGGTCGCCCAGACGGCCTTCATCGCCGATCCTCTCGTGGACATCGTGCAGGACGGTCTCGTCCTCGACGTGAAGCCCACGGTCAGCCATGACCGCAAGTACGTCACCCTCGAGGTCAGGCCCACCGTGGCCATCCTTTCCCGTCCGATCCAGACCTTCAGCACCCCTCTGGGCGGTCTGACGTCGAACGTGATCATCGAGCTGCCCGAGATCGAGTATCGGACCGCCGCAACGACGGTGACCGTGCCCGATAACGGTTGGGTCGTCATCGGCGGTTTGAAGAGCGTGACGACGGTGGATCGCCGCAGCGAGACACCGGTCCTCGGGCAGATCCCCGTGTTGTCATACTTCTTCTCGCGCAAGGGGCGTTCCGACGAGATGTCGGATCTGATGATCGTTCTCCACGTCAACATCATCGACTTGGAGGAGGAGGAAGCGAAGCTGACGCGCTGAGCCCTCAGTTCGCTGCAGCAGTTCACGATTCCCCCGCAGGGCCGGCCCTTGCGGGGGAATCGTCGTTTGATCAGGAGACCCCATGAGTCGTCTGGACGGCATCTTCTTCGACATCGACGACACGCTGTTCTCCACCACCGGTTTCGCCGAGCAGGCCCGTCGCAACAGCATTCGGGCGATGATCCAGATGGGCCTCGATGCCGATGCCGAGCAAGTCTATCGGGAACTCGAAGACGTGATCGACGAGTTTTCCAGCAACTACGGGGGGCACTACGACAAATTGCTCATGCGCCTGGAGCCCAAGGCGTTGGGTGGATGTCACCCGAGCCTTCTCGTGGCCGCCGCGGTGGCGGCGTATCACGACACGAAGTTCAGGGAGTTGTCCGCCTACGAGGACGTCCTTCAGGCATTCCGCCGTCTCGCGAAGACGGACCTGGTCCTGGGAATCATCAGCTCCGGTCTTCGGATCAAGCAAGCGGAAAAGATCGTTCGGCTGAAGATCTGGCCCTTCGTGAACCCCCACGCCGTGTTCATCACCGACGAAGTCGGAATCGGAAAACCGAATCCGAAACTCTTCCAGAAGGCGTGCGAGGTCATGAACCTGGAGCCGCGCTACACGATGTATGTGGGCGATCACCCACGCTCCGACGTCGACGCTTCGAATCGAGCCGGGCTGATCTCGGTCTGGAATCGCCGTGAAGGGAAACACATACACGAGAAGGGCGAGACGCGCCCTGATTTTCAGATCTACAACTTTCTCGAACTGCTGGACATCCTTCAGTCGTCCTTCGGTTTCGATTTCGGGTTGGAACTCTGAGATGTGCGGCATCGCCGGATATTTGGCGGGGCGCGACGCGGCGCCGCTTCCTCTGGAGCCGATGCTGAGGGCCTTGAGGCACCGAGGTCCCGACGCGACGGGATGGCGACGTCTCGGCGCCTCGTGCTTGGGAGCGACGCGCCTCGCCCTGGTGGGTGGCGAGAGCGGCGATCAGCCTCACGATCAAGGTCGGGCGCTGCTCGTCCTCAATGGCGAGATCTACAATCACGACGAATGGGGTGGCGACTGCCCCTCCGACACCGCGACGCTCAACCGCCTCTTGGAGACCGAGGGCACCGCGGCTCTCGACCGGGTACGCGGCCCCTTCGCCCTGGCCCGTCTCGACGAAGGCGGGCATCGGTTGATTCTCGCTCGCGATCGCTGGGGGCAAAGACCTCTCTACGTGGCGGAACAGGGGGGCCGATTTCTTTTCAGCAGCGAACTTCGGCCGCTGATCGTCGGGGGGCTTGTTCCGGAAACGGACGAGGAGAGTCTGGCGTGCCTGCTTTCCTATCAGTTCCTTCCGCCCGATCGCAGCCTGCTCCGCAGGGTTTCCAAGGTGCCTCCGGGGGAAGTCTGGGTCATCCGCCGGATCGGAGCCGGTTTTCGCATCGATCGCTCCCGGCTGAGGCTGCCGCGGGTTCGGCCGGAGGTCCTTGGCCGAGAGTTCGACGTCAGCCTGGACCTGCAACGCCCGCGGAATCACAAGTCGGCCGTTTTCCTCTCGGGCGGTCTCGATTCCACCGTGGTCACGATGGGACTCATGCGGCAGGGCGGGTCCCCTGACTCCGCGATCGTGGGACGTTTTCCGGATCTCCCCGAGGCCGATGAGAGCTCTCATGCCGCCCGCGTGGCCGATCTCGCCGGTGTGCCCCTGCATGTCGAGAGTTTGTCAGCGGAGATCTGGCGCGAGGCCTTCGAGGGAGCCATGGGGGCTCTCGAAGAACCCATGGCGGGGCCGGGTTCCGTTTCGAGTTTCGTCCTGGCCTCGCGCGTTGCCAAGGCCGGCACGCGCATCGTCTTCACGGGTCAAGGGGGGGACGAGATCTTCGGAGGATACGAGCGGCTTCGCATCCTCCAGGACTTGCTGGACGGGCGCCACCCCCTCCGGGATCCCGCGTACGCACGGCTCGTGTTGGCCATGAAAGGGGCCTTCGGTCCGGAGGATCGATTGGCGCCCTACCGTTGCGCCCTGAGGCGGGGGGAGGCTGCGCGGCGTCATCTCGCGGAGCGCGGCGCGTCGCTTTTGCGCCATGTCAATCCGTTGGACACGAGGTTGTCGGCGACGGCCTCTCCCGCGGAAGCTTTGCATCGCGCGGAATCGTTCGAGCTGGACGTTCTGCTGCCCGGTCTCTTGCAGGTCGACGATCGGATCATCGCCTCCTTCGGGATGGAGTCCCGGGCCCCGTTTCTGGACCCGCGGGTGTCGGCGGCGGCTCTGGCCGTGCCTCTCGGTGCGCGCAGTCCCTCGCACCGTCCCCGCCGCCTTTTCCGGGACACGTTCCGGCGCGACTTGCCGGGACCCATCGCAGCCCGTCGCCGCAAACTCGGCTTTCCCGTGCCTCTTGCCCGATGGTGGCGGGGCCCCCTCAGGGAATGGGTGACGGACACCCTGCGGAGTCGCGCTTTCCGCGACCACGGATATCTTCGTCAAGGCGTCCTCCAGGCTCTCCTACGTGACGACGGGCAAGCTGGACGAAGCGTTTTCTTCTGGTTGGCTCTGGATGCGTGGCATCGTCGGGTGGCATCCTGGGCTGGGGAATCTTCCCGATTGAGAGCAGGGGAATCCGTCTCGTGAGAGTCCGGCATTGGATTCGGCGTGTCGTCGCTCTCGTCGTCTTGGGAGGCTTGATCGCCGCCGCATTTGGCGAGTCGGTCGACTACGGGTTCGTGAACTACGATGACCCGGTTGTCGTGGTCGGCAACGAGGCCGCCCGAGGTCTCACCTGGAGTCACTTCGAGCAGGCTTTCACCGGAATCCACGCTCACGCGTGGCAGCCTCTCTACACGGCGAGTTTTTGGGTGGACTGGGCGATCGGCGGCGGGTCACCCTGGGCCTACCATCTCATGAACC
>CAZLGG010000072.1:0-3316 GCA_964559135.1 uncultured Planctomycetia bacterium
CCTTCCGTCTCGGGTTGGGGGGCCGCATGGGTACGGGCCGCCAATTCATGTCGTGGATCTCGATCGACGACGCCGTCCGCGCCTTTCTCCATGCCCTCGAGGTCGAGACTCTTCGAGGGCCCGTGAACACCGTTGCCCCCACCCCGGTGACGAACCTGGCGTTCACCCGGGCTCTCGGTCGGGCTCTTCATCGACCGACGATTCTCCCCCTCCCGGCCCCTCTCGCACGTATTGCCCTCGGGGAGATTGCGGACGAGCTTCTCCTTTCGAGTTGCCGCGTCCTCCCCCGGAAACTCGAAACGAGCGGTTTCCGCCACGAGCACCCAACGATCGAGGGGGCTTTGGAGATCCTGGTGGAGAGGATCGGATGAGCTTTCCTCGAAGACCGCCTCCCCGACCGCGACACCTCACGACGACTCGGGCCTCAAATAGGACTTAGGGGTCGCGTTGAAGTTCTTGGACTCACCCTTGGGGATCGTCAGCGACTTCCAGTCGTCCCCCGCGAAGTGCTTCGCCAAAAAGACGATCTGGCCCACATGGAAGGCATAGTGCGACATCTGTCTCTGAACGGCTTGAAGGACAGTGAATCGCTCTTTTCGAATCGTGACCGTTCGTGCGAGGTCGTCGTCGATCAAAGGATCGAGAGCCGCGAAAAGATGTCCCCAGCCTTTCTCCCATGCGGCCATGAGAACTCCCCTGCTCGCCCCTTCGGCGATTTCGAATTCGCCGTCGCGATCCCGGTCCGGCTTCTCTCCGTCCGTCGAGAGAAAGTCCCTCCAGCGGGAGCGCATGTTTCCGGCCATGTGTTTCACCAGCACGGCCAAGCTGTTGTCGGCGGGACCGGGGGCCGAAAAAAAGTCCTCATCGTTCACCTGTTCCAAGGCCCGCTCCGCGAAGCGTCTCAGGTTCGCGAATTCACGACGAAAGAGGTCCATCTGGTTTTCCACTGTCATCGATCCGTACTCCGTACCGCGCTCACCGCGCAATGGGCGCCAACCGGATCTTGCGGAAATGGATGGGCACGCCTTCCGATTGCAGACAGATATGCCCGGCGTGCTTCTCCGCATTCCACCCCCGATTCACCTCCTCTCCGTTGACGCGCAAGATCACGTCGCCGCCATCCGCAACGATCTCATACTCATTCCACTCCCCCACGGGATTCTCCGCCACGTGTGTCTTGGCCCGATTCCGTCCGCGAGCTCTGAAGCGCTCTTTCGGCGACTCGATGGAGAATCCACCGATGAGCCAAAAGTCCCCCGCGTTTCCGCTTTCGAGCTGCGCCTCCAAGGAGCGCGGCCAAACCTTGTCCGGAGGAGTCATGCGGAGGAGAACCCCGCTGTTCCCGGGCTTGCGCGTCTCGGGGTCGAAACGCCATTCCAACTTCAAGACGAAGTCCTTGAAGCTCCCCTCGGTCCGGATGTATCCGGCGGGTCGGCCCTTGCAGACGAGGACCCCGTCCTGAACCGACCAGACGTCCGTCATCTTCTCTTCGCCGTTCAGAAAGTAGGTCCACCCCTCGAGGGTCTTGCCGTCGAAGAGCCGCACCTCCTCCGGCATCGGGGCGTCCAGATCGCGAATTCGCATATTCTTGAACCATACCGGCGTTCCATGGTCCTGCAGGGCGATGTGTCCGCGCTTTTTCGTCCCGAACCCCTCGTACACATTGAATTTGCTCTTGGCCACGAGGGCGTCCCACACGGGCCCGGCCAGTGGGCAATCGACGATCTTCACGCCATTCAGCCAGTGGCGGACACGATCACCTCGCACGAGGATGCGGACGTGATTCCACTGACCGACCGGACGGCTCACCTTGGCAGCCGCCGGAGCCTGAAGATCATAGAGAGCGCCCGCGGCATGGGGGTCCGTCGGCACGACCTTGTGCCCCGTGTCGTCCAGGATTTGAATCTCCGGTCCCATCTGCCAGGGCGCACCGTGGCGCTCCGTCACACGGAACATGATCCCGCTGTTTCCGCCCTTCCCGACCTTCCAGTCCAGCTCGAGCTCGAAGTTCTCGTACACCTCGCGGGTGATGATGTCACCGCCTCCCCCCGCGACCAGGCACCCCTCCTCGATGCGCCATCCCTTTCCCGGAAACTCCTTCTTGCGGTAGCCACGCCAAGCCTCGGCGGACGTGCCATCGAAAAGAAGCCGCCACCCCGCGGCCCGCTGCGCCGGCGTCAAGGTGTTGGACCCAGGGCCGCCATCCTGGGCCAAACAGGTCGTAACGAGGGCGAGAACACAGACGAGAAGAAGGAAACCGCGATGCATGGTGAATCTCCTGGCTCGGGACGTCGGCATTGTAGAGCCCCTCGCCGCATCTGGCCACGAGCCCGAGGAGCGATCGTCCCGGTCGATGAGGCCCCCATGTCCTCAGGCAAGAGACTCCAGGCGTCAGAGAAGCCGCACTTCCACGGCATTGCTCGCGGCGATGGTGCCCACCAGATCCTCCACGATGAGGGCCTGGATGCCGAACGTGACGCCGGAAACCCCGGGCATGATCGCTCCTGAAGACCACGGCGCGCCACCGGGAGCGAAGAAGGCGGGGGGGCAAGACAGCCCCGTCACGGAGCCGGCCAGAGTGAAGAGTTCGGGATGCGACATCGCGGCGAACAGATCGCAAGGAGGAAAGACCATCGAGGGCAAGCCGGGAGGCAAGCTCGTCACGGTCTTGTAGTCGGCGATCCCGAGATAGCCATAGAGCACGAAATCCGCTCCCGGCGGGTGAGTGACCGGAAGCGAGATCGACAACGTCATCGGCTGTCCCGGGATGACGTCGACGTGCCGGTCGACTCCCCCCGTCGAACCGTTGACGAAAAGGATATCGACAGTTTGACCGGTGGCGCTCAAACCGACGGTACCCGCAGCCGCGGGAGCGAGGGCGAAGTCGCCGCATTCGTCATATCCCACGTCGTAGCCCCCATACAACGGCCGAGGGTCCCCTTCGAAATCCGTGACCAAGGTGGGATCGGAAGGCATCATCCCCGCGTCCACGCACGGCGACCCCGGACGAAGTCGGTAATCTCCGCTCCCTGAGTTTTCGAATAGAGGCGGGAGATCGAAGTTCCCCAAGCCCGTGCCCGTCCAACCGCCTGCGATGTCGCAGTGAGTCACGACAACGGACGAGGAGGGGTAGGACAAGCCAATGGGTTGAGCCGTGGGGCTCACTCGACGAAGGATGCAATTCTCGAAGGTCATATTTGGCGCGCTCGACATCGCGTTCGCGATCTCAACCGCCTCTGCGGGACCACCCGACGGATTGTTGTCCATCGTGCAGTGAGTGAAGTGGAACGTCTCCGCCGCCCCCCCGAGAGTCCAG
>CAZLGG010000072.1:3326-20657 GCA_964559135.1 uncultured Planctomycetia bacterium
GTTCTGGAAGAACAGGCAGTTCTCGAAGACTCTGCTCCCCGCGGACATGGTGTTCTCGGTCGCCAGGACGCCGCCCCAATAGCTCGTATTCGCCTTGAACACGCACCGCCGGAATCGGAGGTTGCCACCTCTCAGGAACACGACACCTCCTCTTTGATTCGTCCCGAAAAACGAGTTGGGCACCGTATGGTTCCCGGCAAAAAAACAGTCCGTGAATTTGACGCTTCCGCCGGAGCCGTAGCCGTAATTGAATCCATAGGCGTCAAGCGTCACGGCGCCCCCCTTGTTCGCCGAGTTGTTCATGAACTGACATCCAATGAATTCATGTTGCGGGCAGTCCACCGCGATCGTAATTGCGGACGCACCGCTGTTCCCCACAAAGGTACAGTCTTCGAAAACGGTTTTCCGGTTACCTAGCATGACGGCGCTCCCTCCGAGCGAGGCCGAGTTGTTCTCGAAGCGACAGCGTCGAAACGTGGCATAGGTTCCACCGCCCGTCTGGGGAGGAGGTGAGAAGACGGCCGCTCCGCCCCCAAAGCCCCAAGTACCTACACCATTTTTGATCGTCAAACCCTCAATGAGCGTGTTCGGCCCCTCCCCATTTCCGATGATGATAACGGTCCCCATCGACGCGCCGGCGAGAATCGTTTGACCGACATCGGAGCCGATGATCTGAAGTTCCTTGCCCATGAGGTCGATGGTTCCCCCGAAGACTCCAGGGGCGATCGCGATGGTGTCCCCGGAACTCGCGGCATTGATGGCGCCCTGAATCGTCGGATAGGTGAGAGGCACCTGGAACACCTGCTGCGACACCGCCCCCACCGACAAGGCGAGGACGAACAGGAACGATTGAGCATGTGGCTTCAGAGACATGAGGCCTCCCTCCTTCCACGGTCGGTGGCAAAGGTTCACCGCGCGTCTTTCCCGCTACGTCGAGAAACATGTCTGGCCGCAACGGCCCGCTGACGGAAACCTGCCGAACGGCCCTCATCGTAGACGAAGAGCCCCCGGATGTCGACGATCCACTCCCCCCCCCTGCTACACTCTCGCCATGACCACCAAGACCCAGCGACGTTACTGGCTGATGAAGTCCGAGCCCAACGTGTACTCCTTCGACGACCTGCTCTCGGAGCCCAACGGGCGGACGCCGTGGGACAGCATTCGTAACTACCAGGCGCGCAACTTCATGCGCGACGACATGCGCATCGGCGACCTCATCCTCTTCTACCATTCCAACGCGAAGCCGCCTGGGGTGGCCGGCCTCGCCACCGTGGCGTCGGAACCCTACCCTGACCCCACCCAGTTCGACCCCAAACACGCGTATCACGACCCCAAGAGCACACCGGACAACCCTCGTTGGATTCTCGTCGACGTCGCCCCCTTCGACCGTCTTCCGCGATTCATTCCGCTCGACGAGCTGAAGAGCAACCCGAAGCTCGCGGAGATGCAGGTCTGCCAGAGGGGATCTCGACTCTCGATCCAGCCCGTCAAACCGAACGAGTGGCGCGAGGTCTTGAGGATGGCCGGGTACGAAGGTCAAAGGGGCGGCTGAGCCCCCCCTTGTCCGCGACACCGGATCGTGGCACCCTGGCGGGTCCAGCGGTGGACGAGTCAGTCGGTCAGTGCCTCTCCAGAGCGTGGACCGAGGGCGGGTATGAAATGCCGGAAGACCGGCGCCCCGTTCCCCCGGCTCCACGATCCCACCGAATACGAAACGGCGAGAATGCCGTTGCATCGCGTTCCGACGCGAAGAAAGCACTGTCCATGTCTACACCCGCCCCGTTGGGTCTCCACCCGGCCCTCGACCGAGCCATCGACGATCTCGGATTCGAAACCCCCACTCCCATTCAAGCCGAAGCGATCCCCATGGCCCTTCAAGGCCGGGACATCCTGGCGTCCGCCGAAACCGGAAGCGGCAAGACCGCCGCGTTTCTCATCCCGACGATTCACCGGTTGATCACCGGTCCCAAGCGCAAGGGACCCAGAGTTCTCGTTCTTACCCCCACGCGAGAACTCGCGGTCCAGGTCGCCAACGACTTCAAGAAACTCAGCGCCCACACCCGCCTTCGCAACATGCCCATCTACGGCGGCGTCGCCATGCCCCCCCAGGTGCGCGCCTTCAAGAGCGGCGTCGAAGCCCTCATCGCAACACCTGGCCGACTTCTGGATCACCTCCAGCACGGCTACGCGCAGTTGAACAACATCGAAGTCCTCATCCTCGATGAGGCCGATCGGATGCTCGACATGGGTTTCCTTCCCGACATTCGCCGCATCCTCGAGCACTGCCCCAAGCAACGGCAAACCCTCTTTTTCTCGGCGACGATGCCGAAAGCCATCAAGACCCTTTCCGACCAGATCCTCCGAGATCCGCACTGCATCGCCGTCGAGCGCCGCGCGGCGCCGGCCGCCGGTGTTCGGCAACAGGTGATTCCGGTGGCGCAGCTCGAGAAGTCGAAGCTCCTCCTCAACGTCTTGGCCCGGGACGAAGTCCGCTCGGTCCTGTGCTTCACGAGGACGAAGCACCGCGCCGACCGCCTGACGGATTTTCTCGAGAAGCGGGGCGTCCGGGCCGCCCGCATCCACGGCAACAGGTCGCAGGGGCAGCGACAGCGAGCCCTCGACGCTTTCCGCAAGGGTCGCGTCCATGTGCTCGTCGCCACCGACGTTGCCGCGAGGGGCATCGACGTGGATCACATCACCCACGTCGTCAATTTCGACGTCCCGCGCGCCCCCGAGGATTACATTCACCGCGTGGGCCGTACGGGACGCGCCAACCGTGAAGGCGACGCCGTCACCTTCGTCAGCCGCGAAGAGGAATCTCACGTCCGGGGCATCGAAAAGGCGCTCAAACAGCGGATCGAACGCGCGCCTCGTTTCGGCGCGCCCGAGGCCGCCGGCGAACCGCGGAACGCGAAGGGCAGCCGCGGCAAGAAGCCCTATCGCCCGAACAAGAGGTCGGCCAAGGGCAAGCCCACGTTCAACGGCCCACCCAATCGCTCCAAGTCCCGAGCAGCGGCCCGCCGCCGCGCTCGCTGAGCCCGGCAAGGGAGGAGTCAGGAATCGTCCTCAGTCGAGGCCAAGGACGCGCGGAGTCTTCTCCGTCGCCAAGAGGTCGGCGAGGGACTGCCGTTCCGTAACCAGGACGGCACCCTCGTCGGTCACCAACACCTCCGCCGGCCGTCCGCGATCGTTATAGTTGGACGTCATCGTCATGCCGTAGGCGCCCGCCATGAAAACGGCCAAGACATCTCCACGGGCGAGTCGCGGCATCACCCGATCCTTCCCCAAGAAATCGGAGGTCTCGCAGATGGGCCCCACGACGTCATAGGTCGCGAACCCCTCAGAAGAAGCCGGGACATCGCCTCGGGGTGGCATCGCATCCGCTGAACATGTGACGGGCCAGATGAAGTGATGCGCCTGATAAAGGGCCGGCCGGATGAGGGTGTGCATCCCGGCGTCGCAGATCGCGAAACGGCGCCCCCCGTTCTCCTTGACATGCTGAACGCGCGTGAGGAGGACCCCGGACGCGGCAACGAGGGATCGTCCGGGTTCGAGGATGATGTGCAGACCCCGGGCGACGTGGGAATCCAAAAGCGGTGTGACGGCCGCGGCGTACGCCGCGAGCGAAGGGACCTCCCCCGAGCCGTCATCAACGGCCCACCCCCCACCCAAGCTCAGGGATTCGATGCGGATTCCACGGGTCTCGAGCCCCTCCAGCAGACCGAGAAGCACTCTGACGGCTTCGACGTAGGGCTCCACCGTCTTCACCTGGGAGCCGATGTGGACGTGGAGTCCCACGAGATCCAGGGAAGGGTGCCCGGCATACGCCGCGAAGATTTCCGGAACTCGGGCCGAATCGATCCCGAACTTATTCTCCTTTCGACCGGTCGACGTGTAGACGTGCGCCTTGGCATCGACGTCGGGATTGACCCGCACGGCGCAACGAGCCCGGACTCCAAGTCGACTCGCGGCGTCGGCGATTCTTTCCAGCTCACTTCGGGATTCCACGTTGAAAAGTCCCACGGGACCACGTCCCCTGGGATCCGCTCCCCCGAGGAGTCCCGGCGAATCCAGAAGTGGGCTGTTCGCCCCCGACAGCGCGGCGGCAATTTCCTCGTCCGTCTTGCCGACACCCGCGAAGCTGATGTCCGACATGGGAATGCCCGCCAGCCAGGCCCGCTCCAACTCGCCGCCGGAGACCACGTCCATGCCCGCGCCGAGCTCCCCCAAGAGACGGCAGATCCGCAGATTCGAGCAGGCCTTCACCGCATAATGGATCTTCGCTCCCAAGGGCTCCCACGCCGAAGCCACCTCGGCATGGGCCTCCCGAATGCCATCGCTCGCATAGACGTAGGTCGGCGTGCCGCAGGCGCGCGCAACGTCGGCCATGGAGATCCCTCCTGCCTTCAAGACACCGCGGTCATGAGCAAATCCTCGTACCCCGTCGATCATGGGCTGTCCTTTCCAGGCAGTTGTCATGCGACAATTCGATGACACCATATTGCCATGGCTTCACCACACGATTCTACGCAGGCCGCTTGGAGTCCCGTTCTAACGACGGAGAAGCTCCCCGCGGGGTCGATGGTTCACGTCAAGCCGAACGGCCACCAGATCCTCCTGCTTCGCGACGAAGAGGGCAACGTCCGCGCCCTCGACAACCGATGCCCCCACGAGGGCTACTCTCTCGCCCAGGGAGATCTAAAGGGTCAGGCGTTGACATGCTCGTGGCACAACTGGAAGTTCGACATTCGAACGGGCCGGTGTCTCCTCGGGGGCGAGAGCGTGCGGTCGTTTCCCGCGAGAATCGCGGGGGACATGATCGAGGTGGACCTGACGCCTCCGGATCCCAAGGTCCTCGAGGAGGGCATTCTTCGGAGTTTCCACGAAGGGCTCTTCAAGCACGAAAACGACCGAGCGATTCGCGACGGCATCCGCTGGATCGAAGCCGGATTCTCGCCGTGGGATTTGCTCTCCGAGGTCGGATACCACGACGCCCTGCATGCCGAATACGGTCTCAGCCACGCCCTGGCCGCAGCGGCCGATTGGGGACGCTACCTCGGTCGCTTGAACGGGAGCGAGGCCATGTACGCCATCGCTCCCGCCATCGACATGTGCGGCGAGGAGAGCCATCGCCTCTCGCCTCGGGAGCGCCCGGCGCCGAAGCCGGGTGGAACGCTCGAGACGATTCGCCGGGCGGCGGAAGCCGAAGACGCCGCGGAAGCCGAAGCTCTCTTGCTCGGCGCGTTCGACACGGGCGTCGCCCCCGAGACGATCGAGACCTGGCTCTGCGATCTGTTCGCGGACCATTTCAACGGGTTCGGCCACACGCTCATCTACCTCATGAAGGCCCGCGAACTCTTCGAGAAGACGGACTGGCGCCACGCGCGTGATATCTACGGATCACTCCTCTACCGCTATGTCGTCTCCACGCGAGAGGACACGCTCCCGTACATGAAACCCTACGCGGATCGCTTGGGCACTCTCGAGCCGGAACTCGCCGCACTCCACGAGGGCCTCGTCGGCAACGAGAAGTTCGACGGAGATCGCCTCGCCTTCTCCGTGTTGGACGGGAACGCGAAAGAGGCCCTCGACGCCCTGGAAGAAGCGCTCCGAGCAGGAGCGAGTGTCCAATCCATCGCCAGAGGTCTCGTCGCCGCCGCCGCGCAACGATTCTTGCGTTTCGATCCAAAGGTGGAGGCCGACCCGGACGTGGCGGAGACGTGGATCTGGGTCACCCACCGATTCACTTACGCCAGCGCCGTGAGGAACGTCGTCGATCGTTTGCAAACACCGGCGGCGATTCGCTATCTCTTCCACGCTTTGGCATTCATCCATACCGGACGCCGGATGGATCAACGCCCCCCCGAACGCGACCGTTTCCTCCCGGCTTCCGGCACCGTCGACGATATGCTTGCAGCGATTCGGGGCGGAGATCGTATCGGTGCCGTGAATCAGGCCCTCGGAATCCTGGAAGCGGGCCAAGCCGCGGCCCTGCGCCTTGCCCTAGAGGATTTTCTGCTCGCGGACCCCGCCGTCCGCCCCATCGTATGGACCCATCTCCTCAAGACTGTGACCGCTGCGTGGGATGAATATGACCACGTGCACGGGCACCCCGACGGCAACGCGGCGATTCTGGCCGTCGTCCGAATGCTCGCATCCCATCCCAAGGAACGGAGTCTCGCCGGTCAGGTCCGAACGTCCCTCCGCTGGGTGGTCGAGGGGATCATTCCGAAAAAGCTGACGCAGTGATCCCGGGCTCAGCGCTCGGAGCGGTTGCCGGCCGGGTCCTCGGCGTGAACGCGCACCCGTGATGCATCCGCTCCCTGGATGATGACTCCGGGAGGCACCACCCCGCGATACAGACCTCCTCCCATGTAGTCCATCGGATTCGAACCCGAACCGGAGAAGCTTCCGGCCTTCGCCGACCATGTGACCCAGACCTTCAGGCGCGACGCGCCGTCATCGACGACGTCGTCTCGGACCATCGCCTTGACGACAATGCCCTTGCCCGCTTTGTCCATCACGATCCCCGTGATGCGAGGCGAGTGGGTGTCCTTCGGCCCCATGTTCTTGTAGTAACGGTTCTGGAAGCTCTCGAAACGGTCACTCTCTCCTTGCGCCGTGACCACGTCTCGCGCCCCGTCTCCGTCGAAGTCGGCGATGCAAAGATCAAGGGTGCCGTCCACGAGTTCGCTGAACGCGTGCTCGGAAAGCCTCAGGAACCCAGGCCCGATGGGTCCGGAATTCAGATAGAGCTTCTCGGACCCGGGCCTGGCCAGAAGGGTGGCCGTCACAAGATCGAGATCGCCATCGTCGTCCGCATCGAGGAAGGCGAATTCGTTCTCGTCCTCGTTATTGCGCCGATCCAAGGCGTCTTCGATCACGTCGAACGTCAGTTGGCCCGACTCGACGAGGAGGTTCTTCAAGACCACGTTGCGGTAGCGCTGGCGGCGCCCTCCCCCCCAGCTCATGTGGACGGCATCCAGGTCACCGTCGCCGTCCAAGTCCGCCCATTCGATCTCGTAGGGCTGCCCTCCTCGGTCCGCCTCGGGGATCGTCTTCGTGTCCAACTTGAAGCGGCCCTTGCCGTCGTTGATATAGAGCTGAGTGACGCGCGATTTGCCGTCCACGACGACGTCCAGATCCAGATCGCCATCGATATCCAGGATCTTGGCGTTCTGCGCTCCGACCTTGGGCTGAGCCGGGAAGCGGTCCGTCGCCTCCGCAAAATGGCCGTTCCCGTCGTTCAGGAGCAGACGGGCGCGTCCTCCCGGGTCGCGGTCCGACTTCGGCCCGGAATCGACGAAGACGAGATCGATGTCGCCATCGTCGTCCAGGTCGCCAAAGCCTACGCCGTTCGAGTTCAGCTTCACGTCGGGGAGATGGGAATCGGTCGCGTCGACGAACCGCTTCTTGGACGTCTCCCAGAGCAACAGCCGGGGACGTCCACCGAAGGCGACGGCGAACACGAGGTCCGAATGGCCGTCCCCATCGACGTCGCAGACGGCCGCGTTCTTGGCGTGCATCGCCAAACCCTCGGGGAACACGTCCGCCGAGACGTCCTTGAATCGAGGGACGCCGTTCTCGCTGCCCTCGTTCAAAAGGAGGGTCGGACGCAACGGATCGGCACTTGGAGCCGCCATGTCGCCCGGCCGATGCCAGCCGTTGCAGTTCGCGAAGAGGAGGTCCAGGCGGCCGTCCCGATTGATATCGATGGGATGGACGGCCTCGGACCAGACCCCGGGGCCCGGCAAGACATCCATCTGCTCCACGAACTGAATCCCATGGTCTCCCGACTTCGTGATGCGCCCCAGGAGAGCGGGAACGATCTTCGCGTCTGGTTTTCTCCTCGCCGCGAAGCGCAGGACGGACGCGGCCGCATCGAGGTGACCCGCCTCCACGAGGACTTTGGCCGACGCATAGAGAGCCACCGGGCCGAATTCGGCGCGAGTCCGCCGCGGCAGACCCTCGATGAGGCGATCGGCGCCTTCAAGATCGCCCCGGTGAATTCGGGTCCAGACGCGCGCCGCTCCTGGACGTTCCGGAAGTCGGGGCTCCAGACCGGCGACCTTCCGCGCCAACTGTCGGGCGAGGCGGGGGGCCAAACCGTCCATGACGTTGCTCAAGACCACGACGACCGCATCCAGATCGGGCAAGAGATAGATGCAGGTGGAAAAACCGTCGATTCCCCCCGCGTGGTGAATCGTTCGGACAGCAGTTTCGCGATCGAGCGCATGGGTGTCGATCGCCCAGCCGAAACCATAGCTCTGCAGGGCGGGCGTGAACATCTCTCGGGCGGCCCCTTCGCTCACTACCCGTCCATGCAGAAGAGCGCGGCCCCAACGGAGCATGTCGTCGACGGTCGAGTACAGTGCACCCGCCGCGAAGGGCACCGACATGTCGATGAAATCGGCGCCGACGCGGGTCCCCGCCACGGGCACAAAGCCGTCGGCGCGACAGGGAATGTCCGCCCGACCGTGGTCATACCCTGTCGCGTGCATGCCCAGAGGGGCGAGAATCGCTTCGCGAAGAGCGACTTCGTAGAGTTTCCCGGTGACCTCCTCGATCACGACGCCGAGGAGAAAGTATCCGGAGTTGTCGTACCTGAATTTCGATCCAGGTTCGAACTCCAAATCACCGCTGCAGTGCTTCTCGACGAAATCTCGGATCTTGATCCTCCGTCGCTTCAGCGACTCGTAGGAGGGCTGCGCGGTGAAACTGGGTATCCCCGACGTGTGATTGAGAAGGTGTCGAATCGTGACTCGATCGCCGGTGTCCTTGCGATACCAGTCGAGGTAACGGGTCAGCGGAGCGTCCAATTCCACGGCGCCCGCATCCACGAGCTTCATGATCATGGCCGCCGTGAACGCCTTCGTGAGCGAAGCCAATCGGAACTTCGTCTCCGGCGCGTTTCTGATGCCCCATTCCCGATTGGCCAACCCCACGCCGCCGCGGTAAAGGACCTCGTCTCCCTTGGCAACGAGAACGGCACCCGAGAATCCGTGATCCTTGACAGCCTTCCCCATCAGAGAAGCATAGGGTCCAGACATCGGTCGGCGGTCTTGGGCCGGGCTCGGAAGGGTCACGATGCAAAGAAGGCAGAGCACGAGGGGGATTCGCATGGAGATCTCCTGAACTTGATCGTGGGGAATGCTGCGCCGGAACGACGCGGGTGCGAGGGCGGGAACCGAGGTCATGCCGAAGCTCTTTTTCCCTCGGCGCGAGCAGCCCACGCCTGCAGTGCGAGCGAGAAGGCGACGAGAATCGCGATGTTCCTCCAAGCGAGGCCCGCATCGCCCCTCGGCCCCACCGAGTCAGCGGGCCGCAGGAATCCATAAGGCGTGAGGTTACCGAGCCATCGCCCTTGCCGCCAAAGCCGAGAAGCGATGTCGATGAGGAAGAATCCGAAGACGAGGATGAAGGTGGAACGCATCGCCGAAGAACGGTCCGGCGCGTAGACGGACACCACGAGGGCAACGCTTCCCCAGGAAAAGCTCAACGCCGCCGCATTCAGCATGAGAACCGAGAACTGGCCCGCCGGAATATGGGCCCATTCCCCGGCGATTCCTGCTCCGAGAAGGGCTCCCGCATAGGCGCCCATCCCGATCATGGCCCCAAGAAGCATCTGGAAACCGCCCACCGTCACGACGAGGCTTCTTCGGTCGAGAGGCGTCGCCAACAAGAGGTCAAGGCCCCCGCGGCCGCGCTCCCCGGCCGGAAGGGCCGTCGCCGGAATCGCTCCGATGACGGCAAAAAGAATCAGTGCCACGGGATGCTGAAACGGCATGGTGAAGGCGCCCAGAGCCGAGAACAGATCCAAATGCTGACTCCCTCCGAAGAATCGTTGGCCGATCTTGAGCAATGACTTCGCCGCCTCGCGCTGACCGCTCAGCGTCGGATAGATGAGACCGACCAGGACACCGAGGACACAGGGAGCCAAGGCACAGATCGCCACCGAGAGACGATGCCTTCGCCACAGGAAGCCGAAGAGATGCCTATTCACGGAGGGCACCTCCGTCCTTCCCCTCCACCATCGAACGAAAGACGTCCTTCAAGTCGGCCGGGCGAATCTCGATATCGACGAGCCCGGCGCGCGGAATGCGGTCCAGCAACTCGGCGGGGGGCCCCGAATCCAGAATCGACTCCGTCCGGCCATCCTCATACCGGAGAAGGGCGTGACGGGGAAAGCCCCGTCGAAGGTTTTCGATCGTATCGACGCGGATCATTCTTCCTTCGTGGATCAGGCCCACGCGATCGGCGACGTCCTGCACCTCCGAGAGGACATGACTGGACATGAACACCGTCGCGCCGGTCGCGGCGGTTTGCCGAACGAGATCCAGGAACGACTCCCGCACGAGCGGGTCGAGGCCCGTGGTCGGCTCGTCCAAGATGAGCAGCCGTGGGGCGTGCTGGAAGGCGAGCGTGATCCCCAACATCTGACGCATCCCCGTGGAATACTCGCCGACTCTTCGATCCATTGCAGACTCGGGAAAGCCCAGGGCTTCGAGCACGGCCGACCTTCTCGGAGTGGGGAGTTCGTGGAGACGCCCGAAGAATTCGAGCGTCTCTCGGCCCGTGAGACTCGGAAAGAGGTTCAGATCTCCGGGGAGGAAGCCCAGCTCGCGGCGAAGGGCTCCGCCCCCGGCGCGCACCGCGACACCGTGGATCGCGGCGACTCCGGCAGACGGCCGTTGGAGGTCCAGGAGGACGCGGATCGTCGACGTCTTCCCCGCCCCGTTCGGCCCCAAGAAGCCGAAGACTTCACCGGGCCGGACCGAGAAATCGATCCCTCGCACGGCGTGGACCGAGCCATAGGTCACCTCGAGATCCCGGACGAGGATGGCGGGAGCAGCCGTCGATGTCGCCAGCGTCAAAGTTCTCTCCCCCATCGCGCGTCGTTGAGCCCGGACGGCGGTTTGCTACACCGCCCCATGTGTCGCTTCGTCATCTATTCCGGTCCACCGATTCCATTGGACCACATTATCACCCGACCCGCCCATTCGATCATCCAGCAGAGCAAGGATTCCACGCTCCGCAGTGAACCGGTGAATGGCGACGGATTCGGCATGGCCTGGTACGTCCCCTCGGTGAGTCCGCATCCCGGAGTCTTCCGATCGATTCGGCCGGCGTGGAACAACAGAAACGTCCGAAGCATCAGCCGCGTGACGACGAGCGGGCTCGTCGCGGCCCATGTACGCGCGGCGTCGCCGGAGCTTCCGGTGGCCGACGTCAACTGCCATCCGTTTACGTTCGGTCGCTATGCGTTCATGCATAACGGAGGAATCGCACGATTCAAAAGCCTGCGCCGTCGGCTTGTCGACAGTCTCTCGGACGCAGCCTACGAGGGCGTGGAGGGCACGACGGATTCCGAGATCGCCTTTGCGTTGTTCCTCGACCGCCTGGACGTCCAACCCTCCGACCTCCCCGCGTCGGATCGGATCGCGAATGCCGTCGAGAAGACGATTCATGACATCGTCCAGATCGCCGGCGGGGACGATGTGAGCTATCTCAACTTCGCCGTCACGGACGGCAAGAGAGTCGTGGCGTCGCGCTTCGCCACGGACCCGAAAGTCGCCCCGTCATTGTTTCTCAACGAGGGATGTCACTACGTCCTGGAAGGGGATCAGGTGCATCTGCGGCAGTGCGCCAATGCACACTCGGCGGTCGTCATCTCCTCGGAGCCCCTCAGCGCGGACGAGGAGTGGAAGGAGATCGAACGGAACTCCCTCGTCGTCGTCACCGCAAAAAGGAGAGTCCTCCATCGCAAGCTGGCCTGTTAGCGCTCCTGTTTCGCGACGGCGGCGCGAAGACGCTTCGCGAAGGCCGCGGGCCCCTCGAAGCCGTGAAGACGATCCTGCACGCGACCGTCCGGCGTGAGAAACACGACATCGGGGACGGACTTCACGCCCCACGCGCGCGCGAAAGACGGGTACTCGTCGACGTCGACGAGAACCAGCTCAGCGCCCTCGAGGAGTCTCTTGACGGCGGCGGCGGCGAGCGTCTGCTTCTTCAGCTTCTGGCAAGGTCCGCACCATGTCGCCCAAAAATCCACGACGAGAATCCGGCTCTCGGCCCGGGCTCTTTGCACTGCGGCGTCCAATGCGGGTGGCAGGTTTTCGGGGAAACTCAATCGCGGCCCGGAAACCGCCGCCGGATCTTCCCGTCGCCGCGGCTCCACGTCCTCGACCTCATAGCCCAAGGCGCCGATCGCATCGCGCAACGCGGCCGCTTTCACCGCTCCCGGTTCGAAGGTCACGGTGACCTCGTCCTTTGCGAAGTCCCAGGACGTCTTGATGGATGAGTGAATCCCTTCCAGGGATTCGTCGACCGCGTCCGGTCAGCCCATTCACGTCGCGCCCGATTTCGTTTTCTTCATCCCCTTCACACGAAAGACGAGGAGTCCCGGTTGCTTGCCATCGTTCATCGCATCCTCGGGTCCGGCCATCAGAGTTTCTTTCGACGGGCTGGGCTCATCGTCCGAGCACGCCGAAAACATCGTGGCGCCAATCATCGCGAGGGCGAACATCAAGAGTGATCGCGTCAAGTCGAGCCCTCCATGCCCTCAGCATACTTCATGAGAGACCTCGCGTCTCATGCCCGGTCGAGAACAACGACCTCAGGGGCACGACCCGACGCGGCTGGACTCATCCCGCAGGCAAGACACGACGTCGGCGGCCGTATACCGCGTCACGCCACTCCCCAGGAAGCAGGAGAGGCGTTCCACGTCATCCCCCCCGGTGAGCAGGGGCGGCTCCTGGAAGCCGTCGGGACGGAGCTGAGGCATGCCGAGATTCGCCATGAGCTCGTTGCAGAGGCACTCTCTCCCCTCCGCGGCGAACGGGCGATCCTTGAATCCTCCCTCTTCAAAATATATGGTTTTCCGTATATGAGTCAGATCCGTCGACGCGCCGAACTCTTCCAGGCCTTCGCGGACCCAACACGTCTGCGCATCCTCGCCCTCCTGACCGTCGGAGAGCTCTGCGTCTGCCATTTGGTCGAGGCCCTCGAGGAGAGTCAACCGAAGGTTTCGCGGCACCTAGCCACGTTGAGGTCGGCGGGGCTCGTGACCCCCCGTCGAGACGGCCGCTGGGTTCACTACGCGCTGGCCGACACACACGACCCCGCGACGCGGCGTCTGGTCGCCTGTGCCACGGACGGCTTGGCGCCGCTGCCCGAGATGCAAGCCGATCGAGAACGCCTCTCGGCCGTGCTGGACCGTGACTGTTGTTGAAACCACATCGAATCGAAGGAATCTCCTCGTGACCAACAA
Source organism: uncultured Planctomycetia bacterium (assembly GCA_964559135.1). Classification (GTDB taxonomy): domain Bacteria; phylum Planctomycetota; family DRQF01; genus DRQF01. Next base: position 16,597 of record CAZLGG010000072.1, read on the forward strand.
CCCCGCGAAGAAACTCCGCATTCTCGATCGATTTCTCACGGCCTGGATCTTCCTCGCCATGGCGATCGGCGTCTTCTTGGGCCACCGATTCTCGGGCGTCGAGGACTTCGTGCATCGCTTCCAGGTCGGCACGACCAATCTCCCCATCGCCATCGGGCTCATCCTGATGATGTATCCACCTCTGGCGAAAGTGCGCTACGAGGAGTTGGGCGACGTCTTTCGGAACCGCAAGATTCTCGGTCTCTCCCTGCTCCAAAACTGGGTCATCGGGCCGATCCTCATGTTCGGTCTGGCGATCCTGCTCCTCAGCGACCATCCGGCGTACATGGAGGGCCTGATCATGATCGGACTCGCGCGGTGCATCGCCATGGTCATTGTCTGGAACGATTTGGCCGATGGCGACCGGGAATACGCAGCGGGACTCGTCGCCTTCAACTCCGTCTTCCAGGTGCTCTTCTACTCGCTCTACGCCTGGATCTTCATCACGATTCTTCCCCGCATGTTCGGGATGGAGGGTGTCGTCGTCGACGTCAGCATCGGTCAGATCGCAAAGAGTGTTCTCATCTACCTCGGCATCCCGTTTTTCGCGGGGATGGCGACGCGATTCGTCTTTCTGAAGACCAAGGGGCGAGAATGGTACGAGGAGGTCTTCATCCCGAAGATCTCTCCCATCACGCTGATCGCTCTCCTGTTCACCATCCTGGTGATGTTCTCGTTGAAGGGCGACATGATCGTCGAGCTACCGATGGACGTGGTCCGCATCGCGATTCCCCTGTGCATCTATTTCGTATTGATGTTCCTGCTGGCGTTTTGGATGGGCAAGCGTTGGGGCGCCAACTACCCCCAGTCCACAACCATCGCCTTCACCGCCGCAAGCAACAACTTCGAACTCGCCATCGCCGTCGCCGTCGCCGTCTTCGGCATCAACTCAGGCCAGGCGTTTGCAGCGGTGATCGGCCCCTTGGTGGAGGTGCCCGTCATGATCGCCCTCGTCAACGTCGCCCTGAGATTCCGACGGGCGTTCCCAGGGGAAGGCGAGGCAAGGGTGGCCAGGAAGACCTGATCACTTCAGTTTCGGCATCTTGGGGTCGGGAGCCCGCTTCCGCAGCGAAGCGGCCAGCTGTTTGACCTTGATCTTGCCCTGGTAGAGCTTTTTCAGCTTTCCCTTGTGATCGAAAATCGCCACCGCGGGGGTCTTCTTGATCTTCAGCCCTTCGGGCAAGTCGGGGTCGCCAAGGTCCATCTTGACCGCGGGCAACTGATTCCCGAAATGCCTGACGAGTGGATGCATGAAAACGAATTCCTGAATGCGCCGGGCCTCCTTCGAATCCCTGTCACCATCGGCATCGTAGACGTAGAGCCACACGCCTCCGCGCTTCTTACGGGAGGCCTGGGTCGCCATCGCGGCCCGGAAGTCGGACTGCCAGTCGAAATTCATGTCGTCACCGGGCGTGAACCGGCCCTCGGTGACGCCGGTCCACCAAAGCATGAAGGGCTCATACATGCGCGGCCACTTGTGGCCGAGGTTGGGCTGAAAACGCGCCTCCACCCGAACGACCTTTCCTCGAAGACGCGTCACGGTCGCCCGCGCCGCCCGAGCGTTCGGGTCCTGTTCACCCGCCAGGGCCAACACGCTCAGACGCTTCTTGGCCCATTTGGGCGGACTCGGTCCGTCGTGACCCGCGGCAAGATAGATCGCGCTGACGGGCTTCAATGCGTCCGAGAAGGCGAGCGTCGGCAGATTCCAGCCACCATTGCTGAACCCCATCGTGTGGATCTTGTTCGGATCGATGGGCAACAGTTCGAGCAACCGCTTCCCGATTCGGATCACCGCTTCCACCTGAGGCCTCGACCACTGCTTTCCCTTGGCGGTGGGCGCACAGATGACGTACCCCTCACGCGTCCACGACTGCAATGTGTGACTCAGGTTGGCGCCCGTATCGCCGAGACCGTGAAGGAGCAGCACCAACGACCCCTTTTTTTGAGGCGTGAGCCCCGGCGGCACGATCAGGGTCGTCTGTAGGCCCTCCATCACGCGCTCCGATCGCCCCACGGGAATGGGACTCTCCTGGGCGAAGAGGGGAGCGAGGGCGAGAATCAACCAGGTACACAGAATTCGCATGAGGGCACTCCGTCGAGCCGAGGGATTCTACCACTTGCTCTTCTTCTTGCCCTTCTTGTTCCACCAGCGAGTCCAGGCCTCCTTGCGGAGGAATTGCTCCCCGGTGAGTCTGCGGAAAGTCTGATCCGCCGCGGACTCGATCTTCTTCTTGCGCTCGTAGTCGAATCGAGGATCAACGAGGCCGCCACGGCGCCCTCCTCCCGTCCCGCCCCGGTTGCCGCCGGACGTTCGGGGGCTGGGGATCGCCCGAAGGATGGTCTTGAAGATCTCCTTCCGCACGGAAGTCTTCGCTTTGTCGTATTCACCCAGAGCCTGAATCGCCGCAACGACGGTCTTTGTCTCCTTGTCATTCAGCGCATCCAGCAAAGCCGCCATTCCCGAGGCGCGCTTCAAAAGACCGAGGCTTTTCAGAATCTCTCGACGGAGACTCCCCTTCGCAACGACCTTCTTCATCTTCAGATACTTCAACAGGGTCCGCGTGGACCTCTCGGCCTCGACACCCTTTTTGCCTCCGTCCAGTCTCCCGAACGCCCGAACGATGGTCAGACGGAGATCCTCCGATCCCTTCGCGAAGAGCTTCTCGATGTCGGTGCGAAACGGCTTTCTCTGCTTCTTGTCGAAGTGCTTCCAACGAGGAACGAGACTCCTGATGAGACGGATCTGCTCCTTGGGAAGCTTCTCCTTGATGGCTGCCTCCAGGGCCGCCAGGTCCTTGGCGATCGCCTCGCGCATCTGGAGCAACGCGGCTTTTTCTTCGAGGCCCTGGGATGGCGCCGCAGGGGCGAGAAGGAGCCCCAGCACCAGAATCGAGAACAGGAAACCCCGGATCCACGACCCGGATTGAAACATGCTGGGACCTCCTCACTTCGAGCGAGACCAAGACCTTGGAGTTCGCGCACGGCCGGAGGACGACGCGAGACGACTCCTCCTGATACGATCGTTTTCCTCCTCCGTCCACTCCAGGGCGGAACCGCTCGGGAAACCCGTCTTTTCCACCGCGGAACCCGGGAATCCCTTGCGAGAGGCCGCAGTTGAAGGCAAAAGGGAACCCCGGGCGAGGAAACGCCTCGCCACGTCGCATGAACCCCTGATGGAGATGACACATGGGTAGCCTGAATCTCGAGCAAGCTCACAAAGCCGTCGAAGCCGCCATGGCCAAGGCCCGTGAGCTGGACTGCAAGATGGATATCGCCGTCGTGGATGCCGGCGCCAACCTCACCGCTTTCGTGCGGATGGACGGAGCTTGGCTGGGATCGATCGACATCGCCATGAAGAAGGCGAGGACGGCCCGCTTCTTCGACATGCCCACGGGAGCGATCGGCGAACTCTCCCAGCCGGCCGGGCCACTCTTTCAGATCGAGGTGTCCAACGGAGGGTTGATCACGTTTCCGGGCGGTGTCCCCATCACGGACGCATCGGGGACCGTCATCGGCGCCATCGGCGTATCGGGATCGACCGTCGAGAACGACCACGCCGTCGCCGCCGCGGGAGCCGCCGCGGTGTAGATCAATTGTTCTGTTCGCCGGGAGGCCGTCCCTTGCGCGTGATCGACGTGTTGGAGTGGTGCTACTACATCTTCTTCCGAAAGCACGATTTGCGGGATCCCGTGAGTCGCCTCCTGGCCCCCCTCCCCCACGACACGACGATCCTCGATTTCGGCGGCGGTGACGGCCGCGTCACGACGCTTCGATTGGACGCCCGCTGGATCGTGGCGGACGTGGATTCAGGGGCCCTTCGAAACGTACCGAGGGGAGATCGCGTCGCGGCCATCCTCGTGGATTCGCAACCGCCCTATCCCTTCCAGGACGGCCGTTTCTCCACCATCCTCCTGGTGGATGTCCTCCATCATCTCGCCCATCCCGTCGAGACGCTCGCGGCATTGGGCCGGGCCATGACACCTGACGCGCGCTTGATTCTCGTCGAATATGATGGGCGACGA
>CAZLGG010000073.1:0-19288 GCA_964559135.1 uncultured Planctomycetia bacterium
CCGTCTACTCGGCCGCCAAGACCGCTCTGCTCCTCTTCTCCGAGTCACTGGACCTCGAGCTCAGGCCAAGGGGCGTCACCGTCACGACCCTCTGCCCAGGCCTCACGGACACCGAATTCTTCGAGGCGGGGGACTACCTGACGGACAGCCTCGTGTACCGCATGAGCCGCGACGACCCGAAAAAAGTCGCTCGCGCGGGCGTCGATGGCGTGCTCCGAGGTCAGGTCGTCGTCGTTCCGGGACTCAAATTGAAGGCTCTCCTCGCCCTCCAACGGATGATCCCCCGTCGTTGGCTCGTCGCGGCCGCCGGGCGAACGATGTGTACGCGATCCCACCGCGACCTTTGAATCGCCCGGTCAAAGGCTCATCAAACGGTCGAACTGATCGGCGCGCCCCATGGAGAGAAGAACCGGTTCCTCGGATCCCTGAATCGACTGGAAATCGGACTTGGAGCGAATGCCGCGCCAGTGTTCCTGGATCAGCACCTGCGCGATGGCCCCGCCGAGAGTGGCTCCAGGGCCGAGAAGGACGAGCAGGTCCGGTTGGAGCTCGCGCAGCGCCATCCGCAGTGAGAGGGTGAAGTCGAAGGTGGTGAGGACCTGGTCCACGAGGGTGTAGTCCTCGAGGACGTCGACACGCGTGCTGAATGGAGAATAGAGCCTCCCCTGTCCGTCGACGAGGGGGAGATCGGGGCGACGCCAATCGAGCTCGGAGAGCGCGTCGAGGCCGCGCTCACTGGCTTCCTGCACCAGAGGCGTGTGGAAAGCCGCGTGAAACGCGAGTCGGAAGGGATAGGTGTGCCGTCCGACCTTCCGTTTCGGGAGCCGCTCCTCCAAAGCCGTGAGACCGGACTCGTCACCCGCGAGGACGAAATAGCCCCCGAGCCGGATCGACACCCACACGCGCGCCCCACGATCTTGAAGCTCGGAGACGATCTGCAGGATGTGCTCCTTCTCCTCCGGGTCGGGCCGCCACTTCGCATCCACCCAAGGCAGGATCAGCTGCCCGCCGACCGGGGGCGCGGACGCCATGGTGTCGACCAGACGATGCGCATCGCGGAACTCCAAGGCTCCTCCCACGGCCAGAGCCGTGTACCACCCCATCGAATTCCCGATGACGCCGACGGTTTCCCCGGCGGACCGAGGGATGAGGCTTTGATCGATCGCGGAGCAGAGGAAGATCATCGGCCCGGCATTGGGACCAGGCAGGTGCTTGGCGGGTGAAAACCGGGCGGCTGCATCCAACTCCGTGAGGCTCACCCGACCCCATGCTTGGCGATCCGCCTCGACGGCTTCGATCATCCGGCTCGCCGCGGACAGCTGGCCGGCGATCGCGAGGCGGCGGCCCAAATAGCCCAACTCATCGGCCCCGTAGGAGCCGCGACCGGGCGCGATGAGCAGAAGACGCCGCGCGCTCATCGCCCCTTCTCCAAAACGCGTCGTACGCCTTCGGCGATCTGCTCCTCGGACACCAGTACCAAGTTCGCAGCCTCGGCCAGCGGAATGAAACTGTCCCGTCCGGCAACGCGTCCGACCGGGAGCCCTGCCGGGCCGGATTCCGCGATCAGGGCGAGGATCTCCTCGGCGACGCCGCAGGTCTCACGCCCCTCGTCGACAACGAGGACCGCTTTCGCCCGCTCCGCCTCAGCGAGAACCGCCTCCCGAGCGAGAGGAAGCAACCATCTGAGATCGACAACTCGCACCCCCACACCTTCGGCGGCCAATCGTCGCGCCACGCGAAGCGACATGCGAACGCCGTTTCCGTAGGTCATGATCGTGAGCGCCTCGGTGGCTTCAGCTTCGTAGATTCGGGGTTCGCCCAACGGGATGCATCGTCCGGGCTCCGGGTAGGTGAAACTCCACCCGCCGTCTCCAGCCTCGTGGAGATCCTTCGTCATGTAAAGGGCGATGGGCTCCATGAAGACGACAACTCGACCACAGGCCTTCGCCGCGGCAAACGACGTGCGCAACATTCCAACAGCGTCATCACCCCTGGAGGGGCATGCCAGGATCAGACCAGGAATCTCCCGGAGGAAGCCGAAGCCGTTGTCGTTGTGGAAATGACCGCCAAACCCCCGCTGATACGCGAGACTCGCCACACGCACCACCATGGGATTCTGAAAGGCCCTGTTGGAGAAGAACTGCAAGGACGCCGCCTCGCCCCGAATCTGGTCCACCGCGTGGACCAGATAGGCCAGGTACTGGATCTCCGGGCACGGAATGTGGCCCAGGTGGGCCGCACCGATCGCCACGCCGAGGATCGTCTGTTCGTCCAAGAGCGTGTTGAAAACGCGAGCCAATCCGAATTTCTCGTAGAGGTCGTGGGTGACGTGATAGACCCCCCCCTTCTTCGCCACGTCCTCGCCAAAAAGGATCACTTCATCATGCTGAGCCATGATGTCGTGGAGCCCCCAGTTGAGGAGCATGGCCATATGGCGGGGACGCGATGTGCGTTCGGGAAGCCGCGCCTCACCCCCGAAGATGCGAGCTCGTCGTTCCGACGATGCGACCGACGACGCAACCGCGTTCACGAGCTCCGCATCGAAAGGCGCCAAAGGAGCCATCACTTCTTCCACGGTCACCAGCTTCGGGCGCCGTCCTGCTTCGGCCGCGCCGCGTGCCGCGCGCTCCTTCAGCTCGCCATAGAGTTCGAGGATCTCCGCGGGCCGCATCCAACCGGAACGCACGACGAGCCGCGCGGACTTCAGGAGCGGGTCACACGACTCGACGGCCTCGATTTCGTCTTCGCTCCTGTAGGTCAACTCCACGTCACTCCCCGCATGTCCCATCAGCCGGACCATCTTGAGGTGAAGAAGAGCGGGACGACGTCGTTCTCGCACGAAATCGACGGCTGACCGGGCGACGGTGTAGGCACTGGCGAGGTCCAGCCCGTCGGCCCGGAAGTAGGACAGATTCCGACGGTTGGCATACTGCGACTCGATCCAACCCGTCGGCGTTTTCACGCTGATGCCGACCTGATTGTCCTCGCAGACCAAAAGAAGCGGCATCGGCAAGCGCTGGTGCGTGGCCCAGGAGGCCGCATTGATCGCCCCGAGCGCCGTGGAGTGGTTCATGCTCGCGTCGCCCAGGCTCGCCATGGCGATCATGCCCTCGGGAAGCTGAGGCAGCGAAAACCCCTCGTCATCCAGCGCCGCTAGATCCAGGATGGGGCGCCGACCTATGGCGAAGGCCGCGCCGACGGCCTTCGGCAAGTGAGACGCGATGGTGCTGGTCTGCGGCGGCACGTTCATCCGGCGAGAGCCCCACACCTTGTGTCGACCGCCGCTGGCGGGGTCTTCCGCCGAGGCCGACAGGGAGAGCAGCGTGTCGAACACCTGGCTCACACCCGGAAACGCCTTCGCGCGCTGCATCATGAAAGCGCCACTGCGATAGTGGAGAAAACAGATGTCCTCCGGTGCGAGAGCCGCCGCAACGCAGGCATTGCCCTCGTGACCCGCGCTCCCGATGGTGTAGTACCCCTCGTCGCGCGCCTTCATGGCGCGGGCCTCGAGGTCGATGACGCGCGACGTCAGCTGGGATTCGAAGATCTCCACGCCGAGGTCCCGGTCGAGGCTCATCACGCGCGCGGTCGGCTCGACGGGCATCCCCTCCATCGCGGCGACGGCTTCGAGGAACTTGTTCTCGATGATGTGGTGACGACTGACCGCCATTTGGAGCTCCCTGGCTGGCGGGAGTCTGCCCATGCGGAGAGCTGGTTTCAACGGTGCCCTCCCCCTTGCCCGATTCCGCCGGAAGCCATACCTTCGCACCATGCCCACACCGGCCCCCGATCTCGCGATCCCTGAGCTCTCGAAGGAACAGCGCTCCTCGGACGGCGTGCGCAAGTTCCTGCTGAGCATGGACGACGGAGCGAACATCGAAGCGGTCGTGATTCCGAGCCCTCGCAGGACAACCTTGTGCATGTCCACCCAGGTGGGCTGCGCGATGGGGTGCTCCTTTTGCGCCACGGGACTCATGGGGTTCCACAGGAATCTCACGCCGGATGAGATTGTCGGCCAATACCTCTTCGCCCGTCGATCGCTGGCCGCCGATCCCCTGGAGAACGAGATCGGAAACCTCGTCTACATGGGCATGGGCGAGCCGTTCTTGAACTTCGAAGCCGTCACCCAAAGCCTCCGCACTCTGCGCGACGCGTTCGGATTTCATTCCCGCATCATCACGGTGTCGACCATCGGTATTCCGGATCGCATCGTCGAGTTCGGCCGCCTCTTCCCCACGGTGCGGCTGGCTGTTTCCATCCACCATCCCTGGGATTCTGAACGGAGCGCACTCGTTCCGGCCAACCGCCGCTGGCCTCTTTCCGACGTGCTCGAGGCCGCGCGCGAATACCAGGCCATCACCGGCAAACGTCTTTTCTTCGAATACGTCCTCGTACCGGGGGTGAACGACTCCGAACTCCATGCTCGGGCGCTCGGCGCGCTTTTGAAGGATCTCGACGCAACGGTCAATCTCATTCCCAGACACCCGGGTGGACTCAATGACACGTCCACCCCGTCGCGAGAGGCGATGGACCGCTTCTGGAGGGCCCTCAAAGCCTCCTTCGGGGGACACGTCACCTTTCGACGGAGTCGCGGTCTCGACATCGACGCGGCATGCGGCCAACTCGCCGCAGGATGGGTTCGCACGTGACACGACTCGACGAAGGTCCCCATACTTCGCCTTCAACGCGGGCGGCCACCATCCTGTGGGCCGGCGTCGTGACCGCGTATCTCGTCGAGGGGCTCATGCAAACGTGGCGACTGGGGCCTCGTTTGGACGGGCTCGTCGAACCCATGTACTTCGTGAGCGTCACAACCTTCACTGGCATCGTGACGGCGCTCGCTCCTGCATTGATCGGATACCTGTGGGGAGCACTCCCCGCCCGGTCAGCCGGGGCGAGGCGAGGCAAGGCGTTCCTTCTCGCTCTCGTCGTCCTCGGGGTTGCCCTGTTGGCCTACAAGGTGGGGCACCAGGAGATCGAGCGTGGGATCCTCTTCGTCCGCAGGAGAATCGACCCCGACATCCCCTATGAACTCGCCCCCGCGGCCCGCCCCCTCCCCCATGTCGCGGCCTGGCTCGTCGTTCCGACGATCATGTTGTCCTGGGTGATCGCTCGACTCATGGCGCTCGGCGCCCGATTGGAATCCGCCAGGATCGGAACACGCATTCTCCTCGCCGTCGGCGTCCTGCTCCTCATGGGCGCCGTCCTTTGGGTCGACGAGAGCCGCTACGTCAATCTGTATCGGCTGATCCATGGCGCCCTCTCCGCCCTCGCCGTCTTTCTCAGCACGGTCGCATGGGGTCTTCTTCCTTCCCCCTGGACCAACGGCCTCGCTCGGCGACTCTTCGCCGTGGTCGGTCTCGTGTTCGTCGGTGTGACGGCTCTGGCTCTGGGCGGGCTCCACGGCATTCTCGAGCAACGCTGGACGGTCGAGGCGCTCGTCTATCAGCAGTCCAATCTGACCCGGGAGACGCTCTTCGTTCTTCGTCGCCTGGCCGATCGCGACGGAGACGGCGCCCCGGCGGTGTTCGGCGGCGATGATGCCGATGACACGGACCCCCTCTGTCGGCCCGGCCGCTTCGAGGTCGCCGGCAACGGGTTCGACGAGAACGGTTTCGAGGGCGACCTTCCGACGAATCAGATCCCGGTCCCTCCGCGGCCACTTCCCCGCCCGCAACAGCCGGCCCCGGTCGACCGGGTGATCCTCGTCACGATCGACGCCTTGCGCGCGGATCGCGTGGGGCGCATGGGCCCTGACGGGAAACCTCTGACTCCGAACATCAACAGCTTGGCGGCAGATGGCGTCCGGTTCGCCAACGCCTTCAGTCACGCTTCGTACACCGTCTTCTGCTTCGGTTCGATCTGGTCGTCGTGGCTTCCCTACGCCTTGTCGGACGACAAACCCGAGCCCACCTGGTTGCCGCGGTATCTGAACGAAGCGGGCATCGACACGGCGGGAATCGCGACATCCTTTTTTGGTCGTGTCGGATTCGAGCGCGCCGGCTTTCGACGCCTTCTCACCGACATCGACGACTCTCGCAATCCGAGGACAGCGGCGATGACCCTCGCCGAGGCCCTCCGTGAACTGGAGACCCCCCGAGGAAGGCGCTTCCTCTGGGTGCACTTCTTCGACGTTCACGGTCCCTACGCACCCGAGCACCCCGCCCCCGGAGCAAGCCCCGAGGACCTCTACGACGCGGAGGTCCGCGCCACCGACACGGCGATCGGCCGACTCCTCCAGGCCGCCAGGGCCCCCGGAGGCCCTCCGACGGCCATCGTCCTCACGGCGGACCACGGCGAGGAATTCGGCGAGCACGGTGGAGCCTATCACGGCTCGACCCTCTACGGGGAAGCCACCCACATTCCTCTCATCATCGCGGCGCCGGGACTCCCGCGGCGCACCGAACCCCGCGCGGTCAGGCACATCGACCTCGCCCCCACGATCGCGGACCTCCTCGGCCTTCCTCCCTCGCCGGACTGGATGGGGCGAAGTCTTCTCGCTGTGGCCCTGGGGAAGGAGGACCCGGGCTTCGACCACGGCGTCATGGCGATGACCGAGACGGGCTTGCTCTCTCTTGTCGAACCGGAGGGGCGATGGAAAATCATCACCCACCGCGCCCTCTCGACATGGGAGCTCTACGACCTGCAGTCGGACCCGGAAGAGATTCGCAATCTGGCCCATCCGTCCTCGAGGATGTTGCGGACCATGCGGCGACACCTCGAACGCCGGGAAGCGGGCATCGAGGCCTTCCTCCGAGAGGTTCGGCGACGCAGGCGATAGTGGAGTCCGCAAGTTCAGTCCTCCTTCGGGCGGCGTGTCCACCATCGGACTCTCATCGCCAGCAGACTCGCTATCGTCGCGGGGGCGTCACGAACGACGCGCACGCGCGACCCCGTGTCGTTCTCCCAGCGAACCGGAATCTCGACGACGGCGAAACCCATTCGCTTGGCGAGGAGGAGCACCTCCACGTCGAAGGCCCACCCCCGGCATCGGACGTTGCGGAAGATCGACTTGGCGACCGGAGCCTGAAACAGCTTGAACCCACACTGGGTGTCGCGAATCCCGGGCACCATGAGCGCGCGTACGACACCGTTGAAGGCTCTGCCGATCCGGTCGCGGAATATCCCCTGAGGTCGCGTCACGAGGGACCTCTCGAGCGCCCGCGACCCGATGGCGACGTCGACCCCGGAATCCAGAGCGCGCGCCAGCTTCTCCATCTCCTGCAGCGGCGTCGACAGATCCGCATCCATCATCAGGATGCGTTCTCCACGGGCCGCCATCACACCCGCCTTGACCGCAGCCCCTTTTCCTCGATTTCGAGGGAGCTCGATGAGCCGCAGCCGCGCCTCCTGTTTCCCTCTCGCGCACTCGCCCGTACGGTCCGTGCTCCCGTCGTTCACGACGACGATCTCGAAGGAGTCCCCACGTTCGCGCAGGAACGCCAAGAGAGCATCCAGGCTGGCGCCCAGGCGATCCTCCTCGTTGTAGCAGGGGATCACGACCGTCAGTTGCGTGTGCGTCGCATTCTCGGTCATTGCGCTTGCGCTGCGCCGGCATCGGGATAGCGCGGATCGACTCCGGCGTGAAAGGAAGCGCCCCCACGACGGTAGTTCACCTGGATGCAGGCGGCGATCCCTTGGCTCTTGACGAGATCGACGCGGTGGCCGAGTTCCTGGAGCCCGCGAACGATTTCGGGCCGCGCCAGCTTTTCTTCCACCCGGATGCGGTCGGGAAACCACTGGTGGTGAAACCGCCCCAAGTCCACGGCCCGCTCCACATCGAGCCCGAGGTCGATCACGTTGGTGACGACCTCGAACACCGTGTTGATGATCGTTCGGCCGCCCGGTGAGCCCACGAGCAAGACCGGACGCCGGTTCGAGTCGAGAACGATCGTGGGGGTCATGCTGGAGAGCATGCGTTTGCCCGGAGCGACCAGATTGGGTCGCGTTCCGATGAGTCCCGTTCTCGTCGTAAGGCCCAGCGACGGGTTGAAGTCTCCCATTTCGTCGTTCAACAGGAATCCCGCTCCATCGACGACGATTCGCGATCCATAGGAATTCTCCAAGGTGTAGGTCATGGAGACGGCCCCGAGATCGCCGTCGATGACGGAAAAATGCGTCGTGTTTTCACCCTCGGGCTGCGTCCAACCGAGCCCTTCCAGGCGGCTCACGGAGGCCTTCGACATGCTCAGATCGTTGACGAGAGAGCGGGCGAAATTCTTGTCGAGAAACGGGGCGGTCATGTCCGGATCGTTGAAGTCGGGATCACCCAACCTTCGCGCGCGTTCCGCGTAGCCGCGGCGCATCACCTCCGTCATCAGGTGGATGCGACGCAGCGGATCCTTCTCGATGGGAAAGCATTCCAGCATGTTGAGCATGGCGATCAGCGTGGCTCCGCCGGACGACGGCGGGGCCATCGAGACGATGGTCCGACCCCGATAGGAACCCTCTAAGGGCGTGCGTTCGACGGCTCGGTACGCCGCGAGGTCCTCGCGGGTGATCAGCCCACCGCCACGCTGCATCTGTGCCGCGATCAGCTCCGCCGTACGCCCACGATAGAAACCGGCTGCCCCCTCCTTTTGAATGCGCTCGAGCGTGCGGGCGAGGTCCGGTTGTCGAAACCGATCGCCCGGGGCATAGAACGAACCGTCAGCCCGATAGAAGACCTTCAGGCTGGAAGGGTGACGGGAGAAAGCGCTCTTCAGGGCCCGAAACTGCCGGGCGAGCTCCTCGGTCAAAGGAAAACCATCGCGAGCGAGGGCGATGGCCGGAGCGACCAGCTCCCGCCAAGGGCGCCTTCCACACTTCTTGTGGGCCAACCAGAGCCCGGCGACGGACCCCGGTACACCCACGGCCGTGTAGGACCCGTGGTGCAAGCTCGGGTCGTAGGTTCCCGACGCGTCGAGAAACATGTCAGGCGTCGCGGCGGCGGGCGCGACCTCACGAAAATCGAAGCTCGTGACGCTCCCGTCGGGCCTCCTTACGATCATGAAACCACCCCCGCCCAGGTTTCCAGCGGAGGGATGGACCACCGCCAGTGCGAAGGCGGTCGCGACGGCGGCATCCACCGCGTTGCCGCCGCGAGATAGGATGTCGGCCCCGACCTGCGATGCCACGACATTCTGCGCGACCACCATTCCCCTCGGCGTCTGGGAAGGGACGAGCGCACCAAGAGCGAGGACGAGAAGAAGCGTTTGAACCCTTTGAATCATCCGTGTCACCTTCTGGAAAGGAGCGCATGCGACGCACTGACTTGTCGCGGAACATAGGGCATCATAGCCTGCTGCACACCACGACAGGAGGACCATGGCCAAACCGCCCGGAGCACGACACCTCGAGATCGGCCAGCCGTTCACCTTGGAACTGGGCGGAGCCCTTCCATGTCTGGAAGTCGCCTGGGAATCCTGGGGGACTCTCAACGACGCCCGAGACAACGCCATTTTGATCTGTCCGGCCTTTTCCGCCCACTGCCATGCCAAGTCCTCCTCCAAGGACCCTTCGGCGGGATGGTGGGAGCGCATGATCGGTCCGGGCGCGCCCTTGGACACGGACCGATACTTCGTCTTCTGCGCCTCTCTTCTGGGGGGATGTCACGGCACCTCGGGCCCCCTGAGTTCCAACCCCGAAGGTGACGGCGCCTACGAGGGGAGGTTCCCCCTCGTCACGATTGGAGACCAAGTCAGAGCCCATCTCGCTCTCGTCGATCATCTCGGCATCGACTGCCTCTACGCCGCCTGCGGCGGGTCCATGGGCGCGATGCAAACCCTGGAAATGGGCTTGTACCACGGGGAGCGACTTCGTCGCGTCATCGCCATCTCCGGAACAGACCGAACGCGTCCGGCCACTGCCGCGATTCGCCACTTGGGACGCCGAGCGATCATGCTGGACCCGCAATTCCAGGACGGCATGTACGGTGACACTCCGCCCTTTGCCGGACTCGAGCTGGCCCGAGAAATAGGGACCGTGTTCTATCGGTCTCAGAAGGAGTTCAACCACCGTTTCGCTTGGGAACCCGCCTACCGCCCGAATCTCAACGGTCCCACCTTCGAGGTCCAAGCCTACCTGCTGCACCAAGGCAAGAAGATCCTACGTTCCTTCGACTCGAACGCGTATCTCCGTCTCTCCCTGGCCATGGATCTCCACGATCTGCATCGTCACGGGACGGAACTGAGCCGGCTGGCCGAACGGGTCGATAACAGCTACCTCATCGGCGGAGTCACGGAGGATCGTCTCATCACCATTGACGAACAGAAGGCCGTTCGCGACGGACTTCTCCAAGGCGGTGCTCACGTCGAGTGGTTCGAGATTTCCAGCGCCGTCGGACACGACGCCTTTCTGGTGGACGTGGAAGTGGTGGGCCGATTCATCGCTGCGTTTCTCGAGGCCTGAACGCCGGATTCGCCGGCCATGCCGTCCTCGAGGTCAAAGGGTGGGCCAAAGGTGCCGGCCGCCCTGCCGTTCGGTATGCAACGTCATCGGCACCGCGGGAGCGACCCTGACCGCCGGTTGCCGTTCCGGCGTCACCCGCTCTCCGATGATATGGATGGACAAGAGCAGGCTGGCGACGGCCAGTCCGGACAGCACGAAACCGAAGTGACGCCTCCATCCGGTGGAAACGTCCTCGATCTCTTGGTCGCCGAGAGCCAGGGACTTGAGGTCCTCGTCGAATCCTTCCGCGGTGAGGAAGGAGACAAAGGCTCGCAGGAGGTTCTCCTCCTCGATGAGGTGCAGACCCAAAGCCAAGGCCGATCGATCGTCCATGTATCCTCTGTCGAATCTCTCGGACTCGTTCATTTTCATCTCCTCCCCGCGTCCGTGAGGTCACGGGTCGCTTCTCGTCGCAAACGGTCCAACAAGAGTCCCAAACGGCGCCGGACGGTGTTGACATGGCAGTGTTCCGCCGCCGCGAGATCGGCCAGGCTTTTTCCGTCCACGAAACGACCCCTGACGAGCCGGAGTTCGTCCGGGGCAAGCCGCGCCTGGAAAAGGAGCTCGCGAACCCAGCGGATGATCTCGCGTTCGGGAGCCGCCTGGGCCTCGGGCAAACCGTCGAGCGAGCGATGACCGAAACGAGCGTTGCGGCGTTTGCGGTCGATCAAGGTGGTATAAGCAATCCTTGCCAGCAGTGCTTTCGCCTGCGCTTCGGTGAGATCGCGATGGGCATAACCCTTCTCGAGGAATTTCAGGAGAACGTCTTGGACGAGGTCGTCTCCCTGCGGGTCCGGGCAACCCAGGCGCCGGAAGAGACGGGCCAAAAACTCGCGTTTCGCGACGTAGGGGTCCTGTATGAGGTCCAAACAACCGTTCCTTTCACCGTGGCTCCATGGGTGAAACGGGCGGATTGACCGATTCCCACCTTTTTTTTTGAGAGAATTCTCCGACAGCCCCCCTCGGATCCCGTTCAAGGGTGAAGAGTCAAGGAGAAAAAGGGCGCAACCACTTGCGAGGGTTGAACATCGAGGAAGAGCCCAGCCATGTCGAAGGGCTGAGCCGCACCGAAAAATTCGTAGACGTTCGAGAAGGGCGAGGTGGGGCCCGTCGCCTGAGAAAGATCGACGACGGGGGCCGCGGAGATCCCGCCCCCCGGCGTCACGCCGACAAGAAGATCGATCCCCGGAGGGGGTGTGAACGCGAAGTCGTAAAAAACTTCTCCATGGTGAGAAAGCATGACCTGGAACGAAAAGGGCGCCCCGCCGCCTGGCGGAATGACGTCGACGAATCCCACCGTGCAGAAATAAGGGGTCAGAAACACGGCCACGAGGCTGTTGGGTCCCCACTGCCAATCCGCCCAATAGGAGGCGATCCGCGGAGGGCCGTTCTCGAATCCCGCAACCGTCGGCGGTCCCGAGGCTTCCGGACCGCCCAACGTGATCGTCCCGTTGGCGTTCACCCAGAGCTCCCCATACCATTCGCCGAAGAATGGAAAGATGAACCCGGTGTTGAAGGAAACGACCGTCGACCCGCCACTCGCGAGAGCCCCTGTGCCGAACGTGGTGGTCCAGGGGATGTAGGTGTAGGCGCCCGGCAGCGTGAAGGTCTCCCCCTGCCCGCTCACCACCTGCACGTCCGCGGGCCCCAGCGCTCCCGCCGGCGTTCGAATCACGATCTCGTCCGGGGAGATGAGATCCGTGGTCACGGCGGGAGCTCCCCCCACAAAAACCTGGGTCGCTGCGTCGAAACCCGTTCCGCGGATCATCATGCCCGCCACGCCGACGGTCGGCCCCAAGGGAGGCAGGATCGTGGTGATGCGAAACGGCACCGAGGAAACCGCGACGGTCGAAGTTCCCCCGGCTGCCGGCGCGGCCCAGATCGTTTCACCCACGAGATCGAAGGGATGACTGGCACCGAAGCACTCGAACACCGGGTCCGACGTCGTGGAGGGCAGATCTGTGCTCAGGTTGACCGCTGCGGGCGTGAACGCCCCCGGCTGGGAAGCGAAACCCGTGACCTGCTCTCCCCCGGCGCCCTCGTCGATGCGCAACCAGACCAACCCGCCCGGCTCGAAGCCAATCGCCCCCGTCAGTCGATCTCCCGGATCTCCATCCAGAATGGGAACGTTGAAGTAGTCTACGACGACGCGCCCATTCGGGTCCTCGAACACCGTGACGGCGCCGCCCGTCGTCGGGGCGAGGTCGCGCCAGGCCAGAGCCACTTTCGGGGTTCCTTGGGCAAACGCGGCGGCGGTGCCTTGAGGCATGGAGATCCCCGCTCCGAAACTCACGACCCCGTTCGAGGAGACCTCGATCTGTGTCCATGTCTGACCCGCGAAGGCGATGGTCGTCGTGACCAACGGGATGGTGAGGCTCTCGTCATCCGTGGAAAAACTGACGGGAGTGACCTGAGCCGACGTGCTTCGCAGCCGGGTCGCGGCCGAGATCTTGAAACCGAAGGGGTTCGTCGGATCACTCACGACCGCCTGCAATGACAGGTCCAACGGCTCCAGGTCAAGAGGAAGAAACTGGATGAAGTGGCCGGTCGCCGGAACGACGGCGTTCTGATCGGCGGGCGTGACGGGGGCGATGCCATTCACCAGAAGGACCAAGTCCGCCCCTTGGTGGAGATCGAAGAGTCCGGCGGCGCCGAAGTCCTCACCGGGAAAATCGAGATGTCCGGCATAGATCAGGAATGGTTCGCCGGGAGCTCCCGTCACGTCGACGGTCATCACGGTTGGGACCGAAAGGTTGACGGAGATGGGATAACTTCCGTTGTCCACGCCGTTGAAGGTCATCCCCGCTTCGAGTGAATTCGGCTGCTGGCCGGAGGTCATCGCAGCCATGAGCAGGACCGCAAAGAGGGAATACGAAATGGAACGGGACCTGGAACCCATGAGGACTCACTCCGTCGATACGATCGGGAATCTTGGCAAGCGCGGGGAGGATTATACCCGGAAGAGGCGGGCCGAGAAAAAGAGATTCGGTCCCGAAACGGGACCCCGCGCCATGAATTAAAAAAGTCGGGCCGGATCAGCTGAGCTGGGTCCCCCATCCCCCCCACGGAGACTTCGATCGCGAAAATTCGCGACAAGATGACCAACTCGCGTTCCGGCCCGAACAACCGCATTGTCGGCGACACGGAAGGACCCCCCAGTCTCCAACGTGTCATCCGCAACAGCCCCCCAGGAGGAGCCGTCTGAGCATTTCACGTTGCCTATCGGCCGTCCAAGAGGGTTTTCACCTGCTTTTCAAGGTGAATCCTTACCCAGCGCGGACAGCCGGAATCGGGCAACACGTTCAAGTTTACCCGGGAAGGCGTCGATGTCAAGGCAGGAGTACTCTGGATGCTCCTTTGTCCCCTTCGGAGAAGGCCCATGGCGACCACGACGCGTCCCGACTCGGTGCACGGCAAGGACTCGAAGGCCCCGTTGGGCCAGGGACTTCATCCCGGTCAGCCCAAGCCCCGCCCCTCCTCTTCCAGGGAATCGTCGCGGATGGGAGCTCTGATCGTCATCGTTCTCATGGTGGGTTTCGTGTCCTTCGCACCGGGCCAGACCGACGTCATCGACCGCCGCCAGATTCAAACCCTCGTCGATCTGGGGGCCGAATCCTCGGAGATCCTTGATTTCCTCGAAGAACACGAGGTCACGATCACGCAAGCCGACCTGGCCGCTCTCGAGAAAGGCGGCTGCCCGAAACCCGTGCTCGAACACCTGAAGCCGCTTGCGGGACCGACTCCGGAGGGCCCTGCCACTCCAGAAGAGGTTCTTGCCCGCTGGGAGAAAGATAAAGACGAGAAGAAACTCCTCTCCTGGGTTCGACTCCATCCCGTCAAAACACCCCTCGGCCTGGGTCAGATTCTGGCGTTGGGAAACGCCGGGGTCCCACAAAGTGTGTTGAAGGCTCTTCGTACGCCGCGGAAGGACCCGGAAGTCGCTCCCCCGGCACGCCCCCCTCTCACCGGGGAAGCCATCGTGGTCCTCGCGCAGACCGGCGTCTCGACCCAGGAGATCCTCGACCGCATCCAGCGCGAGAACCCGAGATTCGAACTCGATCCGGCGGACCTCGTGCGCCTCAAGCGGGAAGGAGTCCCCCTACCCGTGCTGCGAGCCATCAATGAGCGATTGACGCCCAAGAAGAAGACGACCTCGTCCCCGACCCCGACGGAAACGACGTCCCCTGTCTCCGGCAAGGAACACCCAGCGTCCATGACGACCAAGAGTCGGGAGGTCCATCCGCCTCTCGTCATCACGAGGAGCCGTGCCGGGTACAGCTTGCTCAGGCCCCGCGACTTCGTCGAGAACACCCGTTATCAAGGGGCGCGCTCCCTGATGCAGCTGGTCTGGTCCGAACCCCGGCAAGGCGCTCTCCCGGAGATCGAAGTTTCGGTTCTCACCGTCATCGCCCCCGCGGAACGTCGGGAGCAGCTGAGGCCCACTCGTTTGCAGGTCGTGGGGGAACGCTTCTTGAGTGACCTCGCCAGGAGCTTCAAGTCCGAAGGAATTCGTTTTCAACACCGGACTCCCGAAGCCACCTGGCTCTCGGGAACTCCGGCTCTCCGAATCCCCACCGATACGACGACGTCGGACGGCAAGGGATACATCGGCGCCCACTTCCTCCTCTTCTCGAGAGGGCGCATCTACGTCGTCTCCTACAATGTCAGTCTGGAGAAGAGTGCCGCGTGGCGTCCGCTCCTCGAGCGTACCGCACGTAGCTTCAGCCTGGACCGCACTCCGGTCGAAGCGGCGCGGGAGGACACCACTCCTACAGCCGAGGCTGAGGTCGAAGAGGTCTTCGCCCAGTGGAGAGACAGTGTTCGGCACTGGGATTACATCAGCTGGCGAAGGCTCCATGCCGATCTCCAGGACACGGTGGAGTCGCGCATGACCTGGCTCCGGGCGGCCGCCGCATTGGCCGGCCAAGACCGGCGGGTGGAGCTTCAAAGAGTGGACCCGGTCCTGGGAACTCTCTCCTACAAGGTCTTCAGCCTGGAAGGCGCCCGTGAATCCACGCTGCGACTGAAAAAGCTGAAGGGGCACTGGCGCCTCGCCTCGAACTGATCCCTCGCTCCAATCTGTTTCGCGACAACGTTTTCCACCCACGGTCCATGGGAACTCCGTCCCACCGTCGCACTCTTCCACACCCGAGTGTCCAAAAAACCGACATTTCTCCTCAACGGGGCCGGAATCTCGCACGATAGGAAAGATGTAGATTCGGCACCCACGAAGGAAAAGGGTCGGAATCATCACCACAACGCGAGTTCGATGGCATCCCCGACGGGGACACGGTCCCTTCGTGCCTCGACGAATGAGGATGCCAACGGGTCTCGCACCAGGCGAACCACAAAGAGGGGAATGGATTTATGGGACTCAGAATCAATACGAACCTGTTTTCGTTGAATGCTCAACGAAATCTCGGAGCACACACGGGTCGGCTGGCCGGCAGCTTCAACAAGCTGTCGACGGGTCTGAGAATCGCGAATGCCTCTGACGACGCGGCCGGCCTGGCCATCTCCGAGAGATTGCGCGCTCAAGTCCGCAGTCTCAATCAGGCCAAGCGCAACGCCAACGACGGCATCTCGCTGGCGCAGACCGGCGAAGGAGCTCTGAATGAAACCAGTTCCATCCTGACTCGTTTGCGTGAACTCGCGATCCAAGCCGCCAACGGCACGGTGAGTGGAACGGACCGCAACACCTTGAACGATGAGTTCCAGGCACTCGTCTCTGAGATCGATCGCATCGCGTCGTCGACCACGTTCAACGGCGTCGGGCTGCTGTCCGCCTCGTCCAGCGTTTCTCTGCAGGTCGGTTCGGGCACGACGGCCAACACGGATACCATCAGCGTGACGCTCAGTTCGGCCACGGCTTCGTCCCTGGGGCTCAGCAGCCTCAACATCGGGTCGGGAGGCAACGTCAACACGGCCATCGCCGCCGTCGATGCCGCCATCAACAGCGTCGCGTCCACGCGGGGCGACTTCGGCGCCATCATCAACCGCCTCAACTCCGTGATCGCGAACCTGGGAGTTCAGACCGAGAACCTCTCCGCCGCGGAATCGCGAATCCGTGACGTCGACGTGGCTCAGGAGTCCGCCAACCTGACGCGGAACTCGATCCTCCAACAGGCTGCGGTCTCGATTCTGGCCCAGGCCAACGTGCAACCACAGGCGGCTTTGTCGCTTCTCGGATAAGCCGTCGCCTCCGCGAAATCAAACAACGAAGACTCCTCTTCGATCCGCGCCCCCGCACCGATTCGTCACCGGTACGGGGGCGCACCTACTTGGATCGCGATGCTGTCGGGGCGACTCCCGAAAGGGACGTCCGCGGGTTTCAGTCTCGTCGCAGACGCAGGATCACAAGCCCCAAGGCGATGAACGCGCCGAGAACCCCCACCAGGATCCCGTTGCCGTCGTCCGCCGGCTCGCGGGCGATACGACGGGCCTGCCGTTCGAGCTCCTCCCCGTCCCGCACGCGGCGACGGTTCGAGGCATCCAGACTGAATCCCAGCCCGCCACGCTCGAGCCTGTCCAGGCGCGCCTGTCTGAGGGCTTCCATGTCCTCGTCACTCAGCGGCTGAGCAAACTTCTCCGCCATCGCCTTCGCCTGTTCAGCATCGGGAATGATCCGGGAGAAATCCCGCCGACGCGGACTCACCTTGGGGGCTCTGCCGTGGCTCACAAGCGATGGTACTTTTCCGCGAAGTTGCCGGCGCCAATTCTTCGGCATCTCGGACTCGCCTTGCTGAGCCGTGGCGGGTGTCCCCATCACCAACACCAGAAAAGCGAATCCGGCCACGACCATCGATCTGAAATGCGTCACGTCATACTCTCCACCGGTTCCAAGGAATTCTTCGCTCAAGGAGTTGTCAGGTTGAGGGCGGCAAGTTCGTCGAAGTGGACGTTCGGCACGCTCTCCCACATCTTCATGAATCGGATCTGACGGAACGACCGGGGCAAGAAGTAGCCGAAGTTGTCGCCACCACCGATGAGCCGCGCGTCGTGGTTGATCTCCAACTTGTCCGCGCCATAGATGATCGCCTCGTTGCGAGAAACGATCGACCCGTTGAAGCGGATCGTGTCCCCCCAGGCCAGGATGAGTCCGGCCAGAGCGTGATTCGTGTAGAGCGCAGCGTCGAAGTTCTTGATGTTCCTCGTCGCCACCTGATTGAAATTTGTCACGCCAGAAGGAAGGTTGCCGCCCCACTGCCCCGACGACAATGCCACCGGGAGGTTCACGTCCGACATCTGGAAGGCGGGGTCGTACTGACCATCGCCGTCGATATCCTCTCCGCTTCCAGGGATGACATCCCCGATGGCCGAACCCGGGGGAATCAGCCCCAAAGCCTGGTGCAGCGGAGAATAGGTCTCCACCTCCCACTGTCCATCACCTTCGAAGGGATCGTCGTCGGTCGTGTTCGGAATGCCATCCACTCCCCAGATCGTATTCGGGATCTGGTCCTCCCCGGCATCCTCGACGGATTCGTTCGCCGGGTCGTTCATCCACGTGTTCACGTAGGACTGCCAGAGGTTGTCGGTGTAGTCGCCGAGCACGACTTGCTCCCGGGCGAAGAGGCCGAGGGCGTCGGCCGACTGATTCGTCTGAAGCCAGCTCTCGAAGTCCGCCTCCGTCGTCCCCGAGGGGCGCGTCGTCGTCGGGCCGTTCACGTAGGTGATGTCGTCGGCGACGTAGACGTTGCCGCCCGTATAGATGACCCCCTGCCCGGTCACGTACCCCTTGATGATGACACCATTCCGCACCACGATCGTGCCGTTGAGAACGATCGGATTCGCCTGCGTGCCCTCGAGATAGAGGTAACCGCTTTCACCCGGATCATCGCCGTACACCCCGTCCGTCACCTGGGTCCCGCCGATGTTGATCGAGGCATTCGTCGAAATCGCGTGCTGTTCGTAGAGGCTGAGGTCGGTGAGATTGGGCATATCGACCTGGTCGGTGAAATCGTGTTGGTTGATGGCGTCGCCAGCGACCAGAGTCCCCGCCATCCCCTGTACATTCTCGGTGCCCACTATATCCCAGCCAGCGTAGATGCCACCGTCGAGACCGTCCTGCAGGCCATCTTCGTTGTCATCGAGGTAACCGAAGAGATCGTTGCCGTTCGCGCCCAGAAAACGGGGCGAGCCATTCACCTCCGCCGAAGTACCACCGACATCGAATTGCCCGTTGGATCGCACGTTTCCGTTGGCTTCGATGCTGTCGCCGTAGAACCAGCCCCAATTGTTGATGAAGTAAGCGTAGTCGAAGACCTCGGAGGCCGTCAGCTCGATCATGACCGTCGTCTCGATCGTATGGCTCACCGCGTCGGGAGAGTTCCGGTCGGGAACCCACCCGGTCGACCGAATCGTGACGAATCGCCGGGAGTTGCCCATGGCTCCGGGATTCAAGGGATCGAATCCTTCGATGTGCACGCTCACGTCGAACGTTCCACCCAATTCAACACCATTGTTCAAAAGCAGTGCCCTCGCATCCACGGGCAAGCCCGTAGTCGGATCGAGAGCCGGTTGACCGTCTGACTGAAGTCGGACGCAATTGAGATAGGTCTTCTTGTCGTGGAACTGTTCGATTCCCGCGAACGCATTGACCAACACCGCATTGCTGGTCGCCTGCTTGAGATCGAAAACGGCCTGCTCGAGACCGGCCTTGGCGACGTAGTAGGCGCGGGCTCGCCGTACCTCCCGAGTCGATTCGCCATAATTCGACGTCGACAACGTCAAGGTTGCGACGACCAAGCCGACGGCGAGAAGGAGGGCGACCGGCACGATGACGAGCACGCCTCCTCGTTCCTTGGATCTGATCATATTCATACCACTGCTCCCTTCGATTCCGGCGAGCTCAAAACGAGAA
>CAZLGG010000074.1:0-19135 GCA_964559135.1 uncultured Planctomycetia bacterium
GCTGCATCCGGGCAATTGTCTCGACCTCCTTGTGGAATCGTCGCCTTGCCTTACCGATCAGCGCCTGCTCCGGCCGCAAGACCTTGAGCGCCACGTCTCGGTCGAGAGATTCCTGATGAGCCCGATAGACGACCCCCATTCCTCCCCGTCCCAATTCTTCGAGAATCGCAAAGTCCCCGAACCTGCCATGGATCGGGAGCGCTCCCTCGGCGGCAAACAGCCCCGACGTCTTCAGAATCTCGAGTCGCTCTCGGATGGCTTCGGCGTCGTCGGGATGGCGAAGCATCCACGTCTCCAGGGCTTGCTCACCGGACTCCGCGTGAAGGTCGAGGGCCTCCTCGACGAGTTTGCGAATGCGATCGGATTCCATGGGACACGACCTCCGAGATGGGATGCGCCGACAGGGGCGATTCCGCAATGATACGGACTTCTCCCGGATCAAGAGCCTCATTTCGACAGGGTTGTCCCGGCATCCTCTGAAAGGGAGACCTGGTGGAAGGCGCGGGGTGCGAGGGTGGCCCTCAGCGCTGAGGCGGATGGGAGGCGACGGCCCGTGCCAGGCGAGGACTCACGACATAGAGCACGAAACCCCAGAAGGCCGTCGCAAGATAGGACAAGGCCGCCTGATAGCCGAAACTTCGAAAAAAGGGCAAGAGCACGGCCTGGTTCTCGGGCATCATTCCCGACACTCCTCCTTGGAGATCTCCCGTGAGAATCAGACTCGCGCTCGCATAGCAGACACCGGCGAACATGGTCATCACGGCGATCAAGCGGAGTAGGGTGCGAATCGTTTCTTCCTTCATGACACTGTAGTCTCCTCATAGCTTACGTCGATCGACGGACGGGCGATGACATGGACGATGCAAGGGAATGGTAGCTTCCCGAGAATTTTCATCCCCAGGTACGGCGACGACGCGGGGCATCGGTTGTTGGCGGGCGATTCGCCCCCATCGCCCGGTTCGAGGTGTCGCCGGCAGCCGTCGCGGATCGATGAATTGCGACGGCTTGCCGTACGACGGGAGGATCGCTCGTGCGCGGTTGGAATCCGAGCCCCCCTACGGGAGTCGTAGGGTCACCTCCAGACCATTGGTCGTCGCGTAACCCAACGCCGTCGTTTGACAGGCCCCCTCGTACCAGATCCCCTGAAGAATGACCTTGATTCCTGCCAAGGCAGGGATGAACGGAATGCTGGCTGTGATGGCGGCGTGCCCCGTCACGTCCGTGGGAACGAGATAGACCTGGGAGGCCTGCACGGCCATAGGGTCGACGTGGAAGATCAAACCGATCCCGAGAAGGTCCTGTCCTGGGTCGAGTTTGGCCGTCGGGTCCGCGACGAAAAACCCACCAGGAGCACTCGATGGACCGTTGTCGAGAACGACCGAGAATGAGCTGTTCCCCAACCTCGGAGGGGAATCCGCAATGAGGAGAAGGCGACCGTCGCAGCCAGGTGTTCCCTGACCGTAGACTTCAAGCCCACCCAGTGGACGAGGGGTGACGACAACCGTGTGGTTACCCATATAAATTCCGTCGATCACCAGTGACCCGAAACCATCGCCGTTGTGGTCGCCAAGATATGACAGACGTCCTCCGACCTTGGTGAGGCCGGTAATGGCCCTCGTCTCTCCCGAGGAGAGGAAGATTCTGATGCGCCCCTCTGCATTCAGGTTGGCCGGAATGACCGGCGTTTCCAGTTGAAAGTTGGGAGAAGCCACCGCCACGTCGCAAACCCCATCTCCGTCCATGTCACCAACCCCTGACACCGCAAACCCGAATTGCGAATATGCGTGCTCGCCGGCATAGCTGTTGATCACGGCTCCCGTCACCCCAGACACAACTCGCGTCCGTCCTTCCTCCACGACAAGGGAAGACGAGTACATGGGCTCCCCCACCACGACATCCGCCGTTCCGTCTCCATTCACGTCCCCGGCATTCGCGACGTCGAAACCGCATTGAGAGTTTCCGGTGCCGGCCAGGGACCACAACAGAGTGGGGTTGGTGGCGGTCAAGGTCGTTCCGCTGAAAACCTTGACTTCGCCCGCCCCCCCCAGCGCATTGGGAGCCCCGACGACCAAGTCGGCCACGCCGTCACCGTCGAGGTCCTCACCACTGGCCAAGGACCAACCGAAATCGTCACCCACTGCAACACCCGAGAGCACGTTCAGGATCGCCCCATTGGTCCCGGAATGGATCAGCACGATTCCACTTTGGGGTGATGAGAACGAGGCTGCGGACGAAGGGGCTCCCACGGCGAATTCCCTCACCCCGTCACCATCCAGATCGTCGAGAACGCAAACGGAGTGTCCAAATCCGCCATTCGCCTGCTGGTAGGTGCCGGCATCGATGATCGCAATGGCAATCCCAAAAAGCGACGACACCACGTACACAGCACCCGTGTCCGCTCCGACCGCGCTGTCGGCAAAGGGAGCTGTCGCGAGGATGTCTCTCTGCCCGTCACCGTCGAGATCATCGAAGTTAGCCAGCGCGAAGCCGAAAAAATCACTAGGACTCGTCGTGACATTGGAATTAAAAAGCACCGTATCCGAGCTCCCATCTACGAAGCACAGACTGCCGCCGGAGCCGATCACATACTCGCGAGAACCGTCACCGTTCAAGTCGTCGATCAGAGCGAAGTCGAGAGGCATAGGAGCAACCACCGCGACAGATGGCCGCAACGAAAACACTCTGACAGCGCCACCAGTATTTGCGAAAAGCAGACCCGTGTTTTCCAACGGGGAGCCCACGATGAGCTCTTGGAACCCGTCTCCATCAACATCGCGCCCGGCCGCCATCGCCGCGCCGAATCTTGAAGCCGTCCCGCGCCCCCGAATGGTCTCGATGATCGACCTGGTCGAGCCATCGAAAACAAAAACTTTCCCGGCGCCATCCAAGGGTGAGCCGACGGCGAACTCGGGCACCCCGTCACCGTTGAGGTCCGGCACAAAAGCCATGGATCTGCCGAAGCCGGGCTGCACAAAGAAGGAGGTGGCGATGTTGTTCGGATCGAAATGATGCACGAGGGGAGCCACTCCGCCCGCGCCGGAAAAGATGTCGGTGTTGCCTGTGGTGAGCGAACCGACGATGACATCGGGAATCCCGTCGCCCGTAATGTCACTCCCGGTGGCCAATCCTTCGCCGACATGACCGAAATCACAGCTCCCTCGGTACGACCGGATTTGGGTGACCGTACCATTGGCTGCGTCCTGTCCCGACAACACTCGGACACGACCGGGAAACAAAGTAACGATCGAACCGAACTCACGGTATCCCGGCTCGCCAATCGCGATGTCGCAAACCCCGTCACCATCGAGATCGCCGGCATTCGCCACGGAAGTGCCATAATTCCCGTTTGTGAAGGCGCCGAAGCTCGACACGAGCGTGGATGTGGTTCCCGTCGTTGGTGAGTACTCGACGACCTCGACGCCTCCTGCACCGACGGGGAGAAGAGGAGGCAGCGCAAAGATCGGCTTCCCTACGATGAGTTCATCTCGCCCATTGCCGTTGATGTCGTCGAGAGTCGACATCGACAATCCGAGGCCGCCCAAGGACGCCGACCGCTGATAGAGCAACAAGCCCGTCGTGCCGTCGTAGACGCGGACTCCGCCCGCCATCACCGTATTCAACTCGTTGTAGCCCGCGGCATAGTCCGGATGCCCGTCCCCATTGGCATCGAAGCCAGCGGTGACGGAGAGCCCTAGGTGCTCATTACCAGTGCCGGTGTTTGAAAAAATGATCGCCCCGGTGCGGCCCGAAATCACGCGGACTTCACCTCCCGACGATCCGCCTCCCCCGGCGTAGGGCAGGCCGACCACGAAGTCGTCGAAGCCGTCGCCGTCGTGGTCCCCGGAACCGGCGACCGAGGAGCCGGCGTGCGCTCCCCCCGCCCCGGACACATGTTGAACCATCAGGGATTGGGCGAAGCCGGATACGTAGGTGCAGAAAAGGATGATCGCGCAAACCGAAAGCGCATGGTGGAGGAACCCGTAGCGAGAGCCCGCACAACGGCGCGGCATGAGACTACGAAGACGGGAGAATTCGTGATAGGGGGGCATTCTCATGGGTCACTCCAACGATTCGGGGCCGAAGGTCGACCAAGGTGATCGCCATGCAGGTCCGTTTCAAACTTCATGAACTGTAGCGGCGCTCAGAACGTTGCTCGAAGCACTCGTTCCGGATTCCACGAGCGTACAAGGCCACATGGCCTGCTTCAAGAAGTTCGAGTTTCTCGAACGAGACCTGCCGGGCACTGTTCCTTCGGGTTCTCCGCGAGGCTCCCGATCGACTGCGCTCAGAGACGCGCAGCGCGCCCAAGTTCTGATGTTCAAGACGGATGCGTCGGGTGAGTGCTCTGCCGAATCAGACGGGAGGCGAGTCGAAGGTGAGGACGTAGCGGGGGAAGAGGTCGGCAAGGCGGCCCAGAACACTGGTCGCGCCGCGGTAGGGTCGGGTGGTGAGCCAAGCCGGCCAATCGAGGGCGGCAAGGCCGTTCAGCCAGGCGGACGCCATGGGTTGGTGACTCCAGTGCCAGGGCTCCGGAAGGTAGCCCGAGCACTCGCCGCGGTAGGGTCGGAAGAACCCGAAGTCGTAGGCGATTTCGTCGAGCAGAGCGAGGAGCTCGGCACAGGGACCGCCGCTCTCCCAATCCTCCGCTTCCAAGCGGGGCAAGAGATCCGTCCGATCGAGAAAGAGATCGACATCGGTCCCCCAATGGTGGCGGGACCATCCAGGGGGGGCACTGTAGCGCAGGACATCGTCCACCGCGTCATCCTCCGAGAGTCCGCGGGCCCGCGCGCGCTCGAATTTGCCGTTCCAGATTTCAATCTGCCGAGTGAGGGCCCGATGTCCCGAGACGGCGGCGAGGGGAAGGCCCTTTGCAAGGGCGGCTTCACGAAGAGCTTCCAACGACTCCGCGACCGCCTCGTGAAGACGGGCCGAATGATCGCGCACCGAGGAGACCTGGACGAGGTGACGATTCGCGCGGGCGAAAAAGTCCTCGATGTCGTGGGTCAAAGTCCTCCCCCCTTGCGCGAGGGGGACTCCGCTCCCTTTTTCTCCAGCGCTTTTTTCTTCGCATCCCGCTTCGCATTCATCGCGCCCAAGAGCTTCGCGGCCGGTTGGTAATCCGGGTAGCGCCTTCGGATCTGTTCCAGTTGCTGGCGCGCCTCCAGGATGCGGCCCAACTGGAACGCACAGTAGGTGTAACGGAATCGAGGTTCCGGGTTCGCGGGCTGAGCCGCCGTGAGGGCGCGATAGGGCCCCTGCGCTTTCGACCAGCGATGGAAATCGAAATAAAGATCCGCCAGGGTCTTCAAGGTGGCGAGGTCTCCTGCGTTCTTGGCGAGGGCGCGTTGGCAATCTCCGATCCGCACCATGGCGGCCCGCGCCTTCTCGTGAGCCGCCTTCCACTGACCTGCCGCTTCCTTGTCCCCCAGCCGAAAGCAGACGAGCGCCAACGCATGAAGAGCGGGCTCGTGGAGCCGATTGCGCGCGGCCACGACCTCGAAATGTCGACGCGCCTCTTTCAGTCGCCCCTGCCTCTGCAAGACGTAACCCAATCGGAAATTGATCTTCTCGGATTTGGGGTCATAAGTGAGGGCGCGCTTCAGATGCTCGAGAGCCGCATCCAGCTTGCCGTCGTGGATGAGCAGCATGCCGAGACCGTATTCACCATTCTCGATGCCCCTATCCGTCCCCGCCGCCACCATGGCTTCATAGATCCGACGCGCCCCGGGGACGTCTCCGCCCCGCATGACCGAAAGAGGGTAGTGGGGAACGCGACTCAAGAGATCCGGGCGGAGTTGGATGCCGGAGGCGAAGGCTTGGCCGGCAGCCTTCCACTCTTCCCTCTGATAGCGGCATTCACCCAGCAGGAGGCGCAGTTCGCCATCCTTGGGAAAAAGACGGATGGCGCGCTCGAGATGCTTGATCGCGAACCCGAGGTTGCGTTCCTCCATCAGACGTTGCGCCCGGGCTTTCAGATAGCGGACGTCTTTGTCGAGCTGGGCCACCCCCGTCGAAGCGAAAACGATCACCGCCAACAGGAGGGTCACCCAACGGAGTCTCACTTCGCGCCCTCCCCGTATTTCAAGACGTTGTAGGCATCGATCCGCACCGGGAATCTTTCCCTTCGACCATCCGGCCACGTCACCGTACACGCGGTGACGGCCGCGGTTTCTCCCAGCCCGAAGACGAGGCGCGGATCGTTGGAAGCCTGGAAGGAAGCCTGCCTGCGGACCTCCAACATCTGACGGCTCGTCGCCGTCGCGACGGTGACGCGAGCTCCCACCGCATCCCGGGCTTGCTTCGAACCGACGAGGGCCACGCCCACGAAGTGCCGTCCCAGGGCGACGCGGTCCAGGCGGTTCTCGATGAGGCTCACGACGTCGTTGAGATTCGCGACGACGATGTCCACGTCGCCGTCGTTGTCGAGGTCGCCGAACGCGGCGCCGCGCGAGACCTTCTTGACGCCGAGGGCCGAAAGATCGTCTCCGGTGAGGCGCCGAAAACGCCCACCACCTTCCCCGGCGAAATAGAGATTCCACTGAGGGTAATCCGTACCGGTGCCGGGCCGGGCCGCCTGGGGATAGACGTGGCCGTTGGCCACGAAAAGATCGATGTGACCGTCGAGATCGAAGTCGCGCAGCCCTACGCCCCATCCCAACAGATCGCGCGCCGCCAAGGCCGTGCCCGCGAACGAGGAGGACTCCACATAGACGGCCTGACCTTCCTGACTCAGGTAGAGGTTGTTCTCCTCGCCTGAAAAGTTGGTGCAGACGAGATCCTGAATCCCGTCGCCGTTCAGGTCGGCGGCGTCCACGCCCATGCCGGCCTGGGGCGCCCCCCCCTCGCTGCACGAGACACCGAGAAAATACGCGACGTCCTCGAAGCGCCCCTCGGAGTTTTGATCGAACAGAAAGTTCGGCATGCCGTCGTTGGCGACGTAGAGCTCCGGAGCGCCATCGCCGTCGAAGTCCCCCGCCACGGCACCCAGGCCGTAAGCCGCCCCCGCATCGAGGCCCCAAGCCCGTGTGACCTCCTTGAATCTCCCTCCCCCCAAGTTCTCGAAGCATCGATCCTTCACCGGTGGGAGCCCCTTGGGGCCGCACATCACCTCCATCCCCTTCCAAAGACAGTTCTGGAAGCCGGGCTTCCCCTGGCGTGGCGGGTCGTCGAGGGGGAAGTCGAGGTAGTTGCAGACGTAGAGATCCAGATCGCCGTCGCCATCCAGATCGTGGAAGACCGCGGAAGTGCTCCAGTCCTCAGCCGTGAACCCGGCTGTCATCGTCACGTCCGTGAAACGCCCGCCCTCGTTGTGAAGAAGAATGTTCTTGCCGAATTGGGTGATGAGAAGGTCCGTCTTGCCGTCGCCGTCGTAGTCGGCGGCGACAGGGGCGGACGCCCACGCCGTGGGAGGAATCCCTGCCTTCTCGGTGACGTCCTCGAATCGAAGGCCGCCCAGATTGCGGAAGAGCCGCGTCCCGTAACCGGGCTCTCCCCGCCGCGCACGCTCGATGGTGGAGCCGGCGGTGAGCACGACGTCTAAAAGGCCGTCACCGTCGAAGTCGAGAAGGCCGACCCCCGTAGACTTCACCTCCACGATGTATTTTTGCTCGGGCGTGCCCGATCTGAGTCGCCCCTTCAGCCCCGTGGAATGGCCGAGGTCGACGAGGTCGAACGGACGGGGGGAGACCGACGCCTGAGTGTCGGCGCGGGACGAGGGCGTCGACGCGCTGGAAGAATCCTCGTCTCCGCCACCGCATCCAACAATCAGGAGAACGGCGAGAATCACGATGATGGCGTTCAGGGGAATGAGTTTTCGCACGGACAGAGGATAGCCCCCGTCCCCGTCCATCAGAAGGTCACTTGCACCACGTTGGAGACTTCCCAGGCGTAGGTCCCTGTGATCTCGACAGCGGCCGCTTGGACCGTCAGCCCGGCCGGGAGCCCCATCGCGCCCCAGAAGAACTCACCGTTGGCGTCCGCCCAGTGGTGGAAGGGGATGGTTCCCGGGGGCCGCGACAGCGTGATGAAGGCGTCCAGGCCCACGCCGAAGAGAGGCCCCGTACCCATGGGGGCATAGATCTGCTGGGAGAACGCCATCAGGAACTCATGAATCGGCCCCATGTGAGTGATTCCGATCACGATGTCGCCGACGCCGGTGGTGTACATCTGGAGGTGGAGCGCCTGGGGAAGCGTCGCCATCGCGGCCTGGACGGCGGCGTCCGCGTTCACCCGGCCAAAGCCATAGGTGAGGCTGTGGCCCGTTGCGTCATAGGCCGCGGCCGCTGGCTGGATCTTCGCGGCCGTCGCTCGAAGGATGTCGCGCACCTGGGTCCAGGTCAGATTGGGCGCCGCCGAGATCATCAGCGCCCCCACGCCTGCGGCGCAGGGCGACGACGCCGAGGTGCCCCCGAAAAGAAGGGTCCAACCGCCGTTGGGAAGCAGCGTGTTGATGGAACGCGTTCCGCCCGACGACGGAGCCAGGATGTCCAGAGCCGCACCGAAGTCGCTGTAGGAGGCGCGAATATTCAGGTTCGTCTGCGCACCCACCGCGATGGTGTAGGCGCTGCTCACGTAAGCATCCGGCGCCATGTCTTCGTTTCCGTTGCCCGCCGCCCAAAAGATCGGAACCCCAAGGCCCCCACGGCCGTTCTGCAGGCAATAGAGGAACGCCTGCTCGACGAGAGGCGGCAAGGGAAACGGGATGCCGTCCGGCCCCCAGGAATTCGTGATCACGTCGGCGCCCTGGTCGGAGGCCCACGTGAAGCAGGCCGACTCTTCGGAAGCGGTGCCGAAACCGGCCCCCTGAATCAAGCGAATCGGCAACACCTGCGCCTGAGGCGCGACGCCGGTCACCAGCGTCGCGTTGTCGCCGATGGCGGCGGCGACACCGGCGCAACTCGTCCCGTGTGAGCCCACGTCATCCCCCATGCCGGGGCCGGCGCCCAGGAGCGGATCGAAACCCTGGGGCGCAACGACCAGGTCCGGATGGCTGGAGTCCACTCCGGTGTCGATGACGGCGATGGTCGTGCCGGCGCCCAGTGCCAAATCCCAGGCCTGGACGGCGCGAATGTCCGCGTTCGGCACACCACCTCCCTGACCCGTGTTCTTCAGATGCCACTCGTTGGGGAAGAGCGGATCGTTGGGGGCCGTATCGCGCAACGGCAGTCGTCTCAGCCAATTCGCATGGGCGAATCGGACACTTCCGAGACGGTCCAAGGCCCGCGCCTGTTCCCAGGCATCCAGGCCCTGCCTCACCGTCACCAGATAAGCCCCGGCGATTCCAGGAATCGCACCCTGCGAAGTGAGCCCCCTTCCCTGGAAAACCTCCTGCCGTTGTTCGTCCTCGACACCCTCTGCGAAAGCGACGATCACTTCGTCGGTGAGCAGATAACGGGCGTCGGGCACGTCCCGGCCGTTCACGAGCCAGACGGGATGCACGTCCCTCAGGCCCAGCCGAGCCCGCAAGGCCCGGAGGACCTCGCTCTGTCGGGCCTGATCCACGCGAACGATGGCTCGCCGTCGCAGCGGAAGCATCGTGTCGATCCCTTCCAAACCCGGGACGCTCTCGAGGGCGGCTTCCAAGTCCGCGGGACTCGCGAATGCCAGAGACACCAGCCGTGGGGAGGCCACCAGCGAAACGTCTCCCGCGCTGTAGGCAAAGCGCTCTTGACCGGAAACAGTGACGGAAAGGAAGAGGGCGAGCAGCGTGGCGAGGGCCGTTCTCATGGAAGCGCAATCTCCAAAAGATCCATGATACCGGTCCGTCCCTGAACCACGGGTCATGAATATGAATGCACCGACGACGGTCGGCGGGAGGAGAGCAAGGGCATCAGGCCGTGAAATCGACCAACTGACCGGGGGCGAGGCGACTCTCGACCACCGCCCCCGCGCCGTCATAACGAGCGGGAGCGGGCTCGGCTTCCTTGACCGTGACGAGGGGTCGGGTTTCTTCCAGCTGCGGCAATCCCTCCAACTCGAAGGGCGGCCCCTCGGATCCCGATTTCCCACGGGCCTTGAACCGCACCTTGGGCCGGGGAATCTCCCGGGTTTCCGTCGACTCCCGCGAGTGCCCCTCTTTGGGCTTGGTCTTCGCCTCCGGCCGGGGGGACCGCTCCGAGACGGCCTTCTCGTCGCCGCCCGGGCCGGCTTTCCCGGCTTTCACGGCGGCGTGAAGGGCCTGTAGACCTTCACGATCGACCTGGACGGGTCGCGTCGTATCGAGCCCCACGATCTGCTGGGAGATTTCGCCGAACATGGTTCAACCTCGTCGTCGCCTGGGCGCTCCCACCGGGGCGCCTGGTTTGCCATGAAAAGCGTACCCCCGAATCCCGCTCGAGGACGGCGATTCCTCTCAACCCGGAGCTGTCTTTCGCCGAAGAAAGGGTGGAAATCGTCGGAAAGCTATCCGCTTCGCCGCGAATGAGGTATAAATGAGTGAGTCGTCCCCACGGCGATTCCCATTCATTCAATCGACAGACTCTTAAGACAATCGAACGGTCACCCGGGATAGGTCGGGATGGGCCCGCCTGCTCCGCATCGGAGCGAGAAAGTGCCGAGGACGCACGATGGTCCTCGCGGCCGGCTCATCCGACCCATCCTTTTTCTCCTTTCTCCCCCCCACGCCGCCAAGCCATGAACAGCCAGGCGAGAAAACCCACGACAATCGGAATGTACTCGACGGGTCGCACCCAGACCGGGTAGCGGTCGTGGAGAAAAAACAGGTCGTGGAGAAACACGGTCCCCGTCCAGAGCCACAGAGGCAGGCAGGAGCAGAGGCAAAGGAAAGGCAACAACCAGCTCAGATACCAGGGGTTGGCGACGGGCGAAAGCAGCAACAAGACACCCAGGACGGTCAAGGCCCTCAGCCAAGCGTCTTGGAGACTCTTCCCCGGCCGGAAGAAGAAGAGGATGCCGAGGCCGACGGGGACGGCGGCGGCAAGGCTCCGAGCGGCCGCCTCGCCCACCGCCATTCTCATGAGACTCCAAAGGCCCGGATTGAAATCCCACGCCGCGGCGAACTTGCGTGTTCCCGCGAACAGATCCATTCCCGCTCCCAGGAAGGGCGCGTAGAGGAGGAGAGCCGCAATCGCGAACGCCGCGGCGAACCGAACCTTCCCGCGGCGAGCGAGGAGCGGAACGAGGAAAAGCGGAAAGAGCTTGGCGCTCACGGCCGCACCGAGGAGTGCTCCCGCGCCGACATGCCGCCCCTTCACCCACGCCCACAACCCCGCCACCACGAAGAAGACCGCGATGGAGTCATGATGGCCGCTGTAGGCGAAGCCCTCGATGGCGACAGGAGACCACGCATAGATCAGAACATGGTGCAGCGGCCTCTCGAGCGCTCGCAGCAATCGCCACAGAAGCACCATGGTCCCGATCTCGAACGCCAAAAGGATCGACTTCCACGCGACGAGGCTTCCGGGACGAATCTTTCCCGCCGCGGCGAAGGCGAACTGGGAAACCGGCCCGTAGATCGTCTTCACGTCGGGAAACGTCACATGCGAGAGCACCCGATCCCAGGGAGCCCTCTCCGCCAGGTCGACCCATGGTTCGAGATCCTCCGAGACCTCGACGTCAAGGTGTCTTTGAGCCAGGGCCACCTGGATCTCCTTGGGCGCGCGCTCGTAGGGATTCAAGCCGGCACCGGTGACGGCGCCATCCCACATGTATCGCCAGGCATCGTTGTCCGGCAGATAGGGGTCGCCCTCAACCGGCACGAGGAGAAGGCGGAAGACGACGGCGAAGAAAAACATCACGGCGACCAAACTCTTGCGTGGAAGCTTGGGCGCCAAGAAGAAGGCGTAGACCTGCAGAACGAACGCACCCATGCAGAGCGCCACATAGGCGGGCATGTCGGTCACGCGGGTGGAGAGAATGTGACCCAGAGCATAGTAGAACCCCGCCGTCACGAGACCGCAGGCGACGAAAACCAAAGTCGCGGCGCGAGGCTTGTTCACCCGAGATCGTCCACGGTCAGTCTCGTCGTTTCCACGTCGCCGCGCCGCAGGAGGCGATCGTAGGTCCTCCGGATGCGGCGATCCGAAACCCCGGCCGCCCACATGAGCACGGCCAAACGATTCACCAGACTCGTTCGCAAGACCCCGTTGGCCATCCACCTCCGCGACGACGTCGTCGCTTTCATCGGCAAGACCACGATACGCCCGTGCTTTTTCATCCTTCGTACGAAGTCCAGATCCTCCATGATCGCGAGTTCACGGAAGCCGCCCATCTTCCGGAAGACTTCCGTCTTCACGAAGAGGGCCTGATCGCCGTAAGGCGCTCTCGATATGCGGGTCCGCAGATTCGTGAGTCCCACGACGAGACGCAGCCCGCCGGACGTGGGGTCCAGGGCGAAACGAAATCCTCCGCCGACCACGCCCGCGGCCCTCGTGGATCGGACGACAACGTCGAGAGCTCCCGGGGGAAGCTGCGTGTCGACATGAAGGAAGAGCAGAATCTCGGCGCGCGCGCAGCGGGCGCCCGCGTTCTGCTGGGCGCCGCGCCCACGAGCCGCCGCGACGACGCGAGCGCCCGCACGTGCAGCCAAATCCGGCGTCCCGTCACTGCTTCCGCCGTCCGCCACGATGAGCTCGACGCGCGGATCGTCGGCGAAGCGTTCGACCATGGGAACGACGCGGTGGGCTTCGTTCAAGACCGGCACGACGATGGAGACCTCGGGCGCGCTCACGCCCCCACCTCCTCGCCACGGTGTTGCCGATTCGGGCGACCTTGGCAGAGTTTCTTGAACACCGTCCAGAGAATGATGCTGCCCGCCATCACGGTTCCTCGGATGGTGCCGCTGATCTTGGACACGCCGACCCGGCGCCGATAACTCACGGGGATCTCGCGGCATCGCAACCCCTGACGCGCCGCCTCGATTTGCATTTCGACGGTCCAACCGAAGGAGCGGTCGCGCATGTTCAGTGCCTGGAGACAGGGCCAGCGGAGACCGCGAAAGGGGCCTAAGTCCGTGAAACGCCGCCCCCAGAACAAGCGGATGAGGCCCACGGCCAGCCAATTCCCGAAACGTGCGTGGGGAAGGAGCGCTCCCGGCTCGCGTTGCCCGAGCACCCGGGACCCGATGACCATGTCGGCGTCGCCGTCCAGAAGCGGAGCCACGAGGCGGGTGAGATCACTCGGGTCGTCCGCGAAATCCCCGTCCAGAAAAACGACCACATCGGTGCGCTCGATCGCGGCGATTCCGGCGAGACAAGCGGCCCCGTAGCCGCGCTCGTCTTCGTGGACGACACGTGCGCCTCCTTGACGGGCCACGTCGGCGGTTCTGTCCGTGGAACCGTTGTCGACGACGATGACCTCGTCGACGCATTCGGACGGAATTGCGTCCAACACGAGCGGAAGCGACTCCTCCTCGTTCAAGGCGGGAATGATGACGGTGACGTGCTTTGGGCTCAAAGAGTCCAAGACAACCATCGCTTCAAGAGCCCCTGCACGAAGGGCGTCAGCTTACCCCGCATCCACGCATCTCCCGCTCTCTTGACGGCATCGCCGCGCGTCGGATAGGCACGAATGGTGCGTTGAAGCGCCTTCATCCCCTGCCCCGTCGTCATCGCCTGGACGATCGGCGCCAGGAGATCTCCGGCATCGCGTCCCATCACGGTGGCGCCGAGAATTTCCGCCGACCCCGTTTTCACGTGAATCTTCACGAAGCCGCGAACCTCACCG
Source organism: uncultured Planctomycetia bacterium (assembly GCA_964559135.1). GTDB lineage: Bacteria > Planctomycetota > DRQF01 > DRQF01. The sequence continues at coordinate 13,684 of CAZLGG010000074.1, forward strand.
TCCAAGACGGCCCGATCCACGTCACTCATGTCCACGCGAATAGTCGTCACGTCGAGGCCCTGCTCCTTGATCTGCTGACCCGTCAACCCGACGTGGGCCACCTCCGGGTCCGTGTAGGTACACCAGGGTATCACGAGCCCACTCACCTTGGCGCGTCCCATGAACAGGGCATTTTGAATGACGATGCGGGCCATGGCATCGGCGGCGTGAGTGAAGCGATACGGCGTACAGACGTCGCCTGCGGCGAATATGCGCTTGGCGCTCGTTCGCAGGCGGCCGTCCACCTCGACACCGCGGCGCGCATCGAACGCCACCCGAGCCGCCTCCAGACCCAGCCCCTCCACGTTGGGGAGGCGGCCCGCCGCCACGAGGACCTCGTCCACTTCGACGCTGACAGGTTTGCCTTTCTCCTCGAAGTTCATGACCCGCCCCGTCTCCGTGCTGGAGAAGGCCAATCCTGAGATACCCAGATGCAGATGCACACCATCCTCGTTCATGGCGTCCGCCAGGAGTGCCGCGGCGTCCTCGTCGTCGCGGGGCAGCAATCTTGGAGCGAGTTCCACCATGTGGACCTCGGAACCCAATCGGGCGAACGCTTGGGCCATCTCGCTGCCGATGGGACCGCCACCGACCACGCCCAAGCGACGGGGCCGCTCGGTCAGCCGAAAAAGGCTCTCGTTGGTGAGAAAACCCACCTCATGGAGACCTGGAATCGGCGGTGCGGAAGCCCTCGCACCGGTTGCGATCACGGCCTTTCGAAAGGTCAGCGCGGCGTCGCCGACGGTCAGGGTGTTGGGGCTCGTGAACTGTCCGTGCCCGAGATACACATCGACCCCGAGTTCACGAAAGCGAGCCGCGCTGTCGTGGACACTGATCTCGGATCGCAGTCGTCGCATACGCTCCATGACCATCGCGAAGTCGACCTCGAAGTCGCCCGATACGCAAACGCCGTAGTCCTCGAGACCACGGTGGGCAGCCGCCTTCCGCGAGGCCGCAAGGATCGCCTTGGAGGGCACGCAGCCGAAATTCAGGCAATCGCCGCCGAGCAGATTCTTCTCGACGAGCGCCACGCGAGCCCCCAACCCCGCCGCCCCCGCCGCCGTGACGAGACCGGCGGTGCCGCCACCCACGACAACGAGATGGTAACGGCCGGACGGAGTCGGGTTGACCCAATCCTTGGGATGAACGTGCTGACGCAATGCCTCGTCGGATGGATCTGAGGCGATGAGGTTGGCAAGGGCCTCGCCGTCGGTGGACGTCGGTGCGGAACTCACGGGCGATTCTCCACGCTATTGAGTTTCCAATCGTAGGGGAGCCACTCGATCGTGAGCTTCGTCTTCTTTTCCAAGAGATCCTTCACCGCGGGACTCTGCCGCGCCACGAATGCGATAACGCTCCCCGCGGCCTGTCTGAAATCACTCTCATACCAGTCATAGAGCTTGGTGAGAGAAAGGACATGCCCTTTCAGACGATACCAGCGAGGGTGGGTGTGTACGTACCGAGACTGATCCTGGAGCTGTTTCTCGAGGCGTTTTCCCACGTAGGCCTCGGAGCGCAGAGGCGGGCAACCCACGGCCGCGCAGACGAGAGCAAAGTGGACGCGAGGCTCGGCGAAATGGGGACGAATCTGTTCGTGTTCCATCTGGTTGAGGCTGAGCGTCTTGCCGAGCAGATGCCAGCGCTTGGCGTTCCAGCGATCCGCGTCGGGGATGTCGCGAATGGACTTGATCCCCGGGTGCTCGAGGATCAGTTTCAGAGTGAACGCGTTGTAGGCGTTGATGAGGAACGCCAGTTTCTCATCCCGTCCAAGTTTCTCGAACGGCGCCTGGGCGAGGGACGCCAGATAGGCATGCAAACGCTTCTTCTCGAGCCCAAGTCCCTCGTAGTCGACCCAACCACCCGGCTTCACGTACTTGTGGAGAAGGTCGTCGAAGACGCCATGGTCGAACGTGGCGTCCCCGGGCGAGGATGCGTAGGTCTCTTCCAGTACGACCGATGGAGGACCGAAGAGGTACTTCAACGTTTCGCGATGCGTCGTGGCCCAAGCCGCCCCCGCCGAGAAGATGAGCGCCGCCGCCATGAGAAGGACGGTCGCGAGTCGGCGCGATCCCGCAGGAGCCGTCGCGGGGCCGTCATCGACGAGGGCGCCCTGCTTCTCCAAGGCCGCCTTCGCCAGCTTTCCTACGTACCGGATGACCGCGACGGTGGCGGCCAGGCCCAAGACGAGGAGGATCGTCTTCCATCGCGAGGCTCCCGCCTCTGCACTCGAATCTCTCGTCACGGTCGAGGCTCCCAAGTGTCCCAGGTACACGTACAGAAACGTCCCCGGCAACATGAAGACCCAACTGGCCAACGTCGCGGGCCAGAAACGCACGGGGGTCAGCCCGAACAGGTAGTTGCCAGCGGAGAACGGGACGGCCGGGGACAGCCGAAGCATCGCGACGACCTTCCAGCCCCCTTCCCCTATGGCGGCATCGATGGCGCGAAACCGGGGATACTTTCGGGCCAGAGCCGCGATGCGATCGCGGGCCAGGTGGCGAGCGATGAGGAAGGCCAACGCCGCAGCCGTCGTCGAGGCCAAGGAAACGACGAGGATGCCCTTCCAGAAACCGAAGACCGGCGCGGCCGCCAGGGTCAAGGCCGCCCCGGGGATGAAAGCAAGAGCCGCCGCCACGTAGATCATCCCGAAGATGAGGTATCCGGCACCCCCCAGCCCGGAGACCCAGGCTTGGAGCTTCGCCACGAGGGACGATAGGTCCAGGCCTTTCACGAGAATGATGCTGGACGCCAGGATGACGAGAAAGGAGAGAATCCTGACCCAGTTCCACAGGCGGTCGGCTCTTGGGTTGTTGGTGTTTGTCATTGCGCTGTATGAAACGGGAGCGTGGCAGGAATTATTCCTTACCCTTGGAGAAAGTCGGATGGGTCCGGGAATACTGCCCACGAGCCGCGCGTTATAGTGGCGTCCCCAAGGAGGGTGCGCCTTGTCCGAGGAGAATCACGGTTGACCTCAGAGCCCGAGAACGCATGCACGCTCTGCGTCATGGCGAAGCCGCCCCGGCCCCATCGGACGAAAACGCGACTGATCCCCGCTCTCGGAGCGTGGGGGGCGGCCGCCCTCTCGAAAGCCATGCTCCTGGACGTTCTCGACCAAATGGCCCGCGCGCCGGTCGCAACGCGCATGATCGCATGGGCCGCCGAAGAGCCACCTCATGATATACCGCTACCGACTGGGTTCACGGCCGTCCTTCAGGGGTCGGGAGATCTGGGCCGGCGAATGCAGGCGCTGTATGACTCCATTGGACCGCCTCTCGTCTTCGTGGGTTCCGACGCCCCCACTCTCACGGCGGAACACGTCGCGACCGCCCTCGAACTCCTCGAGGACGACGTGGACGCCGTGTTTCAACCCGCCGAAGACGGTGGTTACACCCTTGCGGCCTTTCGCACGGATCCCCAACCCCTCCTCGAGGGCATCCCTTGGGGAGACTCCGAGGTGCTCGCCGCGACCCTTCGTGCGGCACGGGAAGCCTCCCTCAATGTCCGACTCATGGAGAGCGGGCGGGACCTCGACCGCCCCGAAGACATCGCGGCGTTTCGCCGCCACATCGACCTGTTGCCCCCGAACCGATTTCCATCTCGCACAGCACGTCAACTGACCCGAATCGCCAGGAGAAACCACGTCATGAGTATCGACCAGAGCTCTGCTCGTTTCCTCGAGGAGACATTCGAACGCCTCGATCCGGATCGTATCCGCCGGCTCAACGCCCTCGCGGACGCGTTGCCGCGCTTGCTCGAGAAGGAGGACAAAGAACAGCAGCGCTACGGTGCCGCCGCGACGACCGTCGTCGACGAGCTCTGCTGCGCCGTGTCCTACGACGCCCATGCCCTGGATCACATTCCGCAGCGCATCCTCGACATCGACTACGGTTGCGGTGATCCCACGGTCTACGCGGAAAAGGGGATGACCGTCCTCGACTTGGGCTCCGGATCCGGCAAGCACGCCTTCATGATCGCGCGCAAGGTCGGTCCCGACGGAAAAGTGATCGGGATCGACAAGACCGCGCAGATGCTGGAACTCTCCCGGGGGGCCGTGAGCGAGGTCGCAGCGGCCCTGGGATACGACAAGCCCAACGTCGTCTTCCATCGAGGACACATCGAGGACTTGCGCGTGAACCTCGACGCCCTCGAGGACTACATCGCCCAACATGCGGTTTCATCCTACGACGAATTGGACGCGCTCGATCGACACCTCGGCCAACATCCCATGGTGGCCGACGAGTCGGTGGATCTCGTCGTCTCCAACTGCGTCCTCAACCTCGTGCGTGACGATGCCAAGAACCAACTGATCCGGGAGATCTTCCGAGTCCTGAAGCGACACGGCAGCGTGGCCATCAGCGACATCGTCTCCGACCGCGAGGTCCCCGAAGCCCTGAAGAAGGACCTCGACCTGTGGACCGGTTGCCTCTCGGGGTCGTGGCGCAGGGATCGTTTCCTGGAGGCTTTCGCCGAAGCCGGCTTCCACGGCATCCGCGAGGAATCCTCTCGCCTTTGGAAAACCGTGGAGGGCATCAACTTCTTCTCCGTCACGATCCGGGCGTGGAAGGGAAAGCAGGGCCCGTGCTATGAAACGGGGCGCGCCGCCATGTATCGCGGCCCCTTCAGCCGGATCACCGACGACGACGGACATACCTACCATCGTGGACGCTTCCATCCGGTCTGCGAGAAGACGGCGGAGCTTCTCTCCCGCCCTCCGTACGCCGGCCATTTCGTGGTGACCGAGGCGCAGGCCTCTCCCGACGAGAAGATCCCCTTCGACTGCTCCGGCGGCTCGGTCGTCGCAGGCGTGGATCGCCTCCATTACGGGGAGACGGAGTGCACGCCCGGAAGCTGTTGCTGAATCGACGCCCCCCACTTCCCGGTCGGAATCCGGAAGGGGACGCGACGTGATGGCGAGCCCTGGTAGGATCGGGCGCCCAGGCAAGAGGTCCCCAACCCGGAGTTCACCATGAAGCACATCGCAACCTTTTTCCTTGGACTCCTGACCTTGGGGGCGCCGAGAATCTCGCGGGAGGAGCCCGACCCGGCGACCATGATCCGATCGAAACACGTGGCGGAACGGCTCCACGCGGTGTCGCGGAACGTCTCGAAGGGGCACCCCAAGGCCGCCGAACTTCCCACGCGAGGTTGCAAGGATCGCGATGGGGCACGGCCTTGTCCTCGACAGCGGCAACCACTTCGTCCTGCAGGGCATGGCCAATGAGCGCCTGAAGACCGCCGACGCGGCTCAAGGCGTGGTGAGGGCTCCGCGGCAGCTCGACCCTGCGCCGGCGGTGCAGCCGAAGCAATGGGAAGCGGTAGCGATCGCCGTTCGATCGAGATCTCGGAAACTCCCGATGTCCTCTATGGTGGCGGCCGCCACGAGCGGGACTTCCAGCATCTGATTGAAGTCGCA
>CAZLGG010000075.1:0-18938 GCA_964559135.1 uncultured Planctomycetia bacterium
TCGGGCGCGTCCCCGTCTGAACCCGGGGGATCGCCGGCCACGCTCGGAAGCCGTCGACACCGGCGGAGCCCCCGTCGAACGTGAGTTCGAAGCCTCGCGCTGATAGGGTCCCGCCGTGCGACCTCTCAGCGAGTTGATCCTGGACTACTTCCTTCCCTACGAGGGAGCGGTCTGGCCCTTGGACATCGAAGCTCTCTGGGGGCGCTCCGCGCCTCTCGTCGTGGAGCTGGGCTTCGGGGACGGCGCCTACCTGGCGGCCCTCGCCGCCGAGCGCGCCGACTGGAATATCCTCGGCGTGGAGCTGGCGTGGGACCCGGTCCAGTGGTGCCTCAAGAAGCTGGAGAAACTCCCCTCCCGGAGCCACGTCAAGGTTCTCCGGGGGGACGCTCGCCTGGTGGTGGGTCACTTGCTTCCCGCCAACAGCGTCGACGAGTTCGTCATCAACCATCCGGACCCCTGGCCCAAGGACCGGCACCACCGGCGGCGCCTGATCCAGCGGGACTTCATCGAGGGAATCGCGGTTTCCCTGAAACCGGGGGGTCGCATGACCCTGGCGACGGATCACGCCGAATACGCCGCGTGGATCGAGGCCGTCCTCGAGGAGCAAGACCGTCTGCACCCCGTCCACGGGACGCCCTGGGTGCGGGAGATCCCTGGACGCCTGGTGACCCGCTACCAAAGAAAAGCCCAGACCGTGGGCATCGCGAATCACTTCTTCGTCTGGGAGAAGGGTGAGGTCCCCTCGCCGCCTCGCCCCGTATGGAGGCCCGATGACATGCCGAACGTGACCTTGACCGGCCCCGTGGACCCCGCCCGTCTCTTCGAAGGCTTCCAGACCGCCGCCCACCGGGAGCTGATCGAGGGGGTGGAGATCCTCATCCGTCACGAGAAGGTCTGGAAATCGCCGGATCGCGACCGCTGGCTCGTGGAGACCCTCGTCCAAGACGGCCCGTTTCATCAGCATCTGGCGCTCACGGTGGAGCTCCGCGGGGGGGACGAGGTCATCCTCAAGCTGAGTTCCCTCGGGCACCCCCGGGTCACCACCGGCGTGAAGCGGGCTCTTTTTCACCTGGCCCGCGCTCTCCTCCACCGCCACGCCACCCTCGCTCCGCGCCACAGCACCGTGGGCTCTTTGGCCTGAGCCTCGCCCCCCTGCCCCATCGGGAACGGCGCCCCTCGCCCCATTGAACGAAATCGTGCAGCACCGGACGCACGGCGACCGACCCCGACATCACAAGTCCTATGCCATAAAGGGTTACAAAAATCCGACCCTTGCCGCCGTCGCGGCAAGCGGTTTGCATGAAGATCCGCGACGCTCTTTGAGAATTCGGGGCCTTCGGGCCGTCTTCGCCTGGTCGACACAGACACACCTCATGCAACAACCCACCTGACGTTCATCCCACCTGTCGGTAGCGAGAATCGAAAGCAACATCCGGCCGGGCGATCCGAATTCGATCCCAAAGCGCTCACCGCCCCTCGGGGCATCGGCAACAACAAGATCACCGGCGTGGCCTCACGGTCACGCCGGTTTTCTCTTGTGTGCGCGCCCCATGCTTACGCGCCGCGAGCGCCCCGCCGGGGCTCCCATCACCCCCGAGACGACGCCGGCTTCCACGTCCGCGCGACCGGATTCCGGATCACGGGACGAAATCCAGCACGAGCTGGTCTCGGCCGTGGGGAGGGGAGCGCCACCGATCGTTCAGGCCAGGAGGGGGGTCAGGACATCCCGCATGTCGGCAAGGGTGTAGGGCTTGTGGAGCACACCCGCCAGCCCCCTTCCCTCGAACCGTTCCCGGGCGAACGACGCACTGTAGCCCGTGCACACCACGACCCGCACCTGGGGATTTCGTCGCCGAAGTTCCAGGAACGTTGCGCGTCCATCCATCCGCGGCATCGTCAAGTCGAGGAACACCAGATCGATCGTTGCCTGGTGCTCTTCATACAGAGCGATGGCCTCTTCCCCATCGGCCGCCACCAAGACGTCCAATCCGAGCACCTCGAGCATTCTTCGCCCCAAGGAGCGAATGGCTTCTTCGTCATCGACGAACAGGACCGTCCCGGAGAGCTTCGCGTCCTCGGTGGACGACGCTCCGGCCCGGACCTGGGCCTCCCGTTCGGCGGCCTGGGGGGCGACGGGAAAGAGCACCTTGAACGTCGTGCCGACCCCGGGCTCGGAAACCACCTTCAGACCGCCCCCGTGACTGCGCATGATGCCCAAGGTGGAGGCGAGCCCGAGCCCCCTCCCGGTCATTTTCGTCGTGAAAAACGGGTCGAAGATCTTCTTCACCATGTCCTCGCTCATGCCGCACCCCGTGTCGCTCACTTCGACGAAGACGTAGAGCCCGCTCCCTGCGGCATCCTCCGACGGGGTCCAGGTCACCATGTCGGGCGTCTTCATGGCGTCGCCGTCGCAGTGCATCACCCCGGTCGTCACCGAAATGACACCGCTTCCCTCGCCGAAGGATTCGGAAGCGTTCGTCACCAGATTCATGATGACCTGTCGGACTTGGGAGGCATTCGCCATGATCGGTGGAAGATCGTCGGCGAAGGTGGTCTCCAGAACGACGTTCTTCGCGATGGAGACCCGAAGCAGGTACAGCATGTCTTCGACGAACGCGTTGATGCTCAACGGCGCGACCCTGAAGGTTCCCTTGCCCGAATAGGCCAGCATCTGCGTGGCGAGATCGGCCGCGCGGAGTGCTCCGGCTTCGATCTCCCGCAAGGTTTCCCGGGCCTCGGCGGGGAGGGCCCCATGACGACGGGCCAGATTCGCATGGCCCAAGATCGAGGTCAGCAGGTTGTTGAAGTCGTGGGCGATCCCGCCGGCCAGAACGCCCAGACTCTCCAGTTTTTGAGCATGCAACACCTGCTGCTCGAGGATGCGCCTCTGCTCTTCATTGTTGTGGCGCTCGATCGCAAGGGCGCAAAGACTCGTGGCATGCCGGATCAGCTCATGGTGATGCGGTTCCGGAACCCGTGGCTCCTCGTAGTACATCGCAAACGTTCCGAGCACGGCGCCTTCCGAGGAGAGAATCGGCGCCGACCAACAGGCCCGCAGTCCGTGCGCCAAGGCGAGGTCCTTGTAGTCGGCCCAAAGCGGATCGGTTGCGATGTCCGACACGATCACCAACTTGGCCGCGTAGGCCGCCGTCCCACAGGAGCCGGCATCCGGTCCGATGGGCGCGCCATGGATGGCGTCGTTGTACGCATCGGGGAGGTTCGGGGCCGCACCTTTGAGCAAGTGCTTTCCATCCGGACTCAAAAGGAGGATGGAACAGATCATTTCATCGGCCAGTCGTTCGATGAGGGAGGTCTGGGCCTCCAGAACGGACGTCAAAGGTTCTCCCCTGGCCAGCATCTCCAGGATGCGACGTTCCCCATCGAGCAGACGCTCCTTGCGAGTCCTGTCGGATCGGTCCTCCAAGAGAAGCAGGAACGACGCCTCGTTCCGCGGGACAGCGAGGGGGATGAGGCGTGCGCACCAGGTCCTCCCCGTTCGCCCCTCGAATTGCAGACGCATCGGTTGGCGACGCTTCGTTGCGTCTGCGAGGCATCGCGACATCGCCTCCCCATGCTCGGGGGTGGCGAGATCCCGAAAATGGTTGACTCCCGCGCCGAAGACGTCGCGGGGGCGTTCCTCCCCGTCCACCGAGACGAATTCGCCATCGGCCCGAAGGTGGAAGACCCAGTCGATCCCTTGGATGTCGATGTCTCGCATGGATTCGGCACGGAACTCCGCTGCAAACCAGCCCACCGTTTCGAGCAAGGTCCGGGTGGGCGACGAAGAGCCGCCACCCCTGTGGCCACACAGGACACTACGCGACCCCATCCGGACTGTCGACGGGGTGTCCACAGGGAGGCGGCCCCGAGGCGCCCCCGGCCGAGAAGGCGGAAAGCGGACTCGGTTTTGCAGGAAAGCCGTGGACGTGACCGGGGCTTCGGTGGCATGATGACTCCAAGCCCTTGGCCGTCGGTCGCTTCGAGGGGTGATGACCCTCGGGGAAAACGATCGACTTCGCACGGGATGGAGCGAAAAACGACAGGAGATCCCCATGCGCGGACGCACCTGGACCTGGCTTTGGGCCCCCCTCGCCCTTTTTTTCCTCGCTGGAACAGGGGAAGCCCATGGCGGCCAATACACGGGCCCCAAGCCCGGCGGCGTGGGAACCCCCAGGCGGGGTCCCACCGGAGCCCCACGAGGTGGAGGCATCACGCCGGGGCTCAGCCCCTCGTGGCGGGATTGGTGGGACCGTAATCGGGAAGAATTCTTCAACGTCCTCGCTCGCCGACAGGCCAAAGTCGATCCGGCCACACCGAAAGGAGAACAGAACGAAGGGGCTCCTTCTCTCTTCCAGCCCCTCAGCGAAGAGGAACTGAGGACGCTCGTGCGTCCGCGAATCGTGGCGGCCCTCGCCGACAAGTCCGCCGAGGTGCGGGACGCCGCGGCGATCGCCCTGGGGCGAGCCGGCGCCATTCCCCACCTCGAGGCCCTGAAAACCGCGCTCGAGGACTCACGCAAGTCGGTGCGGGAAGCCGCCACGCTGGGGATCGGTCTGCTCCACCACCCCATGGCGGAGCAGGTCCTGGTCGATCGACTCACCCAGACCGACTTGGGACACCGGGAGCGGGGGATCACGGCCCTCGCTCTGGGGCTCTCCGGCGGGAAGCGAGCCTTCAAGGCTCTGTCCGATCGGCTGGGGAAGGACGGCGCGCTCAAAAGAGTGTCCCGCGCCAAGGCCCGGGAGGTGGAGGGGGCCCGCGTCTATGCCCTGGGGCTCATCGGCACCGATGCCGCGCGAGCGGCCATCACATCGGCCCTCTCGAAGCATTCCACGAAGGACTCCACCTTCATCCCCATGGCCCTCGCCGCCCTCGCGCACTGCGGCGACCCGTCCAGCGCCGGCGACGTCTTCCGGTATCTCGGACACAAGAAAAGAGAGATCCGTCGTTCCGCGGCCATCGCCGCGGGCCGCGTGACCACGAGGAAGGACAAGAAGCTGGTCTCTCTTTTGATCCGCCGGCAAGCCTCCGAGAGGGATCTTCTCGCACGGAACTTCCTGCTGTTCTCCCTCGGACGCATCGGCGGCGACCAAGCCGTCAAGGCTTTGCGGACCATCCTTCGCAAGGACCGCCAGCGGGCCGCCCGAGCGGTGGCGGCGCTCGCCCTCGGCATCGCCCGCGCAACATCCGAGGCGCCCGCGCTGCGAAAGGCCCTGACCTCCGGCAAGGACGAAACCCTGCGCGGGGCGGCCGCCGTGGCTCTGGGCATCATGGGTGCGAAGGCGGCAGCCCACGATATCCTCGAAGTTCTCGATGGAACCGGCAATCCGGCACTGCAGGCGGACCTGGTCACGGCCCTGGGGATGCTCGAAGCCGAGGAGGCCGGCCCGACCGTGCGAACACTCATCGCACGGGCCCGCAACGGACGCCTCGTCCAGGCTTGCGGCTATTACCTGGCCGTGGCCGGGGATGCGGAATCCATCGATCTGCTCCTCTCCCTGTTGGAGAAATCGGGCAGCATTCAGGTGAAAGGCGGGGTCGCCACGGCGCTCGGTCGCTCCCATGACGGCCGCGCCGCCAAACGACTCGCGAAGATCGTCGAATCCTCCCAATCCACGGATCAGACCCGCGCCTTCGCCATCGTGGCCCTCGGCCTCATCGCCGATCGCGTGCGGATCAGCGACTTCGCAAGGGTCTCCATAGACTCGAATTACGCCCTTCAAAACGCGGAGGCACTCCGGGAAGTCATCGATATCTTCTGATCGGTCGGGAGGGGTTTTCCTTGCAGGAAATCAGAGCAGACGCTACATCGGGGCCATGAACAAGCATCTCATTCTTCTCATCGCCTTGGCTCTCGCCGCTCCTCTTTCCAGCCAGACCCTCGTCGAGAGTGACATCCTCGTCGCGGACCGAGGCAACACATCCAACGGCTCCGACGGTCAGGTGCGGCTCTACAGCTACACCGGTGCGATCCTGGGCATACTCCCCGCCGCCGGAAGCGGCAAGATCCGAGGCATCGGCGTCGACGACCTGGGGAACGCGTACGTCGCCCGAGGCAACGAGATCATCCGGTACGACGCTCCGGGTTATGGTCAAACGACCACCGTCGTCATGGGAACGAAGGCCCAGGACGTGGCGTTCGACCCGGTCAGCGGCACGATCTGGTGCAGCTTCGGCGTCAATGCGTCCGAGGCCACGATCGTCCAGGCGACGACAGCGGGCGTGGTCCTGCAAACCCTCACGGATTCTTCGCTCGTCCATCCCCGCCGGCTGGCTTTCGGCCGCTCGGGCGACCTGTACATCGCCAACGTCGTCGGCAACAACGTCATTCATCTCGACACGGCGACCGGCGTCTTCCAGGAGCACGTCAACCTGGCGTCGCAATCCGCGACCCCGATCGGCGTCGCCGTCGCTCCCCACAAGCCGGATCGGCTGTATGTGGTCTCCGACTATGGGACGGCCACCTTGATCCTCGAGATCGACGGGGCGCCCGGAGCGGGTTCGGTCACCTCCTCCTTCAACTTCGGCTCTCTCACCGACCTGACCGCGCCATCGGGCCTCGACGCGGACGGGTCGGGCAACCTCTTCGTCGCAAATCGCGCCCAAGGCATGAACATTCCCGGCGTCTACCCGATCCGTCCGGACGGCTCCGGCCCGGTCCCCCCCTACATCGGGTCGGAACACATCAATCCCATCGACGTCGCTTTCATCCGGAGGCCCTTGGACCTCAGTCTCACGTCATCCGACGGCACGAGCAGCAACGGGGCGGCTCGCGTCCTCTTCGGTCCGCAACAGGCCACGATCACCGTGTCTCTCGACGCGCCCGACTTCCCCAACGCCGTCTACGCCCTGTTCTGGAGCGACCTCTCCAACAGCTTGATGGGGCAAAACTGCCTGGCGAATCCACTCATCGATCTGCCCATCGGCGATGGAATTCAAATCCATCCATTGGATTCACGGCGCGCTCCCATCCTTCTGGACTCCCTTTACCTCCTGGGGATTCAGATCATCCAAAACGGAGGATCGGGCACTATTCCGGCGGCGGATCCGACGCTCTGCCCAGGGAGCGTTCCGGGAACGTTCACGTTCATGAGCGGACTGCTGGATGGGACCGGACATGCCAATGCCCAAATCGTCTTCCCGTCTCTTCCCTGTCCGCCGCCCGTGTCCGTGCAGATCCCGTTGGGGATCATCGCCGCAGTCGTCGATCCCACGGTCTTCGGCTCCCAGGTGGGACTCATCTCCGATCACCCGACGTGCCTTGTCCTCGAACAACCCTGACGCGTCAGGGCATCAGGGTCACGCGGCGTACGGAAGTCAGCGTCACTTGACCCTGAGCGTCCGTGGCGGCTCCGATGACGTCGAAGGGAACCCCGACCGGGATGATTCCCGACGGTATGGCGAACGGGACGGCCGGAAAGAGCCCGGGAGGCGCAGGCAGGGTGAAGTGAATCGGAATCCCGGGCTGCGGGGTCGGAAACGCGGTGATGAGAGCCAGGGTGAACCCATCCGGCGTGAAGCCCATCAACGGCCCCTGTCCCAGGGGCTGCGACACGTCGAAACTGAAGCCCATCCCCCCTTCGATGGCCGTGGAATCGAGATCCACGATGGCGATCAAGGCCGCGCCCGAGCCCAAGTCGTCCAAAACGACGCGAAAGGCGGGACAGGTGCGGGCGACCCCCGTCACCGGAACCCCGCTCCCCGTCACCGCTTCGAGCAGGGGAGGACCGCCGCCGGCGGGCAACCGGAAGACCTGGCCCGCCAAGCCGCCCACGAGGATCTCCCCCGTCGACGGATCCAGATCGAGGGCATTGGGAAACAGAATCGCCCCGGGCGCCGTCACGTCCTGCAACCCGCCGCCGGGCACGATGCGCACGACGCGATCGACTCCTGAGAGCGCCGCCAGGTACTGGCCCGTGGCGGGTTCCAACAAAAGTGCCGTCACGAACGAGACTCCGGTCGACCACCCCGATGCGATGGAGGTCACCGTTCCGCCGGGGTCCAAAGTCCAGATGCCGTTGGCACCTCCGATCACGTGGACGCCCGCCGCCCCGTCGTAGAGACCGGCGTTGAGGGTGCCCCCCCATGGGGTCGTCCCGCTCGGAACCTGCGTCAGAACACCGGTTCCCACGTCGAGTTGCCACACCACGTCGACGCCCCCGTCGTAGAGGAAGAGGATCGACGGGCCCGATCGCGACATCGCCGCCACCTCTCCGACGGCCGAGCTGAGCAACTGCCACGTCGGTGGTCCTTGGAGCCCCACCGTCAGCCGCCCCACGAAACCGTCACCGCCGACGTAGAACCCATCCGGCGCCTCATCGTCCCAAAGCAGGCTCTGAGGAATGCCCGTCGCTCCGAAGCCTCCCACCGGAGAGGCGACCGACACCTGTCCGGATGGGTCCACGATGCTGATCTGGTGAGCGGTGAGGTCGACGAGGCCCAGCGATCCGCCGAGGATCTGAGCAGGGGAGAAGGCAGCAAGAAGAAGGAGAATCGCTCCGACGAGGACCGTCGCTGCGGGGCGAGAACGACAGGACATAGGACGACTCCCTCGACGGATGACTCTCCGATCATGGGGCACCGTCAAAGAGATTCAAGCAGGAAAGACGAAGAACGGTCAGGGGCGGCGATCGTCGAATCGCTCGACAGCCCCGCTCATCCAGGATTGGAGCGAGGAGGTGACGTCGCCGCGGTGGATCAATTTTTGGAGAAGCGGCACGACCGTGGCATCGTGACCACGGACGAGCGCATCCACCGCCATGCGAAGAATTCCCTCGTCGTCGACGGCCGGACGCCAATTCCTCAACACACACCGGCAAAAGCCGAGAACTCCGCAAAGATCCGGGTCCAAACGGGAGACTTCGCGCATCACCTCGAGACGGAAGGAGCGCAATTTCGGATCGAGATACACATCGCGGAGGATCCGAAGCCCTTCCGTGGATCGACGCCGTGCCGCGGCGGCCGCGCAGCGGATCCGAAGGAGCGGCGACTCCTGATGCCGAGCGAGTTCGAGAAACTCCGGCGCGCCCTCGTCGCTCGAGAGGCGATCGAGGACTCGCAATGCCCGAAGTCGGACGCAAGGCTTGGGATCGCCGCGAATGACCTCGAAGAGGAGTTCCTCTCGTCCTTCGATTCTCAAGCTCCCCAGAAGTTCGACCAATTCTCCTCGCAGCTTCCGATGGACGCGCCCCCCCCCCAGGAGACGGCGCTCGATGACTTCCAGCGAGAGAACCCCCACCTGTTCCAGAGCCGCCAAAAGCTTGGGCTCCCCGGCACAATCGCGACGGCTCCGCATGGCCAGCACGTCGTCCACGAGAGCCTCCACCTCGGAAGGCTCGCGACGCGGCCTCCTGCCCCGCCGTTTCCCGACGAGCAGAGCCGTCTCGGCCGCCGACCCTCGAGCCGGGTCCGCCTCGTCACCGTCTTCCCGGCAACCCATGTAGGGCACGAGGTCGGCACGGGGCGGTGAAGGGCGGAGGCGGACGAGAGGAGTCGTCTTGGATTCCCGCACAGGCATGTCGTCCGAGACGTCGCGAGCGCCCTCGGTGGGAGTGGTCGTGGTCGCGGGGTCGGGAGTGGTCGTCTGGGCAAGGTTCGTGGAGGCCGCGGGACCAGGGTCGACCTCGGGACGGATGAGATCCCACCCCCAGACAGCGAGTCCCGCCATGACGGCGGCCGCGGCCAGCAAGGCGGCCGGACGGAGCCGCCGTGTCCGGAGCGCCCGCATCGCAAGGGGCCGGGGCATGCCGGGCGAAGGCGTCGGTGGCGCCGAATCCGGTTCCACCTCGGGGGCCAGCGCGACCAGCAAGGCGTCGACCGCCTTTTGATCCTCACCGAGGTAGGCCGCGCACTGGGCGCATTCCCTCAGATGGCTCTCCAACTGGAAGCGTTCCGGCCCGTGGAGTTCGCCGTCGAGGTAGAGCTCGAGCCGCTCCATGACCCAACCGCAAGGGTGATCGAAATGGTCGGAAGAACGGGACATGGCGCCGTCAGGCCTCCTCCGCCGAAAGAAACTCTTTCAACTTCATCTTGCTCCGGTGCAGGATGATGCTGACCGAGTTGGCGGTGATCCCCAGTTGTTCTCCGATGTCGCGGCAAGAAAGTCCGTCCTTGTAGCGCATCAGCAGAACCTGCCGATACCGGTCCGACAACTCGCGCACGCCGGAGAGAATCTGACGGGCCTGCTCCTCCTGGAGCAATCGATCCATGGGCTTCACGGATTTCCGCGTCCTGCGGTCCAGCCCGTAGTGGCTGATCCCCGAAGCCGAGAACACGTTGGATTCGAGACGGTGTCTCCGCAACTTGGAGATCGCCAGGTTCACCCCGATCCGGAAGAGCCAAGTGGAAAAGCGGAAGCTACGACGATACCTATCCAGGAACTGATAGGCCCTCAGGAAAGTATCCTGGGTCACGTCCCTGGCCAATTCCGCCTCCCCCACCACGCCGAGGACGACGTTGTAAAGGGAGTTCTCGTAGCGCCGCGCCAGCTCGCCGAAGGCGTCGCCGTCGCGTTGAAGCGCCCGCTCGATCAACTGGCTCTCTTCGATCGTTTCAAGTTCTCTCGGCATGGACCGTTCCACGTGGATTCGCTTCTCGGTCGGTCATTCTACCCCCTCGAAGCGTTCATCTGTCAGAAAAACCGTGAACGGAGCCCGTTCACTCGCGCGAGGCGAAACGCCGAAGATCCTCCGGCTTCCCCATGACCGTCATCCGCCCCCCCTCGGGAAGGACGGTGTCGGCTCGGGCGGGCGACACCACGCGCCGCTCGCCCTCCTCGCCTGGAAACACCACTCTCAGCACCATCAACCCCTGCAGACGGCCTCCCCGGCCGATTTCTTCCAAGGTGTGAGTCTGCAGATCCTCCGGGATATCCAACGTGGCGAGGGTCACGCCTTCCCCGATGTCGACGCTGTCCTCGAGCAGAGGGTGAGCCAGCGCCTGCGCCACACGCTTCGCGGATTCCACTTCCGGGGACACCACGCGATGCGCGCCGATCTTCTCCAGGATGCGTATGCGGTCGTGGGATTGAGCCCGGGCGAGGATGCGTCCGACCCCCACCTTCTTGAGGGCCAACACGCACTCCTGGGAGGCTTCGAAACTCTCGCCGATCGCCACGACCGCCAGGTCCACTTCACCGACTCCGGCGGCGGCCAGATCCTTCGGATCTCGCGCATCGAGGACACGGCAACTGGACACTTCACCGCGGACCCGTTCCACGGACTCCTCGTTGTCGTCGATGGCCAGGACTTCGACGCCCAAACGAGCGAGTTCTCGTGCCATCGCCGCGCCGAATCGGCCCATCCCTATCACTGCTACGGAATGCATGGTGGATCAGCCTATCATGACCCGTTCCTCGGGGAACTCCACGGGGGGCGGTTCACCCCGTCCCCCGGCGGTAAAGAGTACGAGAGTCAGGGGGCCGAGACGACCGGCGAACATGAGAATCGTCAAAACGACCTTGCCTCCCTCCGAAAGCGCCTCGGATCCGGAAACACCCACCGAGTAGCCCACGGTTCCGATGGCCGACACCGCTTCGAAGAGGAGATCCCCCACGGCGAACGTGTCGCCCTCGGTCACGAGGAGCGCCAGGACACCCAAGAAGAGGGTGATGGCATAGCAGAAGACGATCGCCGCCGCCTTCTTCATGATGTCGTCGGGGACTCGGCGTCCCCCCACCTCCACGTGACGACGTCCGCCGAAAAGCGCCGTCACCGCCAAGAGCAGCACGACGAGCGTGGTCGTCTTCATGCCGCCCCCCGTCGATCCCGGCGACGCTCCGACCAACATCAAGAAAAGCAGGAAGAAACGGGAGGATTCGCCCACGCCGCGTCCGTCCGGCGCGGAGAAGTCGACCGTACTGAAGCCCGCGGTTCTGGCGGAAACCGACTGGAACGCCGAAACGAGCGTCCTTTCGCCCATGGATCGGCCTTCGAGACAACCGTGCCACTCGAGAGCTCCGAAAGCGAGCGCACCCACGACGATGAGGACACCCGACGCGGTGAGGACCAGACGCGAGTGGAGGGAGAGCCAGTGGGCCTTGCGATGCTGCCGGAATCCGCCCCCCGCCCAGCGGAGCAGTTCCATCAGGACCGTGAATCCCAAGCCGCCGAAGAAGATCAACGCCATCGCCACGACGTTGAACGAGACGGCGCCCGAGAAGTCCTGGAAGCTCGAGGATCTGAGACCGATGCCCGCGTTGCAAAACGCCGACACGGAGTGGAAGACCGCCGAGAAAAGCGGGTTCTCGTCCCCCGCGAACCATGGCAAAAAGCACAGGGCGCCGACGCCTTCGATGACGAACGTCAGCGCGAAGATGGCGGCGACGAGCCGACTCACGCGCCCCAGGTCCTCCAGGTTGAGGGCCTCTCCCAGCATCGCGCGCCCGCCCAGGCCCAAGCGCGAGCCCGTCGAGAGGACGAGGAACGTCCCCAGGGTCATGATCCCCAGTCCACCCAATTGAATCAAAGCGAGCACGACCGCCTGCCCGAACGGACTGAATGTGGAACCCGTGGCCACGGTTTCCAATCCCGTCACACAGGTGGCGGACGTGGCGGTGAAAAGGGCGTCCAGAAAGGTGATGGATTGCCCGTCCGCGAGGCTCCGAGGCACGAGCCAAAGCAGGAGCGCGCCCCCGATGATGATCACGGCGAAGCTTCCGACCAGCGTCACCATGGGCGCGTGTTGCAGCGTGGGAGAGAGAACGACCGCGCGGAAAGCCCTGTGGGAAGCGACCGCGAAACTCCAGGCCCCGGCGGCCGCCGTCGCTCCCGCGAGGCCGTAGTGCGCCGACGCCCAGGGGATCGCCACCACGCCGATGAGAACGAAAAATGCCCCACCCGGGCGAGACCGGAGGAAGTCGGCGGGGCTGTCCCAACGCCTCAGATCGGCCAACCACTGGAGGAACAACGCCGCGGTCGCGCCCCAGATGGCCATGCGACACATCCACAGGAGATTCTCGCTCAGTCGGAATCCGCCGAATCGCGTCACGACGGCCGGCAGCACCAGCAGGAGCAACAGTCGCAGCAGCAGACCGGATTCCGAACGGACCTTCTCGCCCTCGTCCGTGCCGAGCAAGGCGGCGAGGGGATCTCTCCGCGGCGGGCTACTCAAGAAGAGAGTGTCCCGTCATTTGAGGCGGTTGCTCGACGCCGATCATTTCCAGGAAGGTGGGGATCACGTCGGCGAGTCTTCCGCCGGAGCGAAGAGTGCGTCCCTTGAGGGCCGGGTCGATCGCCACGAGCGGAACGGGGTTCGTCGTGTGCGCGGTGTGGGGCTGACCCGTCTTCGGGTCGAACATCATCTCGACGTTTCCGTGATCGGCGGTGAAGAGCATCGAGCCGCCAAGGGAAAGCACTTTCTCCTTGATGGCCCAAGCGCCGCGATCGACGGCTTCGACCGCCGCCACGGCCGCGTCGAAGAATCCCGTGTGCCCCACCATGTCCGGGTTGGCGAAATTCATGATGATCACGTCATGCCGTCGGTGCTCGAGATCGTCGAGCACCTTCGCCGTGACCTCGGGTGCGCTCATCTCGGGTTGGAGATCGTAGGTCGCCACCTTGGGTGAGGGCACGATGATGCGGTCTTCACCCTCGAAGGGTTCCTCGCGGCCTCCGTTGAAAAAGAAGGTCACGTGCGCGTACTTCTCGGTCTCGGCGATGCGTAGCTGGCGCAATCCCACCTTCTCGGCCAACTCCCCGAACACCATGTCCAAGGGCACGGGCGCGAAGGCGATGGGAACGGGGTACCCCTTCTTGTACTGGGTCATCGTCACGTAGGTGAGGTCCAGCCCCTTCTCGACGTCGAAGCCGTCGAAGTCGGGCAGGACGAAGGCCTCGGTGATCTCCCGCATCCGATCCGAACGGTAGTTGAAAGCGATGACCGCATCGCCTCCTTCCATGCGGGGCGTCCCGCGGAGGACCCGCGGCTTGACGAATTCGTCGTTCTCATCCGCCTCGTAGGCATGGGCGAGAGCTTCCTGCGCCGAGTTCACCTCCTCCTCGGCGACGCCGCGGACGAGGGCATCGTAGGCCCGCTCGACCCGATCCCAGCGCTTGTCCCGGTCCATGGCGTAATAGCGGCCCACGACCGTGGCGAGGACACCCGTCCCCAACTCGGCCATCTTCGCCTCGAGGGCGGCCAGGTAGGTCTCCGCCGAGCGGGGAGGCGTGTCCCGGCCGTCAAGAAAGGCGTGGAAGACCACGCGGTCACCCGTCAACCCCCGTCGGCGACAGAACTCGAGGAGAGCGAAATAGTGGTGGTCCGAACTGTGGACACCGCCGTCCGAGACGAGCCCCATGAGGTGCAGGCGCGTCCCGCGGGTCAGCGCCGCGTCGGCGGCTTCGTTGAAGGCCGGGTTTTCGAAAAACGATCCGTCGGCGATGGAGTTGTTGATGCGGTCGATATCCTGGACCACGACGCGCCCGGCGCCGATGTTCATGTGTCCGACCTCGGAGTTCCCCATGAGGCCGGGCATGAGTCCCACGGCTTCGCCCGAGGCGGAGATCCCTACGTGGGGGTAATCACGCCAGACCTCGTCGAAAAACGGTGTTTTCGCCGCGGCGATGGCGTTGCCGTCGGTCGCGTCGCACAGACCGAATCCGTCGACGATCATCAGCACATGAGGTGCCTTCATGCCCGCTCCTTCAGTCGCTGCGGCCTCCGAGAAGACCCGATCGTAAGAGGAAGTAGAAAAGAGTCGCCAGGGACGTGATGGCCGCGGCAACATAGGTCGAGGCCGCGGCGGTCAACACTTTGCGCGCACCGGAGAGTTCCTCGCCCTCGAGGATGTGACCCTCGCGCAACGCGATCATGGCCCGCCGACTCGCATCGAACTCGACGGGAAGAGTGACCAGCGTGAAAAGCGTGCTCAGTCCGAAGAGGGCGACACCGACCAGGACCAATCCGCCCAGATGGAGAAACATCCCTAAGAAGAGCAGGGGAAACGCCAGATTCGAGCCCAGCATGGTCAAGGGCACCATGGCGGAGCGAAACTGGAGGGGAGCGTAGGCGCGGGCGTGCTGGATGGCGTGCCCCACCTCGTGGGCGGCGATGCCCAACGCCGCCACGCTCCGTCCGGAGTAGTTCTGGGGCGAAAGCCTCAGAGTTTTCGACCTGGGATCATAGTGATCGGAGAGAAATCCCTGGACCGGCTCGATGGTCACGTCGTGGACGCCGTTCCAGTCGAGAATGGCCTTGGCGATCTGGGCGCCGGTCATTCCATTGCCGGCGGCCACCTGACTCCATTTGGCGAATGCAGATTTCACCCAGAGCGTGCAGAGGCCCGACAGCGCCAAGCAGGGCAGAAGGATCATCCAGTAGAGCGGGTCGAAGGTCAAGAACATGGGTTTCCTCGCTGACTGTTCCGGGATTCCATTCGGTCGGTCGGGGGAGGAATTCCCCCGGGCCCATCGATCTCAGAACAACCCCTCGATATTCCCTTCCGCATCCACGTCGATGCCTCGAAGGGCGGGGCGGCTGCCCAATCCCGGCATCAACATCATGTCACCTGCCAGAGGGTAGACGAAACCGGCCCCCGCCGACAGGCGGACATCCCTGACGGGGAAGACGTAATTTTTCGGCGCTCCCTTCAGTTTCGGGTCGTGGGAGAGGCTGAGGTGGGTCTTGGCCATGCAGATGGGAAGTCGTCCGAATCCCCAGTCCTCGATCCGAGCCAGGCTTTCCTTGGCTTTCTCCGCCAGCTCGATGTCGTCCGCTCCGTAGATCGTGCGAGCAAGAACGCGGATTTTCTCTTCCAGGGACACCTCCAAGTCATAGAGCGGCGTAAAGGCGGAGTCTCCCGCTTCCGCGACCCGATCCACCGCACGGGCGAGCTCCTCCCCGCCTTCGCCCCCGCGAGCGTGCACGTCGGAGACGGCGGCTTCCGCGGCCCCCGCGGCCCGCGCCCTCTCGAGGACCAATTCGATCTCGTCCGGGTGGTCGGTTTCGAAGCGATTCACGGCGCAGACGACGGGCACGCCGTGGGCACGAACATTGGCGATCTGCTGGACCAGGTTGGACATGCCCAGCTCCAAGGATTCCAGATCGCGGACGAGCATGTCCTCGGGAAGTGGCTTGCCTGGTCTCACCTTGAAGCGACCGCTGTGCGCCTTGAGGGCGCGGACCGTCGCCACGACGACGGCGACGTCCGGCGTCAATCCCGACGCGCGGCTCTTGATGCTGCAGAGTTTCTCGAAACCCATGTCGGCCCCAAATCCTGACTCGGTCACCGTGTATTCGGCGAGACGGACGGCGATGAGATCCGCCAGTACGCTGTTGTTGCCGTAAGCGATATTGGCGAACGGCCCGGCGTGGACGAAGGCCAACGTGCCCTCCGTCGTCTGCATCACCGTGGGGTCGACGGCTTTTTTCAGGATCGCGCACATGGCGCCGGCCCCCTCGAGGGTCTCCGCGGTGACGGGGCGCCCCTTCGAATCCTCACCCACGATCATGCGCCCCAGGCGCTGCCGGAGATCGACGAAATCCCTCGAGAGGCCCAGGATCGCCATCACCTCCGAGGCCGGCGTGATGTCGAATCCGGTCCGACGGGGAACCCCGTTCTTGGGACCGCCGAGTCCGATCTCGACCTGTCTCAAGGCCCGATCGTTGATGTCGACGACGCGGCGGATGGACACCCGCTCGGGATTCAGGTCGAACGGATTCTTCAGGAGCACGCTCGTGTCGGTCCAAGCGGCGAGCAGATTGTGCGCCGCCCCCACGGCGTGCATGTCGCCGGTGAGATGGAGATTGAAGTCCTCCATGGGAAGGACCTGGGAGAGACCGCCGCCGGCCGCCCCCCCCTTGATGCCGAAGACGGGCCCCATCGACGGCTGCCGCAGGGTGACGATCGCTTTCTTGCCGATTCGGTTCAGCCCGAGGCCCAGCCCGATGGTCGTGACGGTCTTGCCCTCGCCAAGGGGCGTCGGGGTGATCGCCGTGACGGCGATGTAGCGGCCACGGGGGCGATCGCCCAGGGTTCTGGCCAGTCGGTGATCCACCTTGGCCTTGTAAGGCCCGTAGAGCTCCAGGTTTTCGGCGGCGAGCCCGAATCGGGCGGCAACGTCGTGAATGGGCTCCAGGTGGGCCTCACGGGCAATCTCGAGATCGGACTTCATGAAGCTGTGCCTTTGCGACGAAAATGAGTCGCGGGACTCTAACGGGGAGCTATCGTGAGTTCGAGCCAGGAGGAACCCCAAATCGATGAACGATTGCGGGCTCTCGTCTCCGCGGCGCTGGCGGCCGCCCTCGCGCCCCATCTGTGGGCGATGGGGCTCTCCTCGGACTCCCTCGCCTGGATCGCGGGGTCGACGCCGCGGTCCTGGGCCGAACATGTGCCGGTCGTCCTGCGAGCCTTCCCGGCGGGCCTCGTCACTCTCGAGCGAGGGCTTTTCGGGGGGCGGGAGCGAGCCTATCTGGCGTTCGGCCTCCTTCTGCTCGCCTTGGCGGCCTGGAGCCTCCAGCGCGTGGTCGAAAGAATCGCCCCCGCGACCCGAAGCTCCCTCTTCGGCCTTCCCGTGCCGACGAGCCTCGTGGCGGGAGCGATCTTCCTCTCTCGTCCCGAGGCGGTCGCGGCCGCGGGATCGGTGGCGGGACATGCCGCCCTCCTCGTGGCGGGGGTCGGTTTCATCCTCATCCACAGGTTGGCCGAGCGGGGAGGCGTCTTCGTGGCGGCGGGGCTGGCCTCGCTTCCCTGGCTCGTGCCCCAGAGTTCCGACTTCGGTTGGGTCGGGCCCCATGCGTCCCCGGTCGCCGACCTCGCGACGACGGGGCTCGCCCCCGGGGAGTGGTCGCCCATGACCTGGAGTCTCCTTTTGCCCCCGATCTTCCTCTTCCTCTTCGCCTCGAGGGAATCCGGGCGCTGGCGGACTGTGGGCCTCCTCTTACTGCTCGCGGGGACGTGCCGGCTGTCGGGAATCGTCCCGGCCGCCGTGGCGGCCGGGGTCATGGCGACATGGGCGGCCCGGACGCGACGCTTCCCAACCCTTCAAGCCCTCGCCCTCATGCTGGTGGTGTTTCTCGTCTACACCCGCTTCAACGAGCGGCGGTCGACGATTCGCGCGGCCGCTCCGCTGAAGGCGGAAGGGCAGGCCATCCTCGGCGACATCGCCAAGCTGAACGCGGACTGGCGCGACCTCCTCGTTCTCGGCGTGCCCGACGACGAGGAGACCCTCGAAGAACTCCGCGCCCGGGTGCGCGCGCCCTGGACCTCCACCCCCCGCCAAGTGCTCTGGGCGAGGGACGACCACTGGGACGAGGATCTCCCGTCCGACCTCTTCGCCGGCGGGTCCCGGCGCTTGCTCTTGGTGTGGGCTCCGCCGAGCTTGGCGGCGTCGCTCCACCGTCCTCGCGGCTGGCGTCTGGAACCCCGGGTGGTCGGACGGCGACCTCCCCACGGCGCGGGCCCTCTGAGGCTAATCGCACCGAAGACGGGCGCCCGGATCGTGGTGCGCAACCCGAAGACCCTGGACGACGATCTGAGTTTCACCTTCGAGGTCAGGGAAGAACGCCTCGAGGGAGCCACCCTCACGTTTCACGGGTTCTACGACGGGGGCTGGAGCCCCCGGGGCCGACGCCTGTTCGAACGGCGCGTGCTGGCGCCATCGGTCCTCGAGGCGCTGCCGGCTCCGCCAGGCTGGCGCCGATTCCGGTGGCGCACCAGCGTGCGGGCCGGGCCGGGCGAGGACGGACTGCCCTTCGACGACCCGGAGCTGGGGCTGGCCGACCAAAGCTTTTGGTGGTGCCTCGGCATCGAGGGGCCGGGCTCCGACCGCCCGGAAATCGTCACAGGCACCCGCCTTATTCGTTTTCTTTCCCCCGACAACCATTGATGGCCGGGGAAACCGCGTTAGAATCCGGAGCGGCAGAGGTCCAGTCACACCTTCTCGACTCGACCTCTTCCTCCTCGACGCATCGAGACTTCAGCACTCTTGATCGCCGATTCA
>CAZLGG010000076.1:0-18497 GCA_964559135.1 uncultured Planctomycetia bacterium
TCTCCGGCGGCGGGGCGCGCTGAGGCCGCAGCGGGTCAGTCGGGGAGGACGACGGGCAGCTCGGTGTGGACCGCGCATGACGTCTCGCGCCATGCGGGGCCGGTGGTGGAGCGGGCCCCGCGCACGTCTTGTCCCGAGGGCCGGCTCAGGGTTGCTTCGTGCCCTTGAGAGGCGGGATGGGTTTTCCCTTGGGGATGAAATTCAGGGCCGCGGAGTTGAGGCAGTAGCGGAGCCCCGTGGGTTTCGGGCCGTCGGGGAAGACGTGACCCAGATGGCCGCCGCAACGGCTGCACCGGATCTCGGTGCGGGTCATGCCCAAGCTGCGATCTTCCACCGTCTTGACGTGGGCCGGGTCGAACGGGCGGTAGAAACTGGGCCAGCCCGATCCCGATTCGAATTTCGTTCCGGACTTGAAGAGCGGGAGACCACAGACCACGCAGACATAGGTGCCGTCGTCGTGGAGGTCCCAATACTTGCCCGTAAAGGCCCGCTCGGTGCCGGACATACACGTGACCTTCAGCTCCTCGGGGTCGAGGTCTTTCGAGAGCTCCTTGACCACGGGCTCAGGCAGCGGTGTGATGTCGAACCCTGATGACGAGACCTGGTGAGCCTGGACGGGCTCGTTGGACCCAGGTCTGGGATCCGGCTCGGGGGACACGGAGGGTGAGGACGAAGCGTTGTCGTTCATGGGTTTGTCCGGGTGAGATTCGGCGCACGCGAAGAGGGTGAGGGCGACGAGGCCCGCGAGTATCGGCAGAGGCTTGTTCATGTTTCCATCCTAACCTCCGGAGGCGCCGTGGGCGCATGTTTTGGCGCACCGATTTCGTAAGTCGCCTGGACGTAGAAGTTTCCGGAAGAGGGACGGACGGGCTAAGATGACCTTCATGGATAGCTTCGCTCTCCAACCCGTCGGTCTTTCCGACCACACTGCTCTCGACCCGGACGCGGAATGGCTCGAGACGGACGGTTTGGGCGGCTATGCCACGGGGCCCGTGGAAGGGCCCCGCTCTCGCCGCTATCACGGCTGGCTCATCGCCGCCTTGCGGCCGCCCACCCATCGCACAGCTCTCCTCAAGGACGTCGCGTTCACGCTCTCGGGAACGAGCGGAGAGGAAGCGCTTTGGCCCCAGCGATACGAAGGGGACATTCTCGATCCCACCCGCGTCGCCCGGTGCGTCGCGTTCCGATCGGATCCCCATCCCGGCTGGACCTACGCCTTGGAGGACGGGTCGCTCATCGCCCTCGAGACGCTCATGCCCCGGGGTCGCTCCGCGGTCGTGTTCCGTCTGAGTCGGCTCTCGGGGCCTGCGCGCGTGTTGCGTTGGCGGCCGTTCCTGGCAGGGGTGGACCATCATCATCTACAGCACGAATCCGCCACGCCGCTCGCTACGACCAAGACGGCCGAGGGGCGGGTGACCTGGACTTGGGCTGCGCCGCTCCCCACCCTGACGGTGCGTCATGCCGGGCGCTTCGGCGAGGAACCGTTTTGGTATCGGGGCTTCGACTACGTCTTGGAGGAACGCCGCGGTTTCGACCACCTGGAGGATCTGTGGTCTCCCGGTGAGGGGGAAGCGGAGCTCGGCGACGATCCGGTCTACCTCTATTTCGAGGCCGGAGACCCGGCGATGCCGTCACGGAGTAACGAGAGCCCCGAGCGAATCTTCTTGGACGAGAAGGCTCGGCGCGAGGAACTCGGCTCGGCTCTCGATCGCGCCGCGGAGAAGTACTTCGTGGCCCGGGGCGAGGGGCGAAGCGTCGTCGCCGGATATCCCTGGTTCGAGGACTGGGGGAGGGATGCCTTCATCGCTCTTCGAGGGTTGGCGGTGGCTCGCGACGATCTCGATACGAGCGGAGGCGTCCTTCTCGAATGGACGCGTCATCTCTCGGACGGGATGCTGCCGAATCGATTTCCGGACCAGGGGGAGAAACCGGAGTATCACTCCGTGGACGCGGCACTTTGGTTCGTCATCGCCGCCCACGAGCATCTGGCCGCCCGCACCCGGAAGGGAGGCGCCCCTTCGGAGGAGACGGATGTGCTTCATGGGGCCATCCTTTCCATCGTGGACGCCTATGCCGCGGGAACCCGCCACGGGATTGCGGAGGACGAGGACGGTCTTCTGCGTGCCGGCGAGGTCGACGGTCCTCCCTTGACGTGGATGGATGCCCAGGTCGACGGCCGACCGGTGACCCCACGAGTGGGCAAGCCCGTGGAAATCCAGGCCCTCTGGTTGACGGCACTGCGCATCGCGGAGTCCGTCGACCCCGATCGCGGGACGTGCTGGAAACGGGCGGCGGAGAGTTTTCGGCAGCGTTTTTGGAATTCCAAGATCGGGGGGCTCTTCGATGTCGTGGACGTGGATCACGTCTCGGGAACCGTGGACGCTCGACTCCGACCCAACCAGATTCTCGCCGTGGGCGGACTCCCTTGGAATTGGTTGCCGCGGGATCGGGCCCTCGCGGTGACGACCCTGGTGCGCCGTCGACTGGCCACGGAGGGTGGGCTCCGATCCCTGGACCGGAGCGACCCTTGGTATCGCGGACGATACGAGGGATCTCCCGCCGAGCGGGATAGTGCCTATCATATGGGGACGGCATGGCTGTGGCTTTGGGGGCCCTACATGGAAGCCGAGCTGCGCTGCGGCACGGATCCGTCCGCTCTTGCCGGCGCCATGGGGGAATGGAGTCGATGGCTCGAGCGGCGGGGGCTGGGGCACATCTCGGAACTCGCTGACGGGGATCCGCCCTTCGCTCCACGGGGCGCGCCCTTCCAGGCTTGGTCGCTGGGCGAACTCCTTCGGCTGCGACGATGGATCCGCCCCCGATAAACCCCCACATGCTCCCTCAAGTGATTTAGGATCGAGTCCGATGAATGAAGATGCGGGGAGAGCGCGTCCACGTTCGACCCCCGTGGGAAATTATTCAAGGAGACGACCACCATGTTGCAGCGCATGACGCTGGCTTTGATGTTCTTGGCCGCTTTGAGCGCGTACAGCGTACCGCGAGCGGATGCCACGATCATCATCAAAAAGACCCTCACTCAGCTCGCAGCCGAATCGGAACGCATCGTCGAAGGCAAGGTCGTCGAACGTACCGCCGCCTACGCTCCGGGGACGGGGATCATTTTCACTCACTACCGCCTGCGAATCGCGCGCAACCTCAAGGGGAAAGCCGTCGAGAGCCTCGTCGTTTCCGAGGTCGGCGGCACCGTCGGCGACATCACTCAGCGTGTCGCCGGGATGCCGCAATACGCTCTCGGAGAAACCGTGCTTCTCATGTTGAAGAAGGATGCACTCGGGCACTGGAGAACTCATGGTCTCTCGCAGGGGGCCTTCCGGATGAATTGGAATCCGGCCGCGAAGGATTGGGTCATCCGCCTCGACCGCGGCCTTGCGCACGTTTGGAGCAAGGAGGTCCCCAAGGATCTGCGCTCCGCCACCGACACGGTCGCCCTCGATGATTTCGAGGATGTCGTCGCGGATC
Source organism: uncultured Planctomycetia bacterium (assembly GCA_964559135.1). Classification (GTDB taxonomy): domain Bacteria; phylum Planctomycetota; family DRQF01; genus DRQF01. Next base: position 3,481 of record CAZLGG010000076.1, read on the forward strand.
TCGTCGCCAAGGGCGCGAAGAAGAAGGAGAAGAAGTGATGCGTTTCTCCACTCTCGCAGTCGTTCTCGTTTGCTCGGCGACCGCCCTCGCCGGCGGTCCTCGCCGTGGCCCCCAAGCCCTGGCGATCGCCAACGGCGGCGCCCACGTCATCAACATCCAAACCGTCGGCGGCAACACCGGGTTTGTCACCTGGAGCGGAAGCACGGTGACGTTCATGTACAACGACGCCGTCAACAACCTCCCGGCCATTCCCAACGTGGAGGCCGGAAGTACTCCGCAGGCCGCCGGCGATGCAGGCGCCCAGGCATGGGAAGATGCTTCGGTTTTCGACTTCGTCGATGGCGGGACGACCGCCGTCACGGATGTCGGCACCGACGGAATCAATCTCTTCACGTTCCAGAACACGGCCGCGAACACGGCGGCCGTCGGCGGCGCACTCGCCATCACGCTGTCGAGTTTCAACAGCAGCCTCAACTTCACCGAGGCGGATATTGTCTTCAATCCCGCGTTCACGTTCAGCACGTTGGGCACGGCGGGCTTCTATGACATCCAGTCCATCGCGTGTCACGAGTACGGTCACGCTTTCGGTCTGAACCACAGCGCCGTCTGCTCTTCGACGATGTATCCGTTCTCCGGCACGGCCGAGACGCATCAGCGTACTCTCAGCACCGATGATGTCGCGGGCATCAACGGCCTTTATCCGTCGATTCCCCACTTCTGGGCCACGGGTGTGATCACGGGCACCGTGATGCGCAACTCCGCTGTCGTCTACGGCGCCCATGTGGTGGCTCGCAGCCTCGTCGACGGCGTGACCGTGGCGGCTGCCATGAGCAAGCCCGACGGGACCTATGAACTCTCCGGCTTGCCCGCGGGCCCCTATGTCATCTACGCGGAGCCCCTGGACGGTCCGGTGGGGGATAGCAACGTGACGAGTTCGTTCTACACGACGGGCAAGGACACGACGTTCCAAACCACCTTCCTGGGGAGCACCGCCTCTCCGACGCCGGTCAACGTGACTCCGGCCTCGGTGACGTCGTCCGTGGATCTGACCCTTCCCGCGGCCAACAGCACGCTCAACCTGACGTTCGCCAACGAAGTGGCCGGACCGGGTATGGGCTTCAGCGCCAACGGCGGCGGATTCGAATTGGCGCCCGGCGCCAATACCTTCGTCATCGTGGCTGGCCCCAGCGTCTCCACCACGGCCGACAGCGCATTCAGCATGACTGGAGCGGGAATCACTTTCGGGCCGAGCAGCGTCGAATCCGGCACGTTGGGCTCCGTGACCTACAAGATGTTTCCCGTGGTCGTCGCCGCGGATGCGCCCCCCGGTCCGAGGGACATCGTGATGGACACGGGCTCCGAGGTGACCGTCTATTGCGGCGTGGTGGACATCCAGCCGGCCGGAACACCGACAGCCAGCGTCTTCACGTACGGGACGGCCTCCGGCGGCTCGGCCGGAAGCCCGGATCTGGCGTCGGTGGGATTGCCGACTCTCGGCAACACGGGATTCGGCGTGACGGTGACGAACGGAGTGAGCGGTGAAAACGCCTTTTTCTTCGTGGCGGGCGAACCCGACTATGTGGATACGGGGAACGGCTTGGTGCAGTGGATCGCCATCGACCGCGCGAACGTTTTCCCTGGCGTCGTCCTGCAACAGCCGATCGTGGCCAATTCCGCCACCCTGGTCATGGGGGTCCCCAACATCCCCGGGTTGGCCGGTTACAAGGTCTACGTGCAGGCTTTGCTGTCGGACGCCCTCAATCCCGGCGGAGCCTCCTCGACCAACGCTTTGGTCCTGACCTTGAACTGACGCCCAGGACTCTACAAAACATCCCGTCCCCCCCCACGCGAGGGGACAACCGCCGGCGCCATCAATTCCCCCCCGATGGCTGCCGGCGGCCTTTTTTTGCCTCCCGTTCTCTCACGCCATCTCGCCTTTTTTGTCTATTTCCTCTAAACTTCTCGCCCGACGGCGGGCGTGCTTTTCCCGGACGTGGACGGGAACACCTTTGTCATCCCCTCGAGAAGTGAAGGAGAGATTCATGAATTGGTATCTCGGAGTGTTGAAGAATTACGCGAAGTTCGACGGTCGGGCGCGGCGGAAAGAATACTGGATGTTCTTTCTTTTCAACCTGATCATCGGTGCCGTCCTTGCGATTCTCGACAGCGTTCTCTTCGGCGGGGGAGCCGGCCTGCTGTTGATACTCTACATGCTCGCGGTGATCGTTCCCGGTGTGGCCGTTTCGGTCCGCCGCCTCCACGATACGGACCGGAGTGGGTGGTGGATTCTGGTCAGTCTCGTCCCGTTCGTCGGCGCCATCGTCCTTTTGATCTTCATGATTCTCGACGGGACTCCCGGCGAAAACCGGTTCGGACCCAATCCCAAGGGGGCTTAGCGGCTTTCACAGCGAAAGGGTCAAAGGTCGTCCGGCGTCCAGTCCTCGTCCACTCCCATGAAATCGAGCCATTCGTTCACTTCTTTCTTCGAGAGGTGTTGGGGGAGGCTCGTTCTCTCACTTGAAGATCTGGCTCGACGGCGAGGTGAGCTGGCGGGCGAGACGGATTTCTCAAGGCGCTCGATGAAGCGGGCGACTCCCAACGTTTTCGCTTTCAACTGCCGCACGCGGAGTCGCAGCTCGCGGTCGTCCGTGACGACCGTGACCTGCTTTCCTCGCCCGCGAGCCCGAAGATCGTTTGCCATGCGGTCGTCGGCCGTGCCTTCTCGCACGAAGACGGTGACGACGGGTCCTTCCCGTGCTTGAACCAACCCGGGAGGAGGAGGCATTTTCGACGCGTCGAAGTAAACCGTGACCTCGGCCTTCAGGGATTGCAGTCGGCGAAGAAGGACCTCCCGAGCCCGCTCGAGAGACCCCTCCTGCTCCTGCCACCGATTCCGCAGGATGAGGTTGTAACCGTCAATCCAGTATTCCATGGCGAGAGCCTAACATGCGTGGCGCCGCCCATGTTCTGGCTGGGTCCAGCCATCGCGTCTTCGATTCAGTGGATGTGGGCGATGACGCCATTGGTGAAAACCGGAAGATTGCTGCCGGCCGGGGCGATGTTGACGACTCCCTGGAGCGTGAACGTCAAAGGCACCACGGGGGCTGAGGCCGTCACGGCGAACGGTGTCGCGACGGCGCCGGCGAAGGCCCCGCACGGGTCCTGGAAGTAGGTGTTCACGAGCGTGAAGGCGTTGGGCGCCGGGTAAGCCGCACAGGGGGTGAACGCCATGCTCCCCACAACCCCTGGAAACGTGAAGGCGGAGCTTGCGTCCGGAACCCCCACGATTCCCCATATGGCGAGCGGCGAGGGATTGGGGTTGGTCGCCGGTTGATCCATCGTAATCACCAATGGGGCTCCGAGGGGTATATCGACGCGACGAGCCGTTCCGCCGGTCGACCCGTTGATCTTCAGAGTCGGCAAGCCGGAGCCGGCAGTTCCCAGCGAAGGCGCCGCGACGGTGAGTGTCCGCACGGCACTGGGCGCTCCTCCGATCGCCGCGTTGTCCACCGTCACATTGACTGTGCCCGCATTGGCCACGACCGAGGCCGCGACCTGGGCGTGAAGGAGGGATGTGGAGACGAATGTCGTCGGGGCAGCGGTGCCATCCAACTTGACGACGCTCGTCGGATCGAAGTTCGATCCTTGGAGCGAAAGCGTGAATGCCGAGCTGCCCTCCGTGACGGAGTCGGGGGAGATCGATTGCAGTATCGCGGTGGCCGGGTTGAAGTTGGCGACCACGGTCAACGTCTGATCCGCGGCGACGTTGTTGAGGATAGAAACCGTGCCGTCACTCCACTCCACGGTCACTTGGTTGACGGTCGTGGCCGTGCCCAGTCCGAAAAACGCGGACAGCTCGCTTTGGCTGGCGTAGTTGCTGCCGCCGTCGATGAACCGGACGATCTGTCGCGTACCCAGCTGGATCTTGACCTTGCACCCGATTCCATCCGGGGCGACGAACGGGTTGTTGCCTCGATCGAGGAAGACTCTCAGCCAGTGTGTATTGCCGGGTCCGGAGACGTCGTTTCGGAATACCTGGATGGGGCCGTTGAAAGGGAAAAAGACCAGATCCTGGTCGCCGTCGTTGTCGTAGTCGAAATTGGCGAGACCTCTTCCCGAGATCGCCGTGTTGAGTCCGATCGTGAGAGCCACCTCGTTGAACGAGAGTTGCGACGGTGCCGTGGCGGTGCTCTGGAACGCATATTGCCGACCGCTCTGGGTCGTCGCCACGAGGTCGAGAAACGTGTCGTTGTCGAAGTCCACGGCGACGGTGCCCCAGCCCCATTGAGTGTTGTCGACACCAGCCGTCGAAGCCTGGTTGACGAACGTGTTGTTCCCCTGGTTCATGTAGAGGTTGTTCGTGCTGATGGTCGTCACGTAGAAGTCGAAGAGCCCGTCTTCATCGAAGTCGCCGACCGTCATTCCCATCTCGGTCCCGTCCTGAGAGGTTCCGGATGAGGCGGTCACGTCGGTGAATGTGCCGTCGCCGTTGTTCTTGTAGTACCGGCTCGTGCTGAAATCGCCGATGAAGATGAGTTCCGGATAGAAGTCCCCGTCCATGTCAACGAACCTGGGAGTGAATCCGTTCACCTGGGAGAGGGCGCCGAGCCCGGCGGCGGCCGTCACTGCGGTAAACGTGGTACCGTCGTTGCGGAATAGGACGTTGGCATTCGTGATCCATCCCGCGACGCACAGGTCGAGGTCGCCGTCGAGATCGTAATCTCCCCAGCACGCCCCCCAACCGTCGCCCTGTCCCCCCGAAGTCGTTGCAACGCCCATCATGCCCGCGACATCGGTGAAACTCATGCCGCCATTGTTCTTGTAGAGGCGGTGATGGCCTGGTGCGTCGCTTCCGGCGGGACCGAGGCTGGTGACGTAGATGTCCAGCCATCCGTCGCCGTCAAAATCTCCCACGGCCGCGCCCGTGCTGCGATGAGCGACCGCCACACCCCAGGCGGCCGCTTGATCCGTGAACGTGCCGTTGCCGTTGTTGATGAACAGTCGGTCGGGAACACCCCCGCCGGACGGAATGAAGATGTCCTGGAATCCATCCCGGTTGAAGTCTCCCACGGCGCCTCCGGCCACGAAACTCGCGGTGTAGGTGGGGACATGACTCGCGACGACGCCCGTCGCGGCTGTCTGGTCGGAGAACATGGCGGTCTGGGCGCCCGCCGGGACGAGGAATGCCATCGCCAACGCGAGGCCGGGTACGAGTGAACGGTACATGTTCATGGGTTCCCTCCTGCCGTGGAGTGGCGCAATGCCCTTGACGGCGACGTCGCGCCCATTTGGTGCAAGTTCGTATGATAGCGATTGGGAAGGGATCCGTGGAGGAGAAAGCAGAAGGTGCGGCCCGGGCGCCGGAGGAGGATGCCTCGTTTGGACAAGGCGGCCTTTCTCGCGGGGCCTTGGCATAACTCCCGTCCTAGAACAGGATTCGTTCGGCTTCGATCTCGTTTGCCGAAGGGAGGCATACTGTGGCCGACGACTTCCATGTGGCGCTTTTGCTGGACTTCGAGAATCTCGTCCTCGCTTTCACCAAGAAGGAGGGCTACAAACCGAGCTGGCTCCAACTGCAGCCGGTGATCGACTTCCTCGAGGAGAACTTCGGCAACGTCATCTTCCGCCGGGCCTACGCGGATTGGTCCGATGACAAGTTCAACGCCCACGAACATCAACTCCAGGACATGGGCGTGGAGATGATCCACGTTCGTAAGCGCACGCGGGACGGGAAGAAGAACGCAGCGGACATCCTGCTCACCGCCGACGCCGTCGAGTGCCTCCTGCTGCGTCCCTTCATCACGGATTTCGCAATCGTCAGCGGCGATTCCGACATTGGCCCGTTGGTGACCAAGCTCAAGTCTCACGGCAAGACCGTGATCGTCATCGGTCCGGACAAGGAATCCACGGCCAGACACGTCATCGAACTGGCGGATCGTTTCAAGTTCTACAACGATATCGTGGCGCCGCCGAAACCGGCGAGGAAACGCCGAGCCAGTTCTTCCACGAAGAAGGAACGGGAGCCGCAAACGCCGCAGGAGGCTGTCGTGGAGATTCTCCGCGCAACCGGCGAACCCATGGAATCGGCTCTGCTCAAACGGGAGTTGACAGCCATCCCGGCCTTCAAGGATTTCAACCAGAAGGCTTTGGGTTTCAAGACCTGGACCAGCTTTTTGCGTTCGATCGACCAGGTGGCGATCAAGCAGCGCTCCGATCTGGGGGTGGAGGTCTCCCTCAAGCAAGGACGATAGGGGTGTGAGTGGGCAGGCGGAGTCGGATGCGGACCTCCGGGAGGAGGCGATGCTCGAGGATCTCCTCGATCCGAGCCACCTGCCTGTCCCCACGACGACCACGGCCTTGAAGACCACCCATATTTCGCGGGTCATCCTCGCGGATCGCGATGTCTTCAAGCTCAAACGCGCGAAGGACTACGGCTTTCTGGACTACCGAACCCTCGAGGCTCGCAGGCGGTTCGCGGAGGCCGAAGTGCGTCTCAATCGGCGCACGGCTCCCGACGTGTACCTGGATGTCCTGCCGATCTACCACGACGAGCAGGGCTACGCGATGAATCGCCCGGGCGAGATCGTGGACTGGGCCGTCCACATGAAGCGGCTCCCCGACGCATGCTCCGCCCGAGCTCTTCTGCGCGAGGGGGCGTTGTCCACGCGTCACCAGGAGGCCATGGCAAGGCTTCTCGCCCGCTTCTTCCGGGAAGCGGAACCCGTCGCATCCTGGGCTCCCATGTTCTTCGAGAGCGTGGATGAGAACTTTGCGCAGACCGTGGACTTTGCGCCCGACGTCATCTCGAAGGAGCTTCTGGACGCGGTGGTCCGTGGCCAGCGCCGCGCCCTGGGCGCTCTGCGAGGCGCCATCGAGACCAGACCCGGTCGAGACGGCCACGGCGATCTGCGGTTGGAGCACGTCTATTTTCTGGGGGACGCCGAGCCGGTGATCATCGACTGTATCGAGTTCAATGAGCGATTCCGGTGGGCCGACCCCGGGCTCGATCTGGCCTTCCTCGCCATGGATTTTCACCGTGAAGGGCGAGGGGACATGGCGGAAGAGATTCTGGCGCTCGCGGCCTTCGAGATGGACGACGTGGATTTCTTTCCGCTCATCGACCTCTATCAGAGCTATCGCGCCTTCGTACGGGGGAAGGTGGCGGGGTTCGTCAGCCGCGACCCGGTGGCGCCGGACACCGTGGCCCGAGGGAAGCGGAACGAAGCGGCAGGCTACTTCGAACTTGCTCGCTCCCTTTTGGACGGGCCCGGGACGCCCCCCCGACTCGTTTGCGTGGGCGGCGTGATCGGCGCCGGGAAAACGACGGTGGCCAAGTCGCTCGCGGCGGGGGGGAAGGCCGTTCACCTGGCGGCGGACGCCATCCGGAAACATCTGGCGGGCGTGGGGCACGATGAATCGGCCCCGGCGGAGGCCTACAGCGAGGAATTCACGGAAAAAGTCCAAGCCGAACTTCTGCGTCGCGCCCGCGTCGTGCTCGAGGCTCGACGCAGCGTGGTGTTGGATACCACGTTCTGCGCCGCGTCTCTTCGGCGGCGCGCCCGGGACCTCGCGATGGAGCTGTCCGCGCCATTCCGTTTCTTCGAGTGTCGGGCTCCCGAAGCCGTGTTGCGGGAGCGTCTCCGCGCCCGCAGAGGCGGCCTCTCGGACGCGCGGGAAGACTTGCTCCCTCGATTCCTCGAGGCCTGGGAGACCGAGGACGGGTTGGAGATCTCCCAGAAGACCGTGGTCGACACCACAAGGCCGGTTGAGGACCTCCGGGACCTCGCGCGGAGATTTTGGGGTGCCGTGCCTGGCTCCGAGCCACCCTTTTCGAGGGATCGTCGCCACTGAGGACCTGGGCCGAAGGGTTCGCGATCTCTATGACACGCATCCGCGCGGCAAGGGGCTCGACGTTTTCGTCCGGAAGTGCGGTGATTCCTGTATCATGCCCGGGCATCAGAATCCGGGAGTCGATCATGAAAACGAATCGCCGTCGTTTCGTCCTGGGGTCGTTCGCCGCCCTCGGAACCCTCGCTCTTCCTCGTCGCCCACGTCTTCGTTGGCCTAGTTCGCCGGACAAACTGCGGATCGGGTTCGTCGGCGTGGGAGGAAGGGGGCGCGCCAACCTGAACGCTCTCTCCAAGGAAGCGGTCATCGCCCTTTGCGACGTGGACGCCCGGCATCTCGCAAGAGCAAGGAGGGAAGTGGCGCCGAAGGCCGCCGTCTTCGCCGACTTCCGGGAGATGATCGATACGGTGGATGACCTGGACGCCGTGGCCGTCAGTACCCCCGACCATACCCACGCCGCCGTCGCCGCCTACGCCCTGCGTCGCGGTCTGCATGTCTACTGCGAAAAGCCGCTGGCGCATTCCGTCTGGGAGGCGCGGGTGCTTGCCAACTTGGCGAGAGAGCGGGGGCTGGTCACCCAGATGGGCACCCAGATTCACGCGGGCTCGAATTACCGGCGGGTCGTGGAACTCATTCAGACCGGGGCGGTCGGCACGGTGAAGGAAGTCCACGTCTTCTGCGAGAAGGACTGGGGCGGCGGCAAGCGTCCCGCCGAGACGCCCCCCATTCCCGAGTGGATGTCCTGGGACCTTTGGATCGGTCCCGCGGGAATGCGCCCCTGGCACCCCACCTATCACCCCGCGAACTGGCGGCGCTTTTGGGACTTCGGCGGTGGCACGCTGGCCGACATGGCCTGCCACTACATGGATCTCGCTCATTGGGCTTGCGATCTCAGGGGGCCCGTCAGCATCGAGGCAAAGGGCCCGCCCGCGGACCCCGAGTCTCCGCCTCACGCCCTCGAGGTGCGCTACGAACACCCGCCTCGGGGAGGACGCCCGGGGCTTGCCGTCACCTGGTATGACGGCGGCCGTCGTCCCCTGGACCTCCTGCAAGCTCGCGGTCTTTCCGGCTGGAAGAACGGACTGCTTTTCGTGGGGGAGAAGGGCTGGCTCGCCGCCGACTACGGACGTCATATCCTCGGGCCGAAAGACGTCTTCAAGGACTTCCAACCTCCTGAGCCCTTCATCCCCGACTCCATCGGTCATCACGCCGAGTGGGCCCGGGCTTGTAAGACGGGGGGGGCCACGACCTGCAACTTCAGCGACTCGGGCGCCCTGTCCGAGACGGTGCTCTTAGGGATCGCGGCGCACCGCCGGGGGCGGAAGCTCGCCTGGGATGCGGCCACCTGCCGGGTCACCAACGACGAGGACGCCAACGCCCTCATCCGGCCTGCGTACCGGGACGGCTGGAGCCTCTGAACGAGGCTCCAGCTCGGGGGGAACGGCCGTCTTCAGTTCTTGACGGGTTTCTTTTCCGCCTCCCGGTTGATCTGGTCCACCGCCTTCTTCGCGGCGCGAGCGATGTCCGGGTCCCCCTCCTGCATGAAGCGGATGAGGATCGGCAGGGTTTCCGCGACGCCCAGGGTGCCGAGGGATCGGATGGCGGTCACGCGGATCATTTTCGGCTGATCCGGCGCCGCCTGTCGGAGGAGGGCATCGGCGGCGCTACCGGCGTCGAGGCCCACGCCCTTCATCCATCGCTCCCAACGTTCCTTCTGATCGAAGTAGAACTGCAACCGTTTCAGGGTCGATTCGGCGACACCCCGTACTTTCTTCACCGGGTCCCTCAAGGCCTCGACGAGCAGTGGAATGGCGCGGCGGTCGGGGACGACCATGAAGCTCGAGAAGACACTCCAGCGGACGGATGAGGACTCATCCTTCGCCAGCGGCAAGATGGCGTCGAGAGCGTGATCCTTCTCGATCGCCACCAGGGTGAGGACGGCGTCGCTCCTCAGCCCCCCATCCTCGCTCGCGAGGAGTTTCCTGATCGCCGGCGCGAAGCGGGGGTCGTGCAGACGACGTACCGCACGCATGGCGGCAAAGACCAGGTCCCGGTCCGTCGAGCGGAGGAGCTTGGTCACCTCTGCGACCAACTCTTCGCTCAGCGGGGCGTCGAGAGCCCCCAGTACCATAGTCTGTTCCGCCGGTCCCAGTTCCCTCAGCACGCGGGCGAAGATGGCGTCGCGGTGAGGGATGTCGGGGAAGCGCCCGTTGGCGAAAAGGGAAAGGACGGTTCGACGATCCCGCGGCGCCATGGCGAAGGTAGCGTCCAGGAGGACGGTCTTGACCTCCGGAGGCAGGTCGGCCACCGTGTGGGAGACAACGGCGGCGTCCCTGAGGCTCACATAAACATCGTGCCCCAGCTCCTCTTCACGGCCATGCAGGAGGTCCTTCCAGATGCGTGCTTGGTCGGCGCCCGAGAACGCGGTGGTTTCGAAGAGGGGCAGTTCGATGTGCTTCACGTTGCTGCTTTTTCGGATGCCCCGCCGACCGCCCGCGATGAGCGCGGGGATGGATTCGGGCCGCCCCGCCCGATAGAGGGTCACCCAGAGGGGGTAGCGTGCGTCAGCGGCGTGTCGTTCGTCCGAGCTCGGCAACACGATGAGCTCCGCCAGAAACGGCAGGATCGCGGGATCGTCGGCCACCTTCTCGAATCCCCTAGCCACGGCCGTGAAGAGTGCGGGGTTGGAACGGACGAGTCCCACGGCGTAGTCGTATCCCTCCTCCGATTTCTGATGAACGAGGGCTTCGACGGCCTTCTTCGAGAGGTCCCACCCTTTCTCGGGGATCTTGCGGTCCGGCCCGAGAAAGGCGTCGATCCACCCCTCGAGGGGCGCCACGAAATCCTCCCGCCCCTTCTCCGCGAGCAGCCTGTCGAAGACCGGACCGGCCGTCTTGAAGTCCATGATGTGCTCGAGGATCAGGGGGAGTTGCTCCGAGGTGGCGTGCTCGGCGATCCATTGCTCAAGCCGCGAGGCGTCGCGCCACGGATAGACCCCCAGCTCGAGGAGTTTCAGGGCCGCCGGGACATCGGCGGGTGTCCATGATTCCGTGAACCCTATGGTGGCCATAACGAAACTCCGGACGCGCCAAAACCCTCTCTTGGGCGTCGTGGATTGGGCATGGAACCTCGCGAACATGCCCTCGGGGAATTCCCGGGCGAGGTTCAGGAATTCTCGTGCCGACACCGTCTCGGTCTTCTTCCATTCCGAGTTATGGTAGATGCCACCCTCCGCCCAGGACTCATCCGACGAATCACGGGAAAACGACGCGACGAGGGCGTTCAAGAACATGAATGCCGTCTCGGGCTGGCTCCGGCAGATAAAGCTCAAACTAGAGACGACGTCTCTTTCCTCTTGTTTCTCGAGCCCTGGCAGCAGCTCGATGAGTTTCTTCGCGGCCTCTCGGGCAAAGGCGGGGTCTGCGGCGGCGAAGTCGTACACTTTGAAGTCTTTGATCATGCTCGTGGCGAGGTGCACGTCGTTTCGGTCGAGAACGGCCTCGACATCATCTTTTGTGATCAGGTCGCGCCGCCTCCTGTAGGCACGAATGATGGTCTGGACGATCCTTTTGTCCTCGTCCCTGATCAACTGGTGAATGTAGGGCGCGAGAATGAGTTTGAGTTTCGCGCTCGTGGCCAGCTTCTGCACGACGGCGCGGCGGAAGTAGACGTCCTTGTCGGCGAGCACGGAGGCGAACCACCCTTTCACCCGGGGGCCTCCGAGGGTGGCGATGGCCTCGACGGCGTTCGCCACGAACACGAGGTTGTCCCTCTGGGCGTTCAACTCCTTCACGAGGAAAGGGATGGCGGGCTCGCCGATGAGCTTCAACTCCGCGAGGCCCTCCTTGGCATGGGTGTTCTTGAAGAGCTTGCTCAGAGCGATCTGGATGCGTTTCCTGGGGACAGCGTCTTGATCCTCGTGGCTGGACTTCCCTCGAAGGAGAGCCTTTCCCTTGACGGCCCATTCCGTCACTCCGCCGGAGAGGCGGGAAAGGATTTGGCGGGCCTTGGCGTCCTGTTTCAGTTTCCGGCAGAGGAGGGCCGCTTCGTAGAGGGCTTCCTCGTGTTCGGACAGAGCGAGGGACGAGTCTTCGGCGGCCTTCTCGTAGAGGGAAAGGGCGTTCGCGAGGTCGCCTTCCAGGTCCGCCGCCGCGCGGGCTTCGGCGAGGACGGTGGATGTCTTGGCGCGGGAAGCCTTCTTGTCCTGAGCGGGGCTCGCGACCACGAAGCCCGCGATGACGAGCAGGGCGAGGGCGAAGGTGGGCATGGCTTTCATGGTTTTCGTCTCCTTGACGTCGTTTGTTTCCGCTCCACTCCCATGGTCGCCTCGGTTCGCCGCGCCGTGTCCAAGGCCCGTCAAACCCCTGTCAGGAAAACGTCAGGTCAGCCGATACCCGGCGCCGTGCACGGTCTGAAGGTGCTCGGGCCGGGACGAGTCCTCCTCGATCTTCTTTCTCAGGTTCAGCATGTGGGTGTCCACGGTGCGGTGGGTGACGGCGTCCCCGTCCTCCCAGACCTCCCTCAAGAACCGGTCCCGACTCACGACTCGGCCCCGTTCCTGTTGGAGGAGGTGCAGCATGCCGGCCTCCTTGGGCGTGAGAGGGAAGGTCCGGCCGTCTCGGGTCACGGTGAAGGTGCCAAGATCCACTTCGGTTTCCCCGATGCGGAAGGCCTGGGGTGGGGCGAGCTCTTTCAGCCGATCGAGAACCCGCTCTTCCCGGCGGATGAGGACCTTCACGCGGGCGAGCAGTTCCCTGAGGCTGAAGGGCTTCGTGACATAGTCGTCGGCGCCCAATTCCAGTCCGAAGACGCGATCGTTCTCGTCGCTGCGGGCCGTGAGCAGAATGACCGGTGTGAGGATACCGGCGTCGCGGACGGACTTCAGCACTTCGAGCCCGCTCTTGCCCGGCATCATGATGTCGAGCACGACGACGGAGAAATGACGCGTTTGCAAGAACTCCTCGGCCTGGAACCCATCCTGGGCGACCGTGACGTCGTAGCCCTCCATCGAGAAGGCGTCCTCGAGACCCGTGCGCAAGGTGGGGTCGTCCTCGACGACGAGCAGTCTATGAGCCATGGGCACCTCTCCTTGGAAGCGTCAGAGCGAAACAGGCGCCGCCCTGATCGTCGGGGGGCTCGACGGCGCGCAGGTCGCCCCCCAGATCGCGAAGGAGGCGACGAGCGAGGTGGAGCCCCAGGCCCACGCCGGCGATGGATCCGTCCTGGTGGGCGGCTCCACGGCGGAAGCGTTCGAAGATCGCTTCCCGTTCGTTCTCGGGAATGCCCGGACCGAAATCGCGGATGAGGACGGTGTAGATCTCCTCCGTCGCTTGCCCGCGGACCTCGAGCCGGCCGCCTTCGAGGGCGTACCTGCGCGCGTTTTCCAAGACGTTCAGCAACGCCTGCACGAGGGCGCCTCGATCGAGCCGGCATACGAAGTCGGACGCAAGGAGGGCGACGTCGAGCGTGAGACCGTCCCGTTCCGCGAGGGGACGGAAGAGGTTCACGGCTTCTGAAACGGTGGGTTCGATGGGTTGGACTCGGAGGTCATAGGCCCGCTCGCCCCGCTCCATCCGCCCCAGGTCGAGGACGTTTTCGATGAGCATGCCCAGGCGTGCGGATTCTCCACTCAACAGGCGATGATAGGCGGCGCGCTTGTCCTCGTCGGGCACTCGGCCTTCCTCCAGCATCTCGGCGAGGAGGCGGATCGATGCGAGAGGCGTCTTCAACTCGTGGGTGACGCCGGTGAGGAACTCGCTTCGGACCCGCGCGGCTTCGGCCTCCCGCCGGACGGCCCTCAGCGTGAAGAAGAGGCCCAAACAGAAACTTCCGGCGAGCACGAAGAGCAGGAGGCTCACCCAGCGGGAGTCGGTCCAGGGAGAGGCTGTCGTTCCTCGACGGGGGAGGACGGCGATGAGGGGAGCGGCCTGGACGCCGTCCGAGGCGGCTGCGTCGTCGCCCACGGAGAAGCGACTCGCGTCGAGCCCCGCCCAACGGATGGCTTCTTCGGGGCGTGCAGCGGCGCCCCGCCCGCCACCCTCGGCACTCGGAAACAGGAGGACGAGAAACCCATCCCGCGAAGCCAGGAGGGGGGAGCCGTCGGCCGCGCCCGATCGCAAGACGTCGTCGGCCGCGCGAAGGCGGCGTCGACGATCTGCGATCGTCTCGACTTCGCGCCGCAGCGGCTCCAGATCCCCCACTCCGTGGGCGGCCAGCCGCGCGAGATAGGCTCGGGCCGCGACCGGATCCCGTCGGGAGAGGTCCTTCGCCGCATCCTCGGGGAGGGCACCCACCCGAATCGCCCGTAGGATCAGGGCCGAATGCCGAAGCCAAGGGGCGGTGAGTGTCTCCCCTGAGATCTGGTCGAGGAGGAGATCGCGCTTCGCGGCGAGGTCTCCTCTCTGGGCGCACCAGGCCGCTCTCAACAGAAGAAACGCCTTGTCGTCGGGGGCCGAGAGAGCCTCCGCGGCGGCCACGAGGCCCTCGATGGCGGCGGGGCGATCTCCTTCGACGAACTCCGAGGATTCGGCGCGCCGCAAGGCTTTGCGGGCGGCTTCGGAGAGCAGGATGTCGGGCTCGGGGGGCGGGGTTCGCAGCCATCCGACTTCGGGGGGAATCACGAGACGCCCCTCGGGGTCCCAGCTGAACGTCTCATCGGGCGGTACGCGGTCCAGGATCGTCGGATCCTCGAGAGCCTGCCGCAGTTGTCCCGCCAGGGCCTCGGCGGCGGCGCGGGCCTCCACCTGGGCCGTGGCCCGTGCGTCTTCGGCTGTCCTTTTCAGGCTCAGGAGCCCGAAAGTCAACAGCCCCCCCGCGGACACCATGACGACCACGAGCAGGCCCGCGATTCTCGACCTCGAAGGCTTCATGGCCCCAGGCTAACCGCCTTCGTCTCCCAGTTGTCAAGAAACCGTCAGCCGCCGGGACGAGAGGACTGGCTCACCACGACCCGAAGCTACGACGCGGAAGGCCGGCTTGTCCGCACCATCTCCCCCGAAGGGGTCATCACCGATTACGTCTGGAGTGGACGCAGTCTGCTCTCCCAGATGACGGGTGGCGTGGGCACCTCGCAGGCCGCCACGACCCAGTACCAGTACGACCACATGGGAAGGCTCGGCCAGACCTCCGACAAGGTCTACACCTACACCTACGACGCCCTTTTGCGACGT